>JAFDAJ010000053.1 GCA_019313915.1 Deltaproteobacteria bacterium
TCATCGAATGGGAGCTCGCCGCAGACGACAACTTCACCATGAGCGCGTTGAGCTTCAGCGCCGACGAGGTCATCGCTACGTTCTTCCTGGCGGTCGCTCCGGCGGACTTCACCGGGTGGCTTCTGGCGGAGACCGCGCGTACGACCACGATGTTCGAGGACCGCTACAAGCGGTTCATTCCGGTGGGCGGGGCCCACACGACCTTGCTTCAGGAGACCTCGGACGGTGGGGGCGTCGCCGGCATCCAGATCGGGAGCCTCGAGACGGAGATTGGCGGCGTAAACGTGCTCGACTGGGTTACCGCCATGATCGACGGAACCGACGGCTGGGTCGACCTAGTCGACGAAAGCCTCGAATAGGTCTAGAACACGTTCTATGAAGACTGCGATTTGTGGGCAGTTGGGGATTGAGTTTCCCATCTTTGCGTTTAGCCATTGCCGCGATGTCGTGGCTGCGGTGAGCCGGGCCGGTGGGCTCGGGGTGTTGGGGGCTGTGGCGTACAGCCCGGAGCAGCTCGAGCTCGAGCTGAAGTGGATCGACGAGCATGTGGACGGCAAGCCGTATGGCGTCGACACCGTCATCCCCGCCAAGTACATCGGCAAGGACCAGGGCGACATCACCAAGGATCAGCTCGACCAGATGATCACGCCTGCGCATCGCAAGTGGATCAACGACCTGCTCGATCGCAATGGGGTGCCTCCGCTTCCCGATGACGTCGAAGAGATCGAAGGGCTGCTCGGCTGGTCGGCATCCGGTGGCCGCGCGCACTTCGAGGTCGCGATGAAGCACCCGATCGCGCTCATCGCGAACGCCCTCGGGCCGCCGCCGGAAGACATCATCAGCCAGGCGCACGACAAGGGCGTCATGGTTGCTGCGCTTTGCGGCACCGTTCGACAGGCGATCAAGCAGAAGACCGCGGGCGTCGACATCGTCATCGCATCGGGTTACGAGGCGGGCGGTCACACTGGCGAGATCGGCACCATGGTTCTCTTGCCGCAGGTCGTCGATGCCGTGGCCCCGACCCCCGTGCTCGGCGCAGGCGGGATCGGCTCAGGTCGCCAGATGGCGGCTGCGATGGCCATGGGTGCCGCGGGCGTTTGGACCGGCTCGATCTGGCTCGCCACCGAGGAATCCGACTCGATTCCGTCACTCGTCGACAAACTGCTCGTCGCTGATTCCACCCAAACGATTCGCTCGCGCTGCATCAGCGGCAAGCCGGCCCGACAGCTCAAGACCGACTACACGCGCGCCTGGGAAGAGGATCCGGAATGTCCGGGCTACCTCCCTATGCCGCTTCAGTTCATGGCCACGGCGGAAGCTACGCAGCGCATTACACGCTTCGCGCAGAGTGGCGCCGAAGGTTCGGACGCACTGCTGGGTACGCCCGTGGGTCAGGTCGTTGGCCAGATGAACACACGCAAGCCCGTTCGCCAGGTCATTGAAGAGATGGTTAGCGAGTACATCGACGCGGTCGAGCGGGTCTCGGGCCTGCTCTCCGACTCGGCCTAGCGCTCCGCAATCACTTGCATTGGCGGCTCACGTCACGGACGCGACTCGCAAGCCTGCCGGTGCGGTTGGCCTTCAAGTAGCGCGTCGCCATCTCGCAGCCTTCCTCGGTTGGACCGAGTAGGATGGCGAGGCGGCCTGCCGCGACGGGCATCGGGACGGGTGCGTTCGCGGCTTTCCGCAACGGTCGCTCGGGTGAGCGCTCGCGATCTTCTTCGATGTCGGCCTGCAGAAGATGCACGTCGGCGTCGTCCGGCATGAGCCCTGCGGCCTGCTTCCCGTAGCGCACCGCCAATCCTCGTTTCTCATCGGCAAGCGCGAGCCGTGCTTTGACGATCAGCTCCCATACCTGAACTTGCGGCCCTGCTTTCAAAGGGCTGCCCTCGGCGTTCGCGGCTTCGACTGCGCGCTCGATCGAGTGCTCCGCGCCCAACTTTCGACGGCCGTAGATCTGCGCAAGGGCGAGGGCCGTTTCGGCAAGCCTAGCGTCTGCTCCGTTGCGTCTGGACTGCAGAAAATAGCTGCCGGCGCGCGCGTAGTCTTCAGCTTGGAGGTACACGCGCGCGCCCGCGAGTCGCAGCGCTACGTTGCTCTTGTGCCGCCCGACGGCATTTCGCATCGTGGTGACCCCGCTCTGCCCCGCGCCGGTCCGTACGAGGAAGCGCACACGCTGCTCGTCCGCCCGCAGGTCGCGTACCTTTGCTGCGTCCATCTGGTCGATGAGCTCGGCCGCGCGAGCAAAGTCGCCCAGGTCGATCAGCAGTGCCACGAACCCGGACAGCGCGCGCGCCTGACCGGGGTCGAGTTGCAGCGCCTTCTCATAGCTAGTCTTCGCCTCTTCGGTCGATCCCACTTCACGCGCCGCATCGCCGCGGAGTGCATACAAGCTGGCATCGCCCGGACTCAGCTCGACGGCACGATCCAGCTCACCGACGGCCTTCGCCGGCTCACCCTTTGCCAGCAGGACACGCGCGTGACTTCCGTGCGCCCAACCCTCGTCGTCGAACACGGCGAGCGCAGCGGACGTCACCTGCTCGGAGTCTGCAAGTCGGCCACCGCTAATGTAGGCCTGAGCTGCCGCGTCCACCAGCGCGAGATGATTTGGCGTCGCCCCGAGTGCGGTCCGCAACACGGCGACGGCCTCCTCGGTGCGTCCCCCTTCGAGCAATACATTGGCGAGCGCTTCCGAAGCTGCGACACCCCAGTGCGCGTCGCTCGCCGCGCCTTCGTAGAGCGAGAGCGCCCGGTCGCGCTCCCTTGCCCGCGTGGAGCCGCTTAGCAACTCCGCGAGGACCAAAGCGCGAAAGGCAGGTTCTGCCGCTTTTTCAGGCCCAAAACCGGCTCCGCTCAACGTGGCGAGCCCGGCTCGCATGTCGCCCGTCTGCGCGTACCACCACGCGATCACGTGTGCGCGGGTAAACAAGTCGGCCGAAGGCCCTCCCGACAATCGCTTGAGCAGCGCCTTCGCTTCTCCCACTCGCCCAAGCGCGAGAAAAAGTTGTGCGGTCCCGATGAGCAATGGTTCGTCGACACGAAGCTCGGGCTCTGCTGCGGCTTGTGCGTGTTCGTACGCTGCGCCGATGGCACCTCTGCGGTACGCAAGCACGCCGGTGATCAACTCAGCCCAGGCTTTTTGCACGACGGACGCGTTACGGTCCTCTCGCACCTGGTTGACTAGTGCGAGCGCTTCGTCTGCATTGCCCTGTTGAAGGCCGACGATTCGCGCGCGGGCGATCTTCGTTGCAGCGGTTTGCACGGTCGCCTGGTCGAGGATGACGAGGGCCGCTGCCGGACTTTCGGTTTTCGCGGTGATGCGGCCGAGTAAGGCGATCGGTTCCGGTGCGCCGGGCCGCGACTCGACTGCCTGCTGGGCGTCGGGAAGTGCCTGCTGCCATTGGCCGCGCGCAACGGCGGTAAGCGCTCGTCCGCGAAGGAACGCATCGGTTTGATCCGAGTACTTTGCGGGCCTCTCCGCCTCGGCATGCGCAGCACGCGCGTCTCCTTCTGCAAGGAAGGCGTACACTCTGGCGATTCGCTGGTCGGGGTCATTTTGCTGGGGTGACTCCGACAGAAGTGCTTCTGCGTCCAACAGTTTCTGATGGTCGCCTCCGAGCGCAGCCGTTGCGAGCAGTCGCATCCGGATGGAGTCGTTGGGGTCGTCTCGGAGAAGGCCGAGCGCGCCGTCGATGGTGTTCGGGCTGCCGTCGTTGATGACCTCGTCGAGCGCCGACGCGAGACGCGCCGCGTGAATCCACCCGAGGACAAGGTGTCCGATGAAGAAAAAGGTCAGCGCGGCAATGCCGGCCGCGATGAAGCGCCGGATGCGTCGCTTGAGCGCTTCTTCCGGTGGAAGGACGATTCTGTCGACCGGTGCGATCGAAGGAGTGGCGTCCTCGACCTTGAACAGGTCGGACGGTTCTTTACGCGAGCTCGAATCTTTGTCGGCCACCGTGCATCCCTCCCCGACGATGTGCGCCCCTGGCTGCACATTGTCGCGTCAATCGGGGCGGGGACGCAAGTCTACGGACTAGAGGATGTGCGGGATGATGGCGCGCCGTTTTTTCGGGTATTCGCTGAAGTGCTCTCGGTACCAGCGGTGGTTGGAAAACGCACGCGGAACGAGGTTTGTGGCCGTGAACCAAGCGAACACCCAGGCGGGCACCGTCCATGCGGCAAGCGCGAACCCCGTCCATTCGATGATCTCGCCGAAGTAGTTGGGGCTCGAGAGCCAGCGGTAGAACCCGCCCTGGGGGACCTTGTAGCCGCTTTCGCCTGGCTTTCGGAGCTTCCGAAGGATGGCGTCTGATTGGTGGTTGATGAGGTACCCGGTCGCGAAGACGATGACGCCGACGATGAATCGAGGGTCGGTCAACCACTCGGCGCTCAGCAGGTGAGGCGCGAGCGCAGTAATCGCAAAGGCATTGGTCGACCCGTTGGCGGTGTTGAAGCCAAACGCGAGCAGACCAGTGACGATCGGCTTTCGCTTGTGTCCCCCGCGCATTCGGAACGGGTAGATGAACGCCCGGTACAGGTAGTGAACCATGTACATTCCGAGGAGGATGAGTGGCACCAGTTTGAATGCGTTGTCCGACATGAAGTAGACGACTGCGAACGCGATCGGAGAGGGCGCCTCCATGATGACCCACAGCGCGGTGGCGTTGACCGTCGGGCCCCAGCCAGGGCGCAGGTGGCGGCCGTAAGGCGCGGAGATGAACATCAATAGGAAAAAGCTGACGATCCCTAGGACCACAACCCCGAGCACGGTCCACGTGTAGATCGGGTAAGTGGTGAGGGATTCGCTGAACGCTTCGGTGATGGGCATGAGCTCTCGCAGCCGGTCCGGGTTGAGCCTAGACTCGCAGGGTGGCCCCTAATTGGTTCATCGCGTTCCCGATGCAAGTAGATGGGCTGCGGCTGCATCCCGAGCCGCCGCCGCGTGTACGTATTTTCGCTGCCTCGGACCGCCACGTCACACTCGGCTTTCTCGGCTCGGTGGGAGAGTCAGACGCGCGCAGAGCCTGGGATCTGGTCAGCGACTTCCCTTCGTTTCGCGGGGTAACGGGATCGTTTGGCGGTATCGAGCCGCTCGGCCACCGCGCAAAGCCCTCGGCACTCTGCGCCATGGTCGCTGATGGGCGGGCTCCGCTCGCCGAGATGATCGCCGAGGCCCGGGAGCCTCTGTTACGCGCAGCCGGAGCCCCGAAGGACACACGCCCACCGCTTCCGCACATGACACTGGCGCGAATCCAACGTCGGGCCAACGCCCACGAACGCCGTCAGGCGCTCCGATGGGCGAACACGATCGATCTGCGCGCCGTCACGTTCACCGCGCCGTCTGTCGCGCTCTACACATGGGCGGATGATCGCCAGGAGCGCCTCTTCCAGATCGTGGAGCGGCACATCTTTGGGTCTTGAGCTGCGTGTGGAGCACCCGATCGGGCGATGCCCCCCCGTGATTTGTGCGCTGCCTCGCCCGTTGCCGGTTGACGCCGCGCCAGAACATAGCTTTTCTTCGACAAATCGGGTTCAATGCCAGTCGTAGGCAAACCGACCAATGTGGAAGAAGGCAGTCTTTGGAACGGTGTCGGCAGGCTTCCTTAGCTATGTCGTCTGGGTGTCCTGTCTCAGTCCCGCTCGCCATCAAATCGAGTGGGACGTCGCCACGCGTGTGACCGCCGTGCTCGAACGCACTGGTTTCTCAGAGGTGATCCCCGTGGTCGATGGGCGGGACGTCGAGCTTCGTGGCGAGGTGCCGTCCGTGTCGGAGGCGCAGCGCGCAGAGCGAATCGTGAGCATGGTTCGTGGCGTACGCGCCGTACACGCGAACATGCTCGTTGCAGGTGAAGACGGCCTTGGGGGAGGTGAGACGTGACGTATCTCGTGCTGCAAATGATCGGCGCCTTGCTGATTGCGGCTGTGTTTGGTGGCGTGTTCTTGTGGCTCGGCCAGTTTTTCTGGGGGCGTCTGGTCGCGCCGGTGCGCGCCAAGACACTCGGGTACGAGCTCGAAGAAGCGCGAGGTGACATCATCACCCGGGACCAACGCATCCAAGGGCTTCACAAGGAGCTCTCCCTTTCAAACGACAAGATCGACACGTTGCAACGTTCCAAGCGGCAGCTCACCGCGACGTTGGACGCCCACAACCGCACGATGCAAGAGGCGAATGCGCGATTGTCCGCAATCGACCTCGAGGCACGGCCGACTTCACGCGAGTCCGCGGAAGATCTGAGACGCGAGCTTCGGATCGCGGTCGAAGAGCGTGACGAAGCGCAGGTCGCATTGCGGCAGGCGGAGACGCGGGGCGAGCGTTTGCGGACTGAGCTCGAGGTGCTGCATGGGATTCACGAACGGATGCTCGACGACATCGAGCTGCTGAAAGGCCGAGTCCGCGAGGTCGAGCTCGAGGCGAAGACGAGTGGCGAATCGCGACCGCCTGCCTGGGTCATGGTGCAGCCGTTCGGTCCGCGCGACGATCTTCAGCGGCTCGAGGGCGTCGACCCGAGCCTCGAACGCACGTTGAACCGACTGGGCATCTACCACTTCCATCAGATTGCGCGCTTCGATGGGTCGGACGTCGAGTGGATCGTCGAGCACGCCGAGGGTGTTCCGGCGCAGACGATTCGGGATAGCTGGATCGTCGACGCGTCGCGACTTGCCGGTGCGCAAGGCAACTGACGTCCGTCAGGACGCTGCGTCGAGTGCGCGTTCGGCGAGACCTGTCAGCGCTTCGCGCGCGCCTTCGAGCTCGCGTTCCAAGTGGCTCACGATCGAGCCGGCGTCCTCGAGCCCTTCGAGGCTTTCCAGCTTGAAGCAGGTTGCCCCGAGCCGGCGAGCTCCGAGCTGCTGACTGCTGCCCCGAACCATGTGGGCGGCGGAGCGCAGCGTCTTGACGTCACCCTGCTCGATAGCCGCCTTCATGCGGGCGATGCTCTCCTCGGCCGTCCGGAAGAAGCTCTCGATGACGTCGCAAACAAACCCCGGCTCCTCCTCTTCGAGCTCCAAGAGCTGGGACGTAATCGTGGTGTCGAGCGCATCGGGCGGGAACTCGGACGCGCTTGCGGACGGCCGCGCGGCCCAGCGTATGAGAGCGTTCTGGAGTTGCTTCTGGGTGAACGGCTTCGACAGGTAGTCGTCCATTCCGGCGGCAAACGCCGTGCTGCGGTCTCCGGTCATCGCGTGCGCGGTGAGCGCGATGATGGGCACGCGTCTTTGACCCGACTCGGATTCGCGTACTCTTTGCGTTCGGGTGGTCTGATAGCCATCCATGTTCGGCATCTGTCCGTCCATGATGACGGCGGCGTAGCGATGCCCTTCCTTCAGTGCGTCGAGTGCGGCCACACCGTCGTTCACGGCGTCGACTTCGTACCCGAGGGCTTTGAGGTGCGCATGAACGACCATCAGATTGACCTCGTTGTCTTCAGCCACGAGGATCTTCATGCCGTTGGACCGGAGCTCCTGCGGCGGAGGAGCAGGCAGAGAAGGGCGGTTGATGTCGTTCTGAAAGTGTTGCGGCGATCCCGCGCGGTTGAGCGTTTCGAGGAGGGCGGCGATGATCTTGACTCGCCGAAGCGGCTTCTCCACGTGCACCCGGATTCCAGCGGCGAGCAATTCGCTGATTTCGTGCCGGTGAGAGCAGATCGCAACGACGGAGCCCCCGCATGCGACAGCCGCCTCGTTCAGCTCGAGAGCCCGTCTTCGCCAATCCCTGCCGAGACTGCGCAGGTCGATCAGGCCAACACTTGGACGCGGTGATCCACGAAACATCCTGAGTGCGCCATCAAAAGTCGTCGTCGGCCACGTTTGCATATCCCATGATCGGAGCTGTGCGCACAGCGTTTCGCGCGCTCGACTGTTACTCTCGAGGACCAGTACTTTCATGCCTGCAAGTGCCTCGGTGACCGCCTTGAGCTCCCCGCTCAGCCTCTCCTCGAGCTCGAAGCGCGCCTCGAAGAAGAACGTGCTGCCGCTTCCGAGGGTGCTCCGCAGCTGAAGGTCGCCACCCATCAATTCGACGAGCTGCCGGCAGATTGGGAGCCCGAGGCCGGTGCCGCCGTACTTGCGGGTCGTGGACGCGTCTGCCTGTGAGAACGGGCGGAAGATGCTTTCGGCCTGCTCCTGTGACACGCCGAGGCCGGTGTCGGAGACCCGAACCTCGAGGTCGATGTGCCACGGACCTCGATTGCGCACCCGAAGCCCCACGATGACTTCGCCTTCCTTGGTGAACTTTAGCGCGTTGTTGACGAGGTTGGAGATCACTTGCCGAAGGCGGAGCGGGTCGCCGCACACCTCGGATGGTACGCCCGGATCGATTTGAGTGACGAGCTCGATGCCTTTGGCGTGGGCGGACGATGCGTAATTCATGCCGATCTCTTCGGTCATCGAGATGATGTCGAAGGCGACGGATTCGAGGCGCATCTCTCCCGCCTCGATTTTCGAAAGGTCGAGCAAATCGTTGACGATCGCGAGGAGAGAGCGCCCGGACTTTTGGACTTCGCGCAGGTACTCATCTTGCGGCCTCGGCAGCGCTGCGGGGTCTATCAATTGCAGTAGACCGAGGATTCCGTTGAGTGGTGTGCGGACTTCGTGGCTCACGTTTGCCAGGAACTGCCCCTTGGCTTGCGCGGACGCCAACGCAGCATCGCGCGCGCGGCCCACTGTGTGAGCCTGCTCAGTTGCGAGGCGGCGCATGGCGTCTGCCTCCTGGGCTTCCTCGTGGAGTCGAAACATGAGTTGCCGGCGCGACCACAGGACCAGGGCGCCGACGACAGTCGCCGCCCAGAGATGGAACAACCCAAGGACGTATGGGCCGCTCGCATAGCCGTACGCGAGATGCACCCAGCCTATGAAGACCACGCCGACCATCACGGCAAACATCGACAAGCGATAGAGCAACGCGCCCGCAGCCACGACCGAGATCGCAAGTGTGGTGGTGTTGCTAATCGCGCCGCTGACAGCAAACATCGTGAGCCCCATGCCTGCGGCGATCGAGATAGTTGCGATCGAGATCGGCGTGTCGAAGCGAGGGTCGTCGACGCGCATACCCGCCCACACCAGAAGCCCGAGCGCAGAGGCGATCGCGCAAATGAAGACATGGGGCGTGTTGGGCGTGAACGGCGGCGCCAGCAGGAACACAACGGCAGCCGCGGCGTAGATGAAGGACATGATCGGCAGCATGTGTGACAAGGCGCCAAGCGAGCGCAGGCGCGTTTGCTCATCGCGCTCGCGCTCGTACCGAGCCTTCGATCGTTCCCCGAGGCCTTCGGGACGCTGCCCTTCGTCGTTCATCCCCAACTAAACAAGCTGCCCTAGCCGAACCCCATTGTCACAACATCACCCAAAAAGACGACAATTAGCCCCTCCAAAAAGGGGACTGTCCCCTTTTAGAAAGGGTTAATTCTGGCAAGGTTTGGGGGATGGGTGGTCGGGCGCGGTTGGAAGTCGAGCTGGAGCAACTCACCCAGCAGATTCGCTATCACGAGGCGGCGTATCGGGCGGGGGCGCCGGAGATCACCGATGATGCGTTCGATGATCTGGTCGATCGGTATCAGGAGCTCGCGGGGCAGCTGGGGCTCGACGCGGCTGAACGGCTCGACTTGCAACCGGGGCAGGATCACACCGCCGGGTTCGAGACAGTGGAGCACCGCGTTCCCATGCTTTCGCTCGAGAAGCTGTCACCGAATCGGCGTGACAGCAGTGGCGAGCCGATGCCGCTGTCCGATCAACTCTCCGCTTGGTTTCGTCGGCGGCGAAAGGAGCTCGAGGTCGAGGAGATTCCGATCATCGTCGAGCCGAAGGTCGACGGGATTTCGGTGTCGCTCCTCTACGCCGACGGTGTGCTGCGCAGCGCGGTGACCCGGGGCGATGGGCGCAAGGGCGACGTGATTACGAAGCAGGTGACTCAGCTCGGCACTGTGCCAACAAAGCTGAAGGGGTCGGGTAAAGGGGAGCTCGAGATCCGTGGCGAGCTGTACTGGCCGCTCACCGAGTTTGCGCGGTTCAACGCGACGCTCGAAAAGCCGTTGATCAACCCCCGCAACGGTTGTGCGGGCATGATGAAGCGCAAGGACCCGGCGGGCCTCGACGAGACTGGGATTCGGGCGTTCTTCTATCAGATTGCATGGGACGAAGGTGTGAAGCTCCCATCGACGCAACACGAGACACTGCAGTGGCTGTCGGACCGCGGCGCCGAGGTGTACCTGAGCGAAGTCTTCCAAACCGTCTCTGAAGAGAAGGCGCTCCAGCATTGCGAAGACTACCAAGCCCGGCGAGAAACGTTGGACTACGACATCGATGGAATGGTGATCAAGCTCGACGACCTTGGCTTGTATGCGCGACTCGGCGCGACGGGGCATCACCCGCACTGGGGCATTGCGTACAAGTTTCCGCCGGAGCGCAAGCCTACCCGGCTTCTCGACATCGAAGTGTCTGTCGGCAAATCGGGTAAGTTGACGCCGGTCGCCATTCTAGAGCCGGTGTTCGTGTCCGGGACGACCGTGAGCCGCGCGTCGCTACACAACTTCGTCGAGCTCGAGCGCAAGGACATCCGCGTTGGGGATACGGTGCTGGTCGAAAAGGCCGGCGAGATCATTCCTCAGGTTGTCGAGGTCGACAAGAGCAAACGAAAGCGCGGCGCGAAGCGGTTCGTGGTGCCGCATGCGTGCCCAACCTGCGGCACGGAGGCGGTGAGCGAGGAGATCTTCGTCTACTGTCCCAACCCCACATGCCCGGACCAGGTGCGGGAGCGGCTTCGTCATTTTGCGAGCCGGCAAGCCATGGACATTGATGGGATGGGAGAGGTCCTCGTCGACCAGGTGGTGGACAAGCTCGGCGTGCGTTCGCCGGACGATCTGTTTCGCCTCGAGGTGGATGCGCTCGCGGGGCTGGACCGCATGGGCCACAAGAGCGCCGAGCGCGTCAAAGCCGGTCTCGAGGAAGCGAAGGGACGGGGCCTCGGGCGCGTGTTGAACGGACTGGCTGTTCGCCACGTTGGTGAGACGATGGCCGAGGATCTGGCCGCCTATTTCAAGACGGCCGATGCGTTGCTGGAGTTTGCAGCTCGATACGTGGCAGAGGATGAAGAGGCTGTTGAGACCGTGGCACCCGCCAAATCTTCCGAGCGCGGTGCGATCGAGGGGCTCGCGCGCAAGAGCGCCGACAGTATCTTCCACGAGCTAGATTCCCCGGCCGTCCGTGAGGTGTTTGCCGGCCTGGCCGACGTTGGGGTGAGCCTCCGTGTCAGAGCGGCCGATGTCCGCGAGGTTGCTGACGTCGCCGGCAAGACCTTCGTGCTGACCGGGACGTTGCCCACGCTAACGCGCACTGAGGTGACCAAGCGCGTCAAGGCGGCGGGGGGCAAGGTGTCGGGGTCGGTGTCGAAGAAGACGCACTATGTCGTTGCTGGAGACGACCCCGGAAGCAAGCACGACAAGGCGCAGTCGCTTGGCGTTACAATCATCGATGAAGCGGCGCTCCTCGCGCTGCTCGGCGACGCCGACTGATCGTCAGAGCTCGGGGAGGGCCCGAGCCAACCGGCGCAAGCCTTCTTCGATCTCCTCGCGCGATGTCGCAAAGCTGAAGCGGACGAAGCCTTCGGCGGCTTCTCCAAAGTCGCGTCCGGGGCCTAGCGCCACGTGGGCCTTATCGAGAATGTCGAAGCAGAGCGGTAGCGAGTCGCGCTCGAAGTGGCGCATGTCGACCAATACGTAGAACGCGCCAGGTGGGTCGATCGGGATCGAGAGCCCCATATCTCGCAGTCCGTCGACGAGGATGCGCCTACGGATGGCGTACTGTCGGCGCATGTGTTCGACGTGCTCGGCGCCGCGGGCCAGCGCTGAGATGCCCGCTTGCTGCACGAACTGCGACGTTGAGATGAAAAAGCTCTGCATCAAGCTTTGTAAAGGTAGCATCGCAATTTCCGGGGCGATGAGGTAGCCCAAGCGGAAGCCCGTCATCGCGTAGCGCTTCGAGAACCCGTCGAGCACGTAGCAGTTTTCCGTGAAGCACAGGGGGGAGGTCACCGTCGCTCCGTCATAGGTGAGCCCGTCGTAGATTTCGTCAGAGAGGATTGGGATGCCGAGGTCGCTGAGCTCCTCCACCACTTCCTTGGGTTGGACGGCGCCCGTCGGATTCGCGGGTGATGCGAGAAAGATCGCGCGCGTCCTCGATGTGATCGCATCGCGCACCTTCGCGACGTCCATGACGAAGCCGTCCTGGGGGGACGTTGGCACGAGAATAGGCTTGCCTCCGCACACCGCGATCATGTTCGGGTAACAAGGGTAGTGCGGTGTCGCGAGGATCACCTCGTCGCCTGGGTCGACCAGCAGGTTCAAGCACAACAAGATTGCAGGCGAAGTTCCACTAGTGACTACGACCTGGTCTGGATCCACCGCAACCCCACGGCGTTTCTCGCAGTCCTGCGCGATCGCTTCACGCAGCGTGAATAGCCCGCGGCTGTCGGTGTAGTGCGTCTCACCCGACACCAATGAATCGACCGCAGCCTGAACAGCAGCCGGCGGCGCGTCGAAGTTTGGCTCCCCGACGCCAAGCTGAACGATCGGTGTCCCGGCTCGCGCCATGGCCATCCCCCGCTCCATCACCTCCATCGCAAGGAACGGTTCCACCTCCTGCGTACGCTTCGCAAACATGGGGACACGCTCTAGGGTCCTAACTGCCCGAGATCTAGCTGCTTCTCAGGCAAAGATCGCAACGCGTTGGCGAGTCGCTGGGATCTTTGCCTGAAAAGCCTTGGAATGTCGGGCGATTACGGGTATGGAGCCTGTCCCCTATGGAGTCGCTTGTCGTTACTGTGATTGGGAAGGATCGGCCGGGGTTGGTCGAGTCGGTGTCGGCTGTCGTCGAGGAGCACGGGGGGAGTTGGGTCGAGAGCCGGATGTCTCGATTGGCGGGTGAGTTTGCGGGAATTCTTCGCGTGAGTGTGCCCGCTGCGAGCGTGGATGAGCTGTCGGAGGCGTTGGAGGCGCTGCGGTCGGACGGCCTTCGTGTGGTGATTGAGCGCGGCGTCGAGGAAGCGGTCGAAGAGGGACACGTGATTGCGCTCGAGCTCATCGGCAGTGACCGCCCAGGGATCGTTCACAAGATCTCGGAGGCGCTTGCGGCCCGCGGTGTCAACGTCGAGGAACTCAATACCGAATGCGATGGGGCGCCGTGGTCCGGCGACACTTTGTTCAAGGCGACGGCCAGGCTTCGGGCGCCGAGGACGCTAGACCTCGATCAGCTTCGAGAAAGCCTCGAGGCGATCGCCGGTGACCTGATGGTCGACATCAGCATCGGCGAGGCCGACTAAGGCATTTGCGCGCGCGCGAGGGTAGCGCCGTAGTAGTTGACGAGCGGCACGTGCCTTTTCTTCCGCGGTCATCCACATCCGTAGGGTTGCGAACCGATACATCGCGCGGATGTTGGGGAACATCGCTAGATAGATCTGCCACGAGCCTTCGTACGCGGTTGCATCGAGCGCGAACGCGAGCTGTTCGTCGTCGACGGTTGGCACGGGGTCCGTGCCGCGGATCGTCAACAACGTGCGGACTAGGCGGTCTACCGCGTGCGCTCGGGCCTCGGCCGTGGCGCTGCCGCGCGGATTGAACGAGTTGCGTCGCCGCGTCCAGCTCTTGCGCCACCGCTGGTCGCACGCGTAGAGAAGCGCGTTGTCGAAGTGGGCGAGGGCGATGAGCCGACTCCATCGCATACATTGCTGCACCGTCCCCCTTGCCCAGAGGTTCACTTCCGGGACTTCGTCGCGCGTGACGGGCAGCCGGTCCGCGCCGAAGCGCTGCTCGAGCCATGCAAACTCCACGGGAAAGTCGTTGGCTGCGATCTGAAGCGGATAGCTCGGCTGTTTCCCTAGATCGAGCGCGATGTCCTTCAAGTCGTCGAAGATCTGGAACGCCGACAGAAGATATCCCCACCGACGAATCACGGTTACGTGCTTGGCGGGCTCGAGCCCAAGCAGTCGCGCCCGCAAGTCGAGCCAGAGCATCATGACCATGTTGTTCTTGCGGTAGAAGTGCCAGGCTGTGTCGCGTAGATGCAGTTGGTCCGCACGACGCGCGCGCGCAGTTCCGCAAAGCTCCGCTTCGTCCAAGTAGGTCTGGAAACAATGATGCAAGAAAAGGTGCGTGGCATGCACGATGGCATCGTCGGCGTCGGCGAGAAGCTCATCTATCGTGACCGCCAGCTGGTCGAGAGCGTCGAACAGCTTCGATAGCGTGATTCCAAACTTCGTCGCGTGAGCGTCAGGATCGACACCGGCTTGCCGAAGGTGGGCTAGTGACAGGTCGCAAAGCGGGCGTTTGGAGGTGTCGTTCCGGTAGACTGCCTGGACGAGACGACCGGCGGTATCGTGACCGCCAGCTGCGGTCGCGAGCTCGTCGAGGAACTCGTCGGCAAGCTGCATGTACAAGAACGCGATGTCCGCCAACGCAACCGAGGTCGACATCGGAACCCCTCCCGCGCCCTTGAACGCAAAATTGTCGACGAGCGGACCAATCTGCTCGATCGCAAACAAAGTTGCGCGAAGGGCGGGCTCTTCGAATACGACGCCCGGAAACAGCTTGCGGATCCGCCGACGCCTCCCCCAGTAGAAGGGCAGCATGGCGCCGTGGCGAAAGAAATCGCGGTTCTGCTGCACCCTCTCGGAAAGGATTGTTCGGGAGGACCGGCTGCCGCGCCGCTGCTCCCATGCGCCGGTGACGCGCGCCACGTGGACCGCTGTCGTGCCGCGCGTCTCTTGCGTATGCGGTTCCGGGTGCAACAGGAGGGTGGTCTCGTAGCGAAGACGGGCCAGCTCCGAATCTCGTTCGTCGATCAAGGCATCCGCGAGCTGCGCTTCCCAGCCCTGGAGCTTGCCGAGGAGCGCTGCGCATTCACCGTGTTCCCGCGCGGACGATTCAGTGTGCAGCAGCGCGAGTCTCGTGCTCAGCACGTCCTCGAGCACCTTGGCGACCGGACCGCTTCCGCCGAGGTCTGTACACATGTAGGGATGCCGGCTCAGGACGCCCTCGATGTGCCGCAGCACGGCCACCTCGTCATCAGTGAACGGGGGCATCGTGATGGAAGCAAGCAGCGTCATTGGGCAAAGGCGGTTGTGACACGGCGGGGTAGAGGGCTCCAACTCCCGCTCGCTTGGTGCTAGGGTCAGGATTCGAACGATGGCAAGGACAGGCCGAAAACCAAGCTGGCGCGCCCCTTTTCGTCGTATCGCGATGGCGACCGAGAACGCCCTCGAGCTTGCGAGGCTCGGACACTTCACCGAGCCGGAGCATGCGCCGTACAAGGTCGTCCATCAGATACGTATTGCCCGGCTGCGACGCTACGGAGGGGACGACCATCACCCGACCGTCGAGGCGCCGCTGCTCTTGATTCCTCCTTTAATGGTCACCGCGGACATCTACGACGTCGCGCCCGACATCAGCGGTGTCACCGCGTTGACGAAATTGGGGCTCGACGTTTGGGTCATCGATTTCGGCTCCCCGGAGCAAGAAGAGGGAGGCATGAAACGCACCCTCGACGATCATATCACCGCGGTGAACGATTCGATCGACTGGCTGCGCGACGCGACGGGCCATGATGTGCACCTGGTCGGATACTCGCAGGGCGGGATGTTCGCCTATCAATTGGCTGCGTACCGGGCGTCCGAGGGCATTGCTTCGCTGGTGACGTTCGGAAGCCCGGTCGACATTCATCGGGCCCTCCCGAAGATCGACGACACGATCGCGGGCCGCCTGTTCGAGTTGGCCCAGGGCGCGCTCGACAAGCCGATAGACAAGCTCGAAGGCTTGCCCGGATTTCTGACGAGCACCGGCTTCAAGCTTCTCGCCGCCAACAAAGAGGTCAGCCAGCTCATGGACTTCGTTCGGAAGCTGACGAGCACCGGCTTCAAGCTTCTCGCCGCCAACAAAGAGGTCAGCCAGCTCATGGACTTCGTTCGGAAGCTGCATGACCGGCAGGCCCTCGAGAAGCGCGAAGCGCGCCGACGGTTCCTAGGTGGTGAAGGTTTCGTCGCCTGGCCTGGTCCCGCGCTCAAGAAGTTCATCGACGACTTCGTCGTTCACAATCGAATGCTTTCCGGCGGGTTCGTCGTCGCCGGCCGAACCGTCACGCTTGCGGACATTACCTGCCCCGTGATGTTCTTCGTCGGTGAGCGGGACACGATCGCCAACGAATCAGCGGTTCGCGCCATCCGTGGCGCTGCCCCCAACGCGGAGCTGTTCGAGGTGTCGATGCGGGCGGGGCATTTCGGCCTCGTCGTAGGCAGCCAAGCGGTGTCGTTTGCTTGGCCCACCGTCGCGAGCTGGGTGCGCTGGCGCGAAGGCGTCGGACCCGAGCCGTCGGTGCTCCAAGCGCCGCCGCCGCTCGAAGAGCCGGAGGAAGCGGAGTTCGACGAAGTCGATTTCGACGTCGAGCTCTTCTATCAAACCATCCTGGGCGCGGTTGGTGCCTGGTGGCAGCGAGTCGGGCGTTCCGCGACGGACCTTGGCGAGCAGCTCGACAGCCTTCGTTGGCAGGTTCCCCGCTTGAGTGTTCTCCAACAGATGCAGCCGGACACCCGAGTGAGCCTGGGGCTCGCTCTCTCCGAGCAGGCCGCCTCCAATCCGGAGGGTACTTTCTTCCTGTGGGAAGGTCGGGCGTTTTCGTACGCGCAGACTGATCGCCGAGTCGACAGCATCGTCCGGGGTTTGATCCGTTGCGGCGTCCGCCGAGGCGAGCCCGTTGCGGTGCTGATGGGCCCGCGTCCCAGTTATCTCTCCGTGACGGCCGCGTTGAGCCGCCTAGGCGCGGTGCCGATCTTACTGAGCCCAGGCCGCTCGCGGGCGACGCTCGAAGAGGCCATTCACGGCTCCGCCGCGCGCTTCGTCATTGCAGACCCCGAGAGCGCTGCGTTGGGCAAAGAGCTGTTCGACGAGGTGCTCGTGCTTGGTGGCGCGCGCGAAGAGCGAGCCCTGCCTTCAGGCGTCGTCGACATGGAGCTGATCGACCCTGACACGGTGGACCTGCCCGGCTGGTACGAGCCGAATCCGGGATGCGCGCGTGACTTGGCGCTCATCATCCTCACCGCCGGGCGCGGGAAGAAGCCACGCGCCGCCAAGATAACCAACCAGCGTTGGGCGTTCTCTGCCTATGGAGCTGCGGCCGCATGCACGCTGTCTCCGCGTGACACGGTGTACTGCTGTCTGCCACTTCATCACCCGGCCGGCATGTTGGTGACGGTCGGTGGAGGGTTGGTTGGAGGCTCCCGTTTGGCGCTCGCGACCCGGTTCGACCCCGACGCGTTCTGGGACGACGTTCGCCGCTATGGCGCTACGGTGGTCTTCTATGCGGGCGACATGCTGCGCGAGCTCCTTCGCGCAGAGCCGTCAGCTGCCGACAACGAAAATCCGATCCGCCTGTTTGCTGGGAGTGGCGTTCGAGCAGACGTGTGGCAGCGCATCGTCGATCGCTTCGGCCCGGTTGGCATTCTCGAGTTCTACGCCTCCACCGAAGGCAATGCGGTCCTGGCGAATGCTTCCGGTGAAAAGGTGGGCGCGCTCGGCCGCCCGCTTCCAGGCAGCGCCGAGGTGGCGCTCGTCCGTTACGACTTTTCCGCCGAGGAGTTTCTCCGCGATGACCACGGACTACTGATTCGTTGTGAGGCCGGCGAGCCCGGCGTGCTGCTCGCGCGACTCGACGCCGACCACCCGCTGGCCAGCTTCACTGGAGGCGACGAGGCCGGCCGGCGTTTGCTGCAAGGCGTTTTCGAAGCCAACGACACCTGGTTCATTACGTGGGACGTCCTGCGACATGATGGCGACGGCGATTTCTGGTTCGTCGATCGAGTTAGCCGAATGCTCCGAACTGCCGCTGGCATCGTCGCGACCCGGTCAATCGAGGACGCCCTGTACGGGTTCCCCGCCCTGCGTCACACCGTGGTCTACGGCGTCGAGCGCGACGGGGTCGATGTTCCCGTGGCCGTGGTGGTTACGCACGGCAATCGAGGTCTCGATTTAGAGGCTTGGAACGAGTTCGCCGCCGAGCTGGATCCGGGCGAGCGCCCAGGCTGGGTCAAGCGCGTCGAACGCATTCCCATGACCGACGGCTTTCGCCCTGACAAAGCCGCCCTCGAGAGCGACCCACTCGACGCCGGCGCCGAGCTCTTCACCTACGACGAGGAAATCAAGGAGTACCGCGGGGC
The DNA here is from genome assembly GCA_019313915.1 of Deltaproteobacteria bacterium. GTDB lineage: Bacteria > Myxococcota_A > Polyangia > Polyangiales > Houyiibacteriaceae > SG8-38. The sequence goes on from JAFDAJ010000053.1 coordinate 18,191, forward strand.
CTGAGCCCCGCGAGCCCCGTGGTCGGCGCAGAGCGCCGATTTTACGGGGCTGCACAAATGTCGCGCCCTCCCGCCTCTCTTGCTACATACCGTCTCGATGACCGTCCGAGCCTTTCTCTTGCCCTTCTCCTTGATGACGGCAGTCCTTTTCGCGTGTGTGAAGCCCGTCAATGATGGGAACGCATGCTTCGATTCGTCCGAGTGCCGTGGCGGATCGATCTGCGCAGAGACAGACCGTGTACGGGAGCTATTGCTTCACGCAGTGCGGGCCTGAAGTAGTTCATTGCGAGGACGGAGAGGCGTGTGTGCTCTCTGAGGAGTTGCCCGAAGGCGCTGGCGGCATGGGTGGTAACGGTGGAGCCGGTGGCATGGCTGGCACCGGCGGCATGGGCGGTGAAGGCGGAGCGGCTGGCGATCCCGAGCTCTGGGTGTGTCTACCCGGCGATCTCGAGAACCCAGACTTCGTTCCTGCCGACCTCCGCGACCAGTGCGACTACAGCCTCGATTGCGACCTCGGCCTCATCTGTGTGTGTATCCCCGGTGCGATCTGCGATCCTGACGATCCCTTGAGGAGCGGCCCCACGTGCCAGCGGCTCTGCGATCCTTCGATGGTGAACGAGTGTCCCCAGGTGCTCGACCTTCAGCCGGAGTGTACGGATCTCGGCGACGGCCGGGGTTTTTGCGACCCCACGACCATTGCGACCCCGCGCTAGCTGGGCTGAGCGAATTGACCGTTTACGCGGGCCGGTCGGAACACTAGACTCCACCGGTCATGCCCACTCCCCAACAAACAGTCGACGCCGTTCGTTCCTATTTGCGCACGCATCCCGAAGAGCTCGGTCGCGCCGTGCGCAGTGCGCTGGGCCTGCGGTTCGGTATCCCGCTTGCCGCTCTTCGCTGGCTTGGTCAGCAGGCCGAGCGCAGTGGCAAGGTCGAAGATTTCCATATCGACGCCGTGCCACCGGGCCTTCGGCTGTCCGGTAACCTCGACGCAATGAACACGCCCATTCGCGCGTCTGCGATCATTTTCGTCGAGCGCGTGGTGTTCAACGACGAGGAACTGACCGTCGCACTCCGGCTCGAAGAGGTGATGCTCAAGCTCAATGGCGAGTCCGATTCTCCCGTTGCTGCGCTCATCAAGTCCGGCGCATTGGACCTCTCGAATCCGGGAACACTGGTCAACTTCATGCCTGGCCGGTCGCCGGTTTTGGCCGAAGCCAACGGCAACCGAATCGTGCTCGACCTGATGCGCGACCCGAACATCGGAAAGAACCCTCTGGTGCGCCGCGCCGTGTCGTTGCTCACTTCGTTCGTTACGTTGCATGGCGTCGAAACCGACACGAAGCACCTCGACATCGCGTTCCGCGCCCTTCCTACGGGCTTGGGCGGTGCCGCGCAGTCAATTCGCAAGAATATCGTGCTGCCCTCGATGAGCCGTCTTCTTCCGCGCGCGAGGTGACGCCCATGCCGGTTTGCAGAACGTGCAAGGACGAGGTCGATGAGCTCGTTTCCGTCAAGGTAGACGGGCGCCGCATCAAGGTCTGTGAAGACTGCGCCGAGCGTGTGGCCGAGGAAGCGGAGATCGCCGAAATGAGCGAGTCCGCCATGCAGGACATGATGGGCTACAAAGGCCGCCGCTAGCGTCCTCGGGACCTCAGCTATCGGGGGCAGGTTCGTCGATCGACGGGTCTGACTCGGGCTCGGGCCCTCGAGTCACGGCCCGATTACGCAGCGCTTCGAGCTCGTCTTCTGCGAACTCCAGCTCGAGCTCCGCGCGACTGCGCGAGGCCACTGCCCGTGCGACGGCGTCCTGAAGCTCGTCTGCCTTTGAAGCCTCAGCTTTCAAGCGCGCATCGAGCGCGGCGATTTCTCCTTGAAGCTCCACTCGTCGGTCGCCTTCGCGCTCCAGCTTCCTCTCGATGCGCTTCGCCCGCTCTTCCTCTGCGGTGAGCTCCTGGGCTGTGGCTGCCAGCTTCTGGTTAGTCGCGGAGAGCGAGCGCTCGGTCGCGGAGAGGTCCCGCTCGGTCTCTGCAAGGTGCTGCTCGATCGTCGCCTTGTCTTGCCGGTTCTGCGCCAGCTTGTCCCGCGTTCGCATCAGCCGGCGCTCTTCGTCCTTGAGCTGCGTCTTGAGAGAAGCAACCCTGCCGTCGGTCCGCGCGAGCCGCTTGGCAAGCTCGGTTCGCGTCAATCGGCTCTGCTCGTACCGGAGCTCGAGCTGTTCGGCGATCTCGCGGGTGTCGGCCAAGTCCTGACGGAGGTCCGAGGCGGTGAGCTTCGCTTGGTGCGCCATTTCCCGTTGCGTCTCGGCTTTCTGGTAAAAAACGGTGACAGCGGCGCCCGACGCACCGAGTAGGGCAAGCGCCATCGGAATCGTCCACCGCAAGATGGTCTTCACCCGCTCTCGGCGTTCCTCGGGAAGCGAGAGCGCCGAGAGCTCTTCTACCAACTCGTCCGCGGTGGGCCGCAGCTCGGCATCCCAGTTCATCCAACGGTCGAAAAATGGCGTGAGGTACTTGAGCCCCTTGCGCGCCGGCGCGTTCGGCGTTGCCTTGGACCGATACTCGATGAAGGTATCGACCGCGCCTGCAGCAACGTCCTCCTGCGTTTCAGGCTCGAGCGCGTTGCGAAGCGACAGGGCCAATGCGAAGACGTCTGCCTTGTTGCTGACCGTAGGTTTTCGTTCGACAGATGCAAACTGTGCTGCAACCTCGGGCGCGAAGTACGTCGGTGTTCCCGCAACCACCATCTCTGCCTCAGTTGCCGCAACACCGAGATCGAGCAGCACCGGCGTGACCACGTCTGGACCAAAACCAGGAATACGCGCGAGGAAGATGTTTTCGGGTTTCACGTCCTGGTGACGCACGCCCGCGGCATGCATCGCAGCCAGGGCGCGGGCGAGCGGCTGAAAGATCTCGAGCGCTTCGGCGCGGCTCAACGGCTCGCGCTGAAGACGTGATTCGAGCGTCTCGCCGTCGTACCAGGGCATGACGAACCAGAGCCGTTCTTCGAACCAGCCGTGGTCCTTGAACTGCACGATCGACGGGTGAAACACGGAGGCGATCAGTCGCAACTCGCGCAGAGCGGACTGCTTTGCCGACTTCGAATGTGCCGCCTGGTGCAGCAATTTCAGGGCGACCACATGCCCTGGCACCTCGGTATCTTTAGCCCGATAAACGTCGCCAAACGCGCCCAAACCGACGCGGGCGTCGATCGAGTACCGCCCGCCGACGATCGTCCCGTTGGGCAGGGGTTCGATGCCTGTGTGCTCATCGTCATGTGTTCGCGGCGTGGCTTCGAGGGCGAACGCTTCGACGATCACGCGTCCAAATCGATCGGCGTCGCGAATGCCGTGGTCGTCGAGAATGAACTGCGCCTGCGCCATTGCTGCGTCGACACGCTCCTCCATCTCAAGCGGCGTCTTACCGTACACGAAGGCAAGCTCGTCGATGCTCAGCTCGCGCGCGTGACGAAGCTCCAGGAGCTCCGAATGTTCCGCGCTGAGATCGAAGCGTAGCGCGTTGAGAGGGCTGACCGAGAGGTGCGCCGAAGGAAGCGCGCGCCACGGAAGTTCTTCGAGCTGGGATTTCGTCGGAGGTGCGTGTGGCCGGCTCTGATTGTGCAGGTACCCACGCGTCGCGCGGTAGAGCCGCGCGCGAACACCGGGGGCTTGGATCAAATCGTCGCTGTCGCTCTTGGCGACGAAGGCGCGAAGCTTGGAGAGGTAGTGGTCGGCCCTGCCGGTCGAGCCGGTTCGAACCGCGAGGTATTGCCGCAGCCCTTCCGCGTAATAGCGGAACGCGCGCCCATGAAGAACGTCGACGATCGTTTGCGGCTGACCTTGGAAAAGCGCGATCGACGCAGCCGCTTGTGTCAGCGCGGCGCCACCTTTGCCGGGTGGCCTGAGTTGATTCAGCAGAAAGGGGACAGTGCCCATAGTTCCCATGGTTGCCTCTCACGAAGTGGGGAACTGTAAGCATGAGTCACCCTTGCGGCTGCTCTCAACAAAACGGCAAGGCTATGTCCAGCCGTAGAAGATGCTCAATCCATACAACACTGTGAGGAGAGTCAGTGCGGCTACGATGTTCAGCACGAAGCCGATCCGCATCATCTGCGGAAGCTCGAGCAGCCCGGTCCCGTAGGCGATGGCGTTCGGTCCCGTAGCGATCGGCAGCATGAACGCACAACTCGCCGCAAGGCCGACGGCCAAAGCCGGCGGAAGCGGGGAGACGCCCAGCTCGACGGCCGCTGCGATCGCGAGGGGCACAATCATGTTCGACGATGCGGTGTTGGAACACGCTTCGGTGAAGAAGACGGTGAAAACGATGAGAGCCGCGGTGAGCCCCCACAGCGAGCTGATTCCCGTCACACCCAAAAACCACTGACTGATCGCTGCCGCCAAGCCCGTCTCGAACATCTGGGCGCCAAGCGAGAGACCACCCCCAAAGAGAAGAATCAACCCCCAGTCGATGCGCACCGCGTCGTGCCAAGGGAGGACGGGTGTCTTCTCGTTTTCGTCGAGAATCAGAAACAGGGGGGCCGCTGCGAGGATCGCCACCGCGCCGATGGGAAGCGCGCGTGCGATAGCCTCCGCATGGGGCGCGCCAACCGCCCGCATGATGCCGGGCACGGTCCATCCGACGACCGCCAATCCGAAGCAGAATGCGGTCACCCTCTCGCCGCGCGACCAGGGCGACGCCACCGACGTCACGCTGGTGTCCGAGGATTGCGGGGGAGCAAGCCACTGCATGACGAACCCGATCATGACCACCAGGACCAACGCAACTGGAAGACCGATGCCCATCCACTGCACGAAGTCGAACTGCGTCTCGGTCTGCTCCTGCAGGAATCGCACCGTGATGAAGTTGGGTGGGCTTCCGATGAGAGTGCCCATGCCGCCGACGGAAGCCGCGTAGGCAATCGACAGCACGCTGCCGGAGTTCGCGTCGTCCTTCTCGGGAAGGGTGCCGAGGAGAATCGGGATCAAAATTGCTGCTGTCGCGGTGTTGCTGATCCACATCGAGAGCACCACGGCCGTCATCATGAACGCCATCCTGATGCGAACCGGAGAGCCTCGCACCAAACGAAACTGCGTGAGCGACCGCGCGATTCGCCGGTCGAGACCATGCCGCGTCATCGCTCGGGCGATGAAGAATCCGCCGATGAAGAGAAAGATGAGAGGGTCGGCGTATGGCGCGAAAGCGGCGCGGCTATCGGTAACGCCCGTCACGATCATTGCCGGCGCAATCAAGAGTGCCGTCACCGAAATCGGCAGCACCTCGGTGACCCAGGCGATGATCACCGCAGCGAAAACCGCCGCGAGCCGCTGCGCGCCTGGGTCCAGTCCGAGCGGAGCAAACCAAGTCGCGAGAAAGAGCGCTGGAGCAAGGACAAGACCTACCGTGCGCCGCTCGAGAATGCCCATTCACGCGCCATCTAGCACGTCACCCCACGGGTACGTCCAGCCCGGTCCGCCCGAAAGTTGCGCTACATTCGGTTCCGCCCCAAGGTGAGTAAGTCGTGACTCATTTGCGCCTGGGATTATTGACAATTCTGGCGTGTGCGGTTTTGTCGCCGAGCTCCGCCGCCGTCGCCGAACCGCCGCCGGTGGTGCTGCAGGCCGCCGTGGCCTTCTGGAAGGACGGCAAGGCGCAGGGCCAGGTGGATGCCGCTCGGGCCGATGAAGAGGGCAACCTTCTTTTGGATCTCGGCGAGGAGTGGACTCCGTACATCCTCACGGAGGCCGCCGGTCCCGATGGGCAGCTCAAGACGAGCGAGTACCGTTCGACGTACTTGGCCCTGGCACGTGGAGAGTTCCCGGAGGATCGACACGGCTACCGGGCGCAGAAGGACCAGTATCTCGAGCTCTACGGAATTTTGCCTACGCTGGGAGCTCGACCTCGTACCCTTGCAAGAGTTCGACGGGTTCTTGGCGTATCAAAGGGGCCGCCGCCCGGCTCGCCGCTTGGCCCGCTACGAGCTGCTCAAGCCACAGATGGCCGCGCTCGTTACGCGCGCCCAGGTGGAAAGCCTCGACCAGGTCACACGCGTACATGCCATTGACGACGAGGAGTGGAAGAAGGTCGAGGAGTACAGGACCCTCGCGCCCGAGATCGAAGCCATTGCTGCCGCGCAAGCCCGGCTCGAGTGCGAAGGCTTCTTCACGGGCCGTGGTCAGCACACGGCAGGCTTGTTCGACTGGCGCACTCACGAGGCGCTTGCCGAGTTTGAGCGCAGGCATCGCGTCTACGGTTGGGGTTTCATCGGCGATGCCACGTTGGCCGTTCTACAGAAGTCGCCGCAGGAGACCGAGCAGGAAGCGGTCATTCGCGCGCTGACCGAGCGTGCGGTGCATGCAGCCGAGGTCATCGAAGACGGCAGCACGTCTACCTTGCGGGACGACGAGCCGCGCACCTACAAGGCCGAGGATGGTACGGAGCGGCAAATCCGGAACCTCGAAGCCGAGCTTCGCGAACGCGTCATCGCGGCCTTTGGGCTTCAAAACGCCGAGTCGACGTACGCGTGGCTCGAGTCCCTCGGCGAGATTTCGGCGGAGAAAGTCGTTGCCGTTCAGAACCTCGAGCTTCCACCGTACTACGCCGATGTGATGGAGCTCAGCGTTTCGACCGACCGTGGCGACGTTTGGTACGAGTTCCCTTACGACGAAGAGGGCAAGGCTCGGTCTCAACCGGTTAGCCGTCGGCCGCGTCTCACCATTTTCGTCAACTACAACGACCAGAAGATACCGCTCGCGCGTTTCGGGACGACCGTCGGCGGCTGGCGCGGGGAGTTCATCGACGGCGCGGTGATGTGGAAGTACAAGGGCTCGCCGGTTGGCAAGCGCGTGTGGAGTCGTATCTCCGCTGCGCCGATTTGGGTTCCGCCCGAGAGCACACCGCCTCGCGTCATGCTCACGAAACGGCGGAAGAGGGGCGAGGACTTCTTCGAGGTCGACTACCACACGACCGGTCCTAGCTACGCGTCGGCGTACGGCTTGGTGGCGGCGTACCACCGCAAGTACTACCGCTCTCCGGACGGCAAGATTCAGGTTGGTGGCGACGAGGGCATCCGCACACATGGCTCCGTCGACTACATGAGCATCATGCGCCGCCACTCGCATGGCTGTCACCGGATGCACAATCACATCGCCGTGCGACTGATGTCGTTCGTCCTCGAGCACCGCCCGCACACGCGATACGGTCAGCAACCGATGGTCTACCGCCGTGAATTCGAGTTCGAGGAAGAGACATATCTCATGGAGTTCGACAAGGGTGGGTACAACTTTGTGCTCGAAGAGCCGTTGTTCGTCGAGACTCTGCCAGGAAGAGTTCGCGGCCAAGTCAAAGAGCCGATCGAGGTTGCGTTGCCGCGCTTTGACCGGGAAGTGGGCGCCTACGTGATGCCGGACGGCGCGTGGGTGACTGTGGACCGCTTCGGCAACATGACTCCGCGCATCAAGCCGTTCGATTTCGATGCGCCGCTCGAAGCGCCTGAGTTGACCGTCGAGCCGGACTCGATAGCGACGGCGGAAGCCAGACCGACGACCACCGAAACCGGGATGCCCACGACGACTCCAGC
>JAFDAJ010000438.1 GCA_019313915.1 Deltaproteobacteria bacterium
CGACCCGCGCGCACCGCTACCCCGAATGGAACTTCAAGCGGCGCGAGTACCGGGCGGACTGGTGCACCGTCAACGAGCACCTTTGTCCGCCGAGCAGTCCAGCGTCGACCGTGACTTCGGCGAGCCGGCGGCTCCACGGCGAGGTGTTGCGGCTTCAAGCCGAGCTCAAACGCCTCGAGCTCGAACGCCGCTGGCGCAACCGTCAGCTCGACGGAGCGGAAATCGACATCGATGCGCTCGTCGACCGTCAGGCCACCTTGATGGCGCGCAGACATCCGGACCCGCGTATCTACGTGCGGAGAAAGCTACACGACTCCGAGCTCGCGATGCTCATCCTGGTCGATGCAAGCTTGTCGAGCGATTCCTGGGTTGCGGGCAAGCGGATCTTCGACGTCGTGCGTGATTCGACCCAAGTGCTGGTCGAGTCTTTCGAGCCCACCTCGGCGAAGCTCTGCGTCGGAGTCTTCTACAGCAACACCAGGCGCGATTGCCGGTTCTTACTTGCCAAGGGGTTTGACGATTCTTCGCGTCTCGGCCTGCGGCGCCTTCATGCGGTGTCCCCCGCCGGGTACACGCGTATCGGTCCAGCCATCCGGCACGCCCTCGAGGTGCTGCAGGGAAGCGGTGCGCGCCGGCGCCTCGTCCTGCTTCTCACCGATGCCAAGCCAACCGACTACGACCACTATGAAGGGCGCTACGGCATCGAGGATGTCCGCCAAGCGCTTCGGGAAGCGGCAGGGCGTTCACTGCATGGCGCTGGCTACACGGGACAAGGGCGCGCCGTATCTGACCCAGATGTTTGGCTCGCACGCTTGGATGCTGCTGCCGGATGTACAATCGTTGCCGAGCCACTTCATTTCGGTGGCGACCGATTTTCTAAGGAGTTGACGGGGCTGCGATGAGACTCTTCACCGACACCATCACCCTTTCGACGACTCGCGAACGTGAGCTCGTCGACCTTACCCTCCAGACGCAGAGGCTCGTGCGTCGGTCGGGCGTGCAGGAGGGCCTCTGTGCGCTGTACGCGCAGGGCGCGACCGCCGCCCTCATGATTCAAGAGAATGACGACCCGAACATCGGTGAGGACGTAGTCAACTGCCTCGACCAACTCGTCCCGAAAGGCGTGTGGCTCCACGATCGTATCGATGGCAATGGGGCCTCGCACATTCAGTCCGGCATCGTTGGACCCAGCGAGACGATCCCGATTCGAGAAGGCAAGCTCGACCTGTCGGTCTGGCAGAACGTTTTCTTCTGTGAGTTCGACGGCCCGCGTCGACGGCGAACCGTGGTAGTCACGATCTTCGGAAATTGAATCCCACAACCCCAAAGCCCATCAGGCGATGGTTGAGACGATGAGGTACACGGCCAGGACGGCCAGCACCAGCTGGAACCAAAGCACGAAGCGTTCCTTCGAGATCCTGCTTAATAAGTGCTTACCCAAGTACGTGCCCCCGATGACCGCAGCGACGAGAGCGACGAGTAGGCCGGCGTAGGGCATGTAGTCGAAGCTCAACGCCACAAAAGCAGGGATCTTCAGCAAGTGAAGCCAAGTCTGGCACACCGCTTTCGTTGCGATGACCTGTTCGTTGTCGAAGTCGTCACGCAGAAAGAACGGGGCAAGAAACGGGCCCGTTGCGCCGACGAAGATCGCCAGCAATCCGGCGGCGAACCCAAGCAAAGCGTACGACCAGATCGGCGGGTTCCGGAGCTTGGGCTTGTAGCGACGCCACACCAAGAACAACAAAATGAAGGCGCCGATCCACGCGCGAAACCATGTGAGCTTCAAGTCGGCCCAGATGTTTGCCGCAATCATCACGCCAACGACAGCGGGAGCCATGAACGCAAATAGAATCGACCAGCGCACATGGCGCCGGAACGCCCAGGTCCGCGTCCAGTTGGAAGCGAGCTGCACGATACCGTGAAGCGGCACGACGATGGGCGCCGGGAGTAGGGCGGTCATCACCCCGAGGAGGGTGACGCCCCCGGCCATGCCGAGAATTCCGGAGATTGTAGCCGTGATGAAGGCCGCCACGACCAACACGACGACGATATTCCGGAGATTGTAGCCGTGATGAAGGCCGCCACGACCAACACGACGACGATCGTCATCTCGAACATGCGCCGAGGCTAGCATCCCTTTCGGCTCGTGCCGTGCGTCGCGCTATCGACTCTTCCAGGCGACCATGCCGCCGCGCATCGATGCGATGCGTTTGAACCCGAGCTTCTCGAGATCGAGTGCGACTCGTCCCGACCGGCGACCCGAGCGGCAAATCGTGATCACGGGCTCTTCCTTGTCCCAAGACTTCGAGGCTTCGTCGACCGTTCCCATCGGAATCACCTCGACTCCATCGATCTTGCCATCGGAC
>JAFDAJ010000054.1 GCA_019313915.1 Deltaproteobacteria bacterium
ATCCTCCTCGCCGTCGGGATGATGATGGACATCCTGAGTGCGATGTTCGTCTTCGTGCCATTGTTGGCGCCGATCGCGGCTTCGATGGGCGTTGATCCGATGCACTTCGGCATCATCTTCATCGTCAACCTCGAGATCGGCTACCTCACGCCGCCGGTCGGCCTAAACCTCTTCGTCGCCAGCGCGCTCTATCAGAAGGGCCTCGGTCACGTCATACGAAGCGTCGCACCCTTCGTCGGGCTGATGTTGATCGGTCTCGGGATCATTACCTGGTATCCGCAGGTGTCGGTCGGCCTCGGCAACGCGATCATGGGCGGCGATCCCAAGGAGCTGGTCGACGAGGACGGCAAGAGCACGGGCGGCGGTATGCCCACCATGGAAGAAATGATGCGGGAAGCCATGGAGGCTGAGGACGCCGAGGACGATGAAGACCTCGAAGACGAGGTGCTCGAAGACGAGGAGCTCGAAGAGGTTCTGGACGACGAGAAAGCGGTGGAGCCAGACAGCACCGAGTAAGCGCGGCTGCGCCAAACCGATGGCCGTGATAGGCTCGCTCGCCCGATGGCGTACACCGTTCTCGCAAGGAAATATCGTCCGCAGAGCTTCGAAGACCTCGTCGGTCAGGAGCACGTTGCGCGTACGCTCGGCAACGCGATCAACAGCGATCGGGTCGCACATGCCTTCTTGTTCACCGGTGTCCGCGGTGTCGGCAAGACGACCACCGCGCGCCTGCTCGCCAAGGCGCTCAACTGCGAAAAGGGGCCGACCCCGACGCCCTGCAACGAATGCGGCCCTTGTAGCGAAATCACGGCGGGCGTCGACGTAGACGTCCAAGAAATCGATGGTGCCTCGAACAACAGTGTCGAAGACGTGCGCCGCCTGCAAGAGTCCCTACCGTACCGGCCACAGCGGGACCGTTACAAAATCGTCATCGTCGACGAGGTTCACATGCTGTCGACGGGCGCGTTCAACGCCTTCCTCAAGACACTCGAAGAGCCGCCGGACCATGTGAAGTTCATTTTCGCGACTACCGAAAGCCACAAGGTTCCCGTGACGATTCGCTCGCGGTGCCAGCAGTACGACTTTCGACTGATCCCTCACCGACTGATTGGCGAGCGAGTCCGCGCGATTCTCGACGCAGAAGGTCTGTCGGCAGATGAAGAGGCGATCTCGGTAGTGGCCCGTGAGGCGGCTGGATCGATGCGCGATGCCCTGACGCTGCTCGATCAACTGGTCGCGATCTCCGATGACCGGATCACGGCGGACACGGTAGCGGCGAGCCTAGGTATCGCGGCGCGCGAGGCGCTCTACGAGGTAGCCCGCGCGGTGCTCGAGGGCGATGGCGCCGCAGTGGTTGGTGCCGTCGACGGCCTCGCCGACAAGAGCGTGGACATGCAGCACTTCGCCCGCCAGTTGCTTCATCTGATGCGCGACCTCGTCGTTCTCAAGCTCGGGGCAGGCGATCCTGCAGAGTGGGTCCCCGAAGAGCGGGAGGCCGCCGAAGCCCTCATCGACGACATCGACATCCTCGAGTTGCAGCGAGCCTTTCGCGCGACCTCGCGGGTGATGGACGAAATGGCCCAAAGCCCCAACCCGAAGCTAATGCTCGAAATGGGACTGGTGCGTGTCGCGACGCGACCTCCGCTTCAATCCGTGTCGGAGCTTCTCGCTCGGCTCGAAGCGCTTCAAGGAACCCCGGGCGCCAAGGGAGGCTCCTCGGGCGGTCCTCGCCCTCGCAAACCAAACCCCAAACGCGCGCCACATCCCGCCAAACCGAAAGCAGAAGCCACGCCAGAAGCCAAGCCCGAGCCAGAGCTCAAGCCGCAAGAGCCCGACCAGCCGATCATGCCGGCCACGAAGCACTCCGGTGGTTTTCACACCAGTGCCGGCGAGGTGCTAACCCCGATCCGCCGGGCGGCGCTTCAGGAATGGGAAGAGCTGGTCGGCACGCTGGAGCAGCAGCAACCTGCACTCGCCGCGGTGCTCGAGCACGGTATTCCCAAGGCGGTTGGCCCTGACCGGATCGTCCTGTCGTTCAAAGACGGTTCGTTCTACGGGCGCCAAGCAGAGTCACCCGAGTCGATCGCAGCGATCGTGCGAATCGCAGAACAACAGCTCGGCGCGCGACCCGAAATCGAGATTCGCTTCGATGCTCAGGGTGATGCAGCGACAAAGACCGTGGCGGCCGTTGCAGCTCAGCGAAAAGAGGCAGAGGTCGAGGCCAAGCGAAAAGAGGCGCTCAACCATCCAGTCGTTCGCGAGGCCATCGACGTATTTCCCGAAGCGGCTGGGAAGCTGAAAGTACACATCGAAGCGGACTGAGAGGGTCGTATGAATTTTCGTGGCGGAATGGGAGAGCTCGTGCGGCAGGCTGGCCGGGTCCAGCGCAAGGTCGAGAAGCGCCGGGAAGAGCTCAAAGAAGAGACTTTCGAAGCAAGCGCAGGGAACAACAAAGTGACGGCGGTCGCCAATGGCACCCCCGAGCTCGCCGAAATCCGAATCGACAAAGCCCTGCTCGAAGAGGAAGACCTCGAGATGGTGCAGGACCTCGTCGTCGCAGCGGCCAACGCGGCCCTCACGAAGGCGCGCGAACACGTCGACGCAGAGATCGAGAAAATCACGGGAGGCCTCTCGATTCCTGGGCTTGGCTGAGCGATGATGGCCAACGATCCAATCGCATCGTTGATCTCGTTGCTGTCTCGCCTGCCGGGCGTCGGCGAACGGACCGCGGCGCGGCTGGCGTTCTTTGTCCTCGAAGGAGATGCGCAATACGCCGATGCCCTAGGACGCGCGCTGAGCACGATTCATGACGAGGTCACGCGCTGCGAGCTCTGCGGCAACTACGGCGCCGAGTCCCGATGTACGATCTGCCAAGACCCGCGCCGTGACGAGTCGATCATCTGTGTAGTGGCCAAGGTCCCTGACTTGATCGCGCTCGAATCGCTCGGGAGCTTCCGTGGGCGCTATCACGTCCTGCACGGCTTGCTGGCTCCACTAGACGGCATCGGACCGGATCAGCTTCCGCTCGGCGCGCTCGAGCGCCGCATCACGAACGAGAAGGTCAAAGAGGTCATCGTTGCCACACCGCTCAACGTGGAAGGCGAAGCGACAGCGCTCTACGTGGCGGACGTTCTGTCATCCTCGCCGGTGCGCGTGTCGCGGATCGCCGCCGGCGTGCCGCACGGTGGAGAGCTCGAGTTCACCGACCAGGTGACCCTAGGCCGCGCACTCGAAGACCGACGCGCGGTTCGCTGACTCCTGAAACCCGTCGGAATCGCGCTGTTTCTCGCGCTAGATCCTCGGTATTGAATGTTTTGCCGGGCCCCCTCGTAGAAAAAGGAGAGGTGGCCCTATGCTCCGATTCGTACTTTTTCCTGTCATCGCCTTCGCCGTCGTGCTGAGCAGCACGGAAGTGGCGCACGCCGAGGTGGTCGTCGTTCGGCCCGGCGACACATCGTCCCAGGTGGTGATCAAAACCAAACCCCCGACGGTCGTCGTCGTCAAACACACGCAGACTCCGCAGGCGCGAGTCGCGGAGGCTCCCCCACCGCCCAAGCGAGACCGCAAAGTCGGGCTTCACTTCGACGTCGGTGGCACGTTCGGGCCGCAAGTGGTCATGGGTGGCTTCTCGGGAGCGCTGCGGTTCCGGCCCAATGAACACCTTGGAATCGACCTGGGTTCGGGCTATTTCGCGGGCAACGACTACCAAGGCTTCTATCGAACCGAGGTCCCGGTCACCGCTAACCTCCTCCTCTTCGTCAACCCACAGCACAAGTTGCAGGTCTATTTCTTGCTGGGTCCAGGACTCTCGTTTGGTCGCGTCGATACCTTGAACGAGGTCCGCCGCATGACGCACGTGGGCGGGCAGGCCGGCATTGGGCTCGAGCTCAGGGTCGCTCCGGCTTTCGCGCTGAACGTCGATGTGCGCGGCATTCTTCGTCATCGAATAGACAGCGATCCGCGACCTGAATTTTTCGACGGAACGCGCAGCACGAACACATCGGGTGGCGCACTGCTAACCTTTGGCGCAACGTTCTACTTCTAGTTCATTCGGGACGACTGCTGCTTCGGCGACCGCTGAAGAGCTTCTTGAAGAAGCCGTCACCCTCTTCGCCTTCTGCGCCGTCTTGCGGAATCGGGGGCGGGGCGGTCATCCGGGCGTCGTCTTCTCCGACCTTCTCGAACTCCTCGAGGTCGTCTTCGTCGACCAGCAGGACGAAATCGGACTCGTCGATGATCTCGATGTCGGTGTGCTCGTCATCCCAGCTCTCGTTGGCCGGTTCGGACGCGCACGTTTCGACGGTGTGCACGCCCGCCGTTACGGGCTCGATTGCCACGCCGTCAGACAGCTCGCTGAGCTCGCCATCTATCGCTTGCAAGTCGACCGGCTCCGCATTCGCGAAACGGCCGCGAACCTCGGAGATCTCCTCGTCGCTCTTGCCAAGCTCTGCGAGTGCTTGGTCCACCCCGGCCAGCTTCTCTTCAGAAACGCTCACGTGATCAATGTCACAGGAAAAGGCGGCTTCGTAAAGTCTTTCGCCCGAAAAGAAGCTTAGCCCTGTGCGGAAAATCGAGCGATTTCGGCCTCGAGGAGCGGAATGCGGTCCTGCCCCCACGTCGAATACGACCCGATTCGGATGGAGGGCACGCCCCAGAGGCCCAAGTCGGTGAGCGCCTCCCGATTGGCCTTGCCCTGTTCTTTCCAGCTTCGGTCCTCGATGGCCGCCCGCACTTCGGCGTCGCCGATCCCAGCGCGTTTGGCCAGAAAAACCAGGTCGGGAACGTGCGCGACATCTCGGGCCTCGGACCAGATACCCTGCATCACGGACTGCGCGAACTCGAGCTCGACACCCTTCCCGACGGCGCATTCGAAGAACACCGCCATGCAGTATCCGATGCCTTTGCCCAACGGGTCACAGACGTGGCCAAAGGGAATTCCAAGACGATCGGCTTCACGCTTCGTGTCATGCACGATGTAGAACCTCTTGGCCCGCGGAACGGGAAGTCCCCGCATCACCATCGGGAGGACCGGGCGCACGGTGACGTCGACGCCGTAGCGATCTCGGAGATCGATCAGTTGCGGCATCGCGAGATACGAATACGGGCTCCGAAACGAAACGAAGACCTCGATGCGCGGCGGGCTTCCATCGGCGCTCCCAATGAGCGACGCCAGATGAGGCGCGGGGCCGGGAGTGAGATCCAGGCTTCCCTCGAGCCCCTCTCGCCGGAGCCTGTCTTCGAGATACTGAAGCCGATCGATTCCCCAGTACCACCCGCCCCCGTAGTAGAGCATGCCCGGTTGGTAGTGGCCGGCGCGTTCGAGTGCGGAATAGTTGGCTTCGAGCGCCGGCCGCACCTCCTCGCCCGATACGCTCCCATAACGCTCGACAATCGACGCAAGCGCTGCGCCGTCGCCGCGCCAAACGGCCTCGCCGATCTCTGCAGCGACCTTCAGCTGCTCTTCGGCGGGGCGACGCTGGAGAAGCACCGCGTGGGCGCGACGAACGCGATCTTCGGTCGGAGGCTCGGCAACGGAGGGGAAACTGAGCCCGTAGCTCTCGGCTAGGATGGCCGCATCACTGATCGCGTGACGCTGCAGCATGTCGGGGGCCGGATTGGCCGCAATGCTCGGGTGCGCAACCGGGATAATCTCGATCTCGACTGGGTAAACGCTCGCCAACCGCGCCGCAGCCTGTACCAAGAGGTGGCTGTACGGATCGTCGGCGCGGAAGTAGAGTCGCGCGTGCCTGCGCCCGCCGCGAAGCAACCGACCGAAGTCGTGGAGCGCGTACTTTGCAGGGCGTGAATTGAGATACGCGTTGAGCGCGGTGCCAACGATCTGGGATTTAGCCGACATCTAGGTAGCGCCTACGATCTCGTA
Organism: Deltaproteobacteria bacterium; assembly: GCA_019313915.1. GTDB lineage: Bacteria > Myxococcota_A > Polyangia > Polyangiales > Houyiibacteriaceae > SG8-38. The sequence continues at coordinate 5,882 of JAFDAJ010000054.1, forward strand.
CACCTTGGTTACCGCTTCGCCGAGCTTGCTCGGGTCGGTACCTCCAGCCTGCGCGAAGTCGGGGCGCCCGCCACCTTTGCCTCCGACGACCGAAGCCGCGGCTTTGACGATGTCACCTGCCCGGAAACGACTGGTGAGCGCCTTCGACACACTGCAGACGAGTAACGCCTTCTTGCCGTCTTTGCTGACGGAGCCGAGTAGGATGACTGCGGGCTCGAGCTTGTCTCGCAACTGGTCCGCCATTTCGCGGAGCGCGCCCGCGTCGCCGAGCTCAACGGTCGCTCCCAGCACTCGGGCGCCATCGACTTCTCGCGCGTCGGCGGAAAGATCGGCGCTATCGCCAGACATCAGCGAGCGCTTGAGCCGTTCGATCTCTCGGTGGGATTCCTTCTGTTGCTCGACTAGACGCTCGACCCGGTTGCGAAGCTGCAAGGTGGGCGCCTTGAGCAAGGCTGCCGCTCCGGTGATCTCGGATTCTACGCGACGCAGGTGCGCGAGCGTGTTGAGCCCGGTCGTCGCCTCGATGCGGCGGACGCCAGCGGCAAGGCCTGTCTCGGAGAGCACCTTGAACAGTCCGATGTCCCCGGTGCGGTACGCATGTGTTCCTCCGCACAGCTCGAGTGACGGGCCGATGGTGAGCATCCGCACCACGTCCCCGTACTTCTCCTCGAAGATGCCTATGGCGCCGCGTTTCTTGGCCTCGTCCATCGGCAAGGCTTCGGTCGTGATGTCGGTGTTCTCGAGCACGCGTGCGTTGACGAGGTTCTCGATCTGCTCGACCTCGGCTGCTTCGAGCGGGCGAGTTCCGCTGTAGTCGAAGCGCAAACGGTCCGGACCAACCAGCGAGCCCTTCTGAGCCACGGTCTCGCCGATGACCTGGCGCAAGGCCCAGTGCAAGAGATGTGTCGCGCTGTGGTTGCGGCGGGTCGCGCTTCGGCGCTCGTGATCGACGCGGAGCTCGGCTTCGACGCCTGGCTTGAAGGAACCGGAAACGACCTTGCCGCAGTGCACGATCAGGCCGTCCACCGGCTTGTGCGTGTCTTGCACTTCGAAGCGCGCGCCATCGAGCTCGATGACGCCGCGGTCACCCACCTGTCCGCCCTGTTCGGGATAGAAAGCGGTCGAGCGTGTGATGATCTCGCCGGATGCGCCGGCTCCGAGCTCGTCAACCGAGTCACCGTCGGCGAGTAGCGCGATGACTTCGCTTCGGGCTTCTTCGCTGTCGTAGCCGAGGAACTCGACCGCCCCGAGCTGCTGCGCGAGCGCCGGATAGACTTCAGCGACGGCGCTGCTGCCGACCTTCGAGCCCTGGCTGCGCAAGCGCGCCTGCGCAAGCTCGTCGTCGAAGCCTTTCTGATCGATCTTGAAGCCTTGCTCGTCGCCGATCACGTTCTGGAGGTCGAGGGGAAATCCATAGGTGTCGTAGAGACGAAAGGCGACCTTCCCCGGTAGCGAACGCGCACCGCCGCTGTCGATCCATTCGTCGTTTTCGGAGATCAGCTGAAGGCCCCGGTCGAGGGTGCGACGGAAGCGCTCCTCTTCTTGCTGGGTAATCTCCTCGATCAGCGCGCGCCGCTCACTGAGCTGTGGGTAAACATCGCCCATGTCGTCGACGACACGGAGCGCGCAGTGATAAAGGAATGACTCGCCGATGCCAAGGCGGTGTCCGTGGCGAATCGCCCGCCGCATCACCCGGCGAAGGACGTACGCGCGCCCGTCTTTGTCGGGGAACACACCCTCGGAAATCAAGAACGCCGTGGTCCGTGCGTGGTCCGCGATGACCCGCATGCTGACGTCGTCCTCGGATTGGCTCGACTGATACCGCTTCCCCGAAATCTCAGAGGCCAAGTCGACGACGGGCCGCAACAGGTCGGTGTCGTAGTTGCTCAGAACGCCCTGCTTGACGACGGCGATCCGCTCGAGGCCCGCGCCGGTGTCGATTGACGGGGCCGGCAGCGCGTCCATCTGGCCATTGGCGTGCCGCTCGAACTGCATGAACACCAGGTTCCAGAGCTCGAACCACCCCCGGCCGTCGGCAGCAGGCTCCTCGCCGAACGTGCGAGGGTCGATGTCGTCGAGACCGAGGCAGTAGTGAATCTCAGAGCACGGTCCACAGGGGCCGGTGTCGCCCATCTGCCAGAAGTTGTCTTTGGCGCCGCAGCGGATGATGCGGTCGTCCGGAAACCCCGTGACGTCCTTCCAAATCGCCGCGGCTTCCTCGTCGGCAGGCGCAAGACCTTCCTCACCCCCGAAGACCGTGACGACGAAGCGCTCGGGATCGAGCTCGAGGGTGTCGGTGAAGTAGTCCCAGGCGAACTTGATTGCGTCTTGCTTGAAATAGTTCCCAAACGAGAAATTTCCGAGCATCTCGAAGAACGTGTGATGCCGCGCGGTGACGCCGACGTTCTCGAGGTCGTTGTGCTTGCCGCTGATCCGGATGCACTTCTGCGATGAGGTCGCGCGGGAGTACGGGCGCTGTTCCTTGCCCGTGAAGACGTCCTTGAACTGCACCATGCCCGCGTTCGCGAACATGAGAGTGGGGTCGTTGGGCGGGACGAGCGGGCCGGACGCGACCCTTTCGTGCTCGCGCTCCGCAAAGAACCGAAGGAACGATTCCCGAATTTCCGATGACGAGGCCATTCCCGACGATTGCTAGCCCTTCTACAGCGCCCATGCAACGCCTGTGCTAGAAGCTTCGCCGTGCTGACGTGCCTCCGTGTCCGGAGCTTCGCCATCATCGAAGCGCTCGAAGTCGAGCTCAATGGCGGGCTCAACATCGTCACCGGTGAAACCGGCGCCGGAAAGTCGATCCTGGTCGACGCGCTGCAACTGGTGCTCGGGGCCAGGGGGCGGCCCGACGTGGTCCGCACCGATGCCGAGGCCGCCGAGGTGGAGGCTCTTTTCGACCTGACCGATGAGCCCGATGCGCTGGGGGCGCTTCGCGAGCAAGGCATCGAGACCGACGGAGAGCTCTTGATCCGCCGGGTTGTCAGCGCGACCGGCCGAACCCGGGCTTACATCAACGGGCGGCTCGCGACCCTCGCCCAGCTCAAGGAGGTGACCAAAGGCCTGGCCGACATCTCATCGCAGCACGAGTATCACTCGCTGGCAGACTCCCGGCATCATCTGACCTACCTCGACGCCTTCGCGAACCATGCGGCGCTCGTTGACGACGTCGGGCGGGCCCATGCAGTGCTCGTCGAGACCGCGGCGCGGCTCGAGGAGGTGGTAACCGAAGAGCGGGGCAAGGCCGATCGCGAAGATCTGCTGCGCTACCAGGTCAACGAGATCGAAACGCTGCGGGAGGCCATTGAAAACGAGGTAAGCCTCGTCATGGAATGCGAGCGGCTTCGTCACGCGGAGAAGCTCGGCACGGCGGCGGGCGAAGCGGAGGCACAGCTCTACTCGGACGACGATTCGATCTGCGGCGCCGTTTCGCGAATCGCATCGTCGGTCGAACAAGCATCCGGTTTTGATCCGAGCCTCGAGCCGATGGCTGCGCAGGTTCGTGAAGCACTCGTGCAGCTCGAAGATGCGGCGTCGGAGCTAGGAAGCTACGCGCGAGACCTCTCCTTCGATCCGAACCGTTTGGGAGCGCTCGAAGATCAGCTCGATCGCCTGTCGCGAATGAAAAGGAAATACGGGGATACCGGCGCGGAGATCCTCGCCTACCGCGACCAAGCCGCCGAAGAGCTAGACTCGCTCGAACGGTACGAGGAACGTCTCGACCGTTACCAGCGCGAGTTCGACGAAGCACTCCAAGAGGCTTCCCGTGTCGCGCTTGCGCTCCGCAGCAAGCGACAAACCGCTGCGATTAAGTTGAGCAAAGCGATCAGCAAGGAGCTTTCCTCGCTCGGCATGGGAGAAGCCAAGGTCACCGTAGAGCTGGCCGCCCTCGAAGGTGGCCCGCGCGAGCTCCAAGTCGAAGGCGCCCGCCTCTCTCCCACCGGAGTCGACCACGCCGAGCTGCTCATCGCGCCAAACCGCGGAGAAGACGCCAAGCCACTCCGCAAGATCGCAAGCGGCGGCGAACTCTCACGGGCCATGTTGGCGATCAAACGCGTCCTCGCCGGCCTAGGCCCCGCAAGCCTCTACGTCTTCGACGAAGTCGACGCCGGAGTCGGCGGCGCAGTAGCCGAAGTCATCGGCCGCAAAATCCACGAAGTCGCCCAACACAGCCAGGTCCTCTGCATCACCCACCTCCCCCAAATCTCCGCCTACGCCGACGCCCACTACCGAGTGCACAAGGAAGTGGTGGGCAAACGAACCAAGAGCGACATCCGCCTCCTCTCCGACAAAGAACGCCTCGAGGAGATCGCCCGCATGCTAGGTGGCGTCACCGTCACCGACCAAGCAAGAGCAGCAGCCCAAGCTCTCCTCCAAAGCGCCACCACCTAAAAAGGGGACTGTCCCCTTTTTCGTTAGCGCTGCTTGGGACCCACCAACGTCCGAAGCGTCCCCTCCACTACGACGTCGCCGGATTCGTCTCTAAGCGTTACCTTGACCTGATATTCCTGCTTGGCGCTGGAGTCGATGGGGGGGGTGCGGCACTCGCCGGTAATCGTTCCGCGGGCCTTCTTGATGTAGTCGAGGCCCATGCCCGCGACGATGAAGCGGGCGTCATCCGGGAGGGAATAGCCAAGCGCGAGGTTGCCCGTTAGCTCGACGAGGTTGGCGAGGGCGACTGCGTGGACACACGACAGGTGATTCCGCACCGCCCGCCGGTCAGCCAGAGTAACCCGCGAGTAACCATCGCCGAGCTCCTGAACCACCGCACCAATCGTCCCGGTGTATGGCGCTAGCCGCCCAACCATCCGGCTGTAGAGCAGCTTCCCTCCAGGAATGCGTTCCAAGCGATCCCACACTTCCCGGATGAAATTCCTCTTAGATTCTGTGGTTAGCGCTTCAGCTCTTAAGAATGTCGTGACAGCCATCGCCGTAACCGTAACACACCGGAGTGCGGGACATATGCAGGGTACAACCTCTCCTTCATTTCATCCCCCTGCCTGGTACCGACGGTTTCACCAACTGACGGCTACCAGGCAGGGACTTTTAATTACACCGCCCGGTTTAGTTACACCGCCCGCCCACCCCCACCCGTAATCCTCCCTCCGCGCGCTTCGCTACGCTCGCCCTTGGCGGCGCTTGGCGCCGGGCTTCGCCCTGCGGGCTCGCGCTGCCGCCTGCTCTCCGGGTTAGGGTCGATTAGGCGGTGATCAGCTCGCCGAGGCGCGTGAGGCTTTCATGAGTGCCGCCCAAGGTGAATTCCAGGTGCTTCGAGGTCATGAAGTAGCGGTAAAGAGGGTAATCCCGGTCGAAGCCCAGTCCGCCATGAACATGCTGGGCGGCAGCCACGACGCGAGCACCGGCCTCAGACGCGAAGAACTTCGCGACGGCGAGCTCTTTGTCGGCGTCGAGCCCTTGATCGAGACGCCAGCAGGCCTGCCACATCGATGAGCGCATGACCTGAACGTCGATGTACGCGTCGCCAACTCGCTGAGTCACGCCCTGGAACGTGGCAATCGGGACTCCGAACTGCTTTCGCTCGCCCGAATAATTGGCGGTCATGAAGAGCGCCTGCTCGGCGATGCCGTACTCGACCGCGCAGATGCCCAGGTTGGTGCGATCCACCAGATAGCGGAGGACCTGCTGGCCCTTGTCCGCGCCCCCGAGCACATCCGCGGCAGCAACTAGCGCATCGGTGAGCTCGAGCAGCCAAAGCGGCTGGCCGTTGGTGCCCTTCTGCTGAGCGAGGCGAACGCCGTCGGCTTTCGGATCGACCAGCAACACCACGACCGACCCGCCTTCGATGCGAGCCGGAACGACGATCCGATCCGCGAGGTCCGCGTAGGCCACGTTGCTGAATCGCCCTGAGACCCGCCAACCATCGCCCTCTGCCTTGGCGACCGACGACGGGTTGAGCGGATTACGGCTCCCCGAATCGACGAGAGCGGGCGTCATGATGGTGTGGCCCTGCGCGATGCTACCGAGGAAGCGGTCCTTTTGCTCCGCAGTCCCGAACTCTGCCAACGGAAGCGCCGCGGACACGAGGGTTTCAATCGCAGGAATCGGCGCAACCGTCCGACCCACCTGTTGCAGCAACAAGCAAAGCTCGGTCAGCCCCATGCCGGCGCCGCCGTACTCCTCCGGAATCGCGAGCCCAAGCATCTCCGATTCGGCGAGCTGCTTCCAAGCGCGCTCGTGGAACCAGGCGCTCTCTTTGTCGAGCGCCTTGAGCGAGTCGTCGGTCACGATGTCGGTGAGCACCTGCTTGACGAGGTCGCGGATGCTGTTCTGGTCTTCGGTAAATGAAAAATCCATGTTGGGCCTCGTCAGCGTCGTCCGAGCCGGGGCATGCGAAGCCCCGCCTGGCAAATGATGTCTCGTTGAATCTCGTTGGTGCCGCCGCCGAACGTCAGAACCAACGACATGCGGTAGTACTTCTCGAGTCGCCCGCGAAGAAGCACGCCCTCGGAGCTAGGATGAAGCACGCCCGCTGCGCCATGGACCTCCATCAATAGCCGCGACCCCTCCACGTAGAACTCGGAACCGAAGACCTTGATCGCGGAGGCGTCGGCAGGCGAAAGGGTGTCGTTAGCGATGCCCCAGGCCTGCTGCCAGTTGAGCAACTTCAAAACTTCGAGCTTCGCATAGACGCGAGCGAGATTGGTCTTCACCCAAGGCAGATCGATGATCATGCCGCCATCTCCGTTGGGCGTCTTCTTGGCCCATTCGATCGTCTCGGTGCAAATCTTCTCGAGCGGTCCAACCGAACACAGCGCGACACGCTCGTGGTTGAGCTGCGTGGTGATCAAGTGCCAGCCGCTGTTCTCGCCGCCCACGAGGTTCCCAGCCGGAACGCGCACGTTGTCGTAGTAGCACGCGTGCACGTTGTTCTCGCCGAGCGCGTGCATCGGCGTAATCTGCACGCCCTCCGCATCCGCGGGCACGATGATGATCGAGATGCCCTTGTGCGGCGGGGCGTCGGGATCGGTGCGACACGCGAGCCACATGTAGTCCGCGTGGTCCGCAAGGCTCGTCCAAATCTTCTGACCGTTGATCACGTAGTCATCGCCATCCCGAACGGCGCTCGTCGAAAGCGACGCGAGGTCGGTGCCCGAGGCGGGTTCCGTGTAACCAATCGAGAAGTGGCACTTGCCCTCGAGGATCTTCGGCGGGTATTTGGCCTTCTGCTCGTCGGTGCCGAACTTCAGCAAGGTCGGCCCTACCGTGTTCAGCGTCAGGATGGGAATCGGGAAGCCAGCACGCTGCACCTCGTCGAAGAAGATGAACTGCTCGATCGGGCCGCGGCCTTGTCCGCCGTGCTCCTTCGGCCAGCCAATGCCAAGCCACCCGTCGGCGCCCAACCGCTGCATCGCCTGGTGGTACAGTGGCCCGCCACCTTCGGCATCGTCGAGCTCGGCGAGAAGCTCGTCGGTGATGAGGTCGTCGAAATACGCGCGCAGCTCGTCGCGCAGTGCTTTTTGCTCGGGTGTGTAGTCGAAATACATGGCCTCACGCTTCCCGGCGAATCGTCCGGAGTGAAACATGTTCTAGTTAGCCACGCACTCGATAGCAAGCCGAACCCGGAACGTACTCACGAAAAAAGCCGGCCCTAGTGAGCCGGCTTTCCCAGTGAAAAATGCGAAATCCGCGGTTTGCTACTCAGCCGCTTCGGCGGCTTTCTTTGCGTCGCCGGCGGCTTCTTTGGCTGCCTCGACGGCTTCTTCAGCGGCCTCACCGGCTGCCTCCGCTGCCTCCGCGGCTTCGTCAGCTACCTCTTCAGCAGCCTCGACGGCTTCCTCAGCTACCTCTTCAGCGGCCTCGGCGGCTTCCTCCGCTGCCTCGCCAGCTGCCTCAGCTGCTTCCGTGGCCTCATGCGCCGCGTGATCAGCAGCTTCAGCCGCCTCGCCCGCTGCGTCGTCGGCCTTCTTGCAGCCCATCATCGCACCGACAATCGCGAGGACTAGCCCCAGTCGAAAAATGTTCTTGGTCATAGTGATTTTCCTCCGTTGATAACGCGGGGCACACCACTACGCCCACACTCCCCGCCCAGGCGACGGAAGTAGCGGTTTCGCGTGATCGCGTCAATCAAGGGGCCCACACGAACACACCTGCTCCGCCGGCCGCACTCGATCGTCACGAACAGCTCCAAAGGGGCGAGGCGCTCGTGTAACATGGCGCAAGCACAGAGGAAGGCGTTCTGCCTCAATGCCTCTTTTTTCCGCTGATAAGGTATTACTGCAAGTTCAGCGTTAGGTCCGTTCCAATTGTCATTTTGTGTCACCCATGTGCTGGTGACGTGCTGGGCTCGCACCGCGGAACACCGGTCTTCTCGCCAACCGCTCCGCCTGCTAGTGCTTCGACGGCAATGAAGCGACTCGGTGTGGGCATAGCGGGTTTGCTATTGGTCGTTGCAGCAGGTTGCGCACGAGGGGCGCCCGAAGAGCAGATCCCACTCGATGCTCCAACCGAGTCACAATATATCGATAACGTCGACCGCCTGACCGACGGGCAACAGGCGCTCGAAGGCACCCCTTGGCAGTCGGAAGCGGCGGCCTCGTTCCGTCGAGGCCGCGCCTTCGCAATGTTCGACCTCGGTAAGGTGAAGCCGATCGAGGCGGCGTACCTTCAGGGGGATAACAACGACGAATTCATCATCGAAGTCTCCGAGGACGGGACCCACTTTACGACGCTCTGGAGGGCGCCGGCCAAAAGCGCGCAAGGGCTCCGCGCTCGGTGGGCGAGCGGGTTCGGTGGAAGTGCGCGCTTCGTTCGGCTCAGCGCGATCGGCGGCGACCCGTGGGTGAGCGTCAGCGAGATCCAACTCTTTTCCGCGACGCCTGCGGTCTGGCCGCCGAAGGTCTCTGCTCGGATGGAAATCACCTCGTCGGTGTGGGCGCGACTCGCGTTGCTGTTGTTTGGTGTGATGGCCACATTGGCGGTGCTCTTTCACCGACACAACTCCCGGAATCTGCTCTCGAACCTATTGTGGGCAGCGACCGCACTTTGCGCAGGGTCCGCCACCTATTTGATGTTCATCGTGTGGCCCGTCGAGGCGAGCGTGATCAACGTGTCGCGCGCCGTGTCTGCGGCGGTGGCGTGCGCGGTAGTGCTCCGGCTCGGCCTGCGTCCAGAGCACGCGCGCAAAAAACTCCTGACCTTCTTCCTCGCTGCGATGGCGTTCTTGTCGATGCTGACTTTCTACAACTACGGCCATCCTCAGTTCTACGACGACGCGGGAAGAAAGCCGTCGTACGTCCACACCTGGGACATGCGCGTGTACTTCCCGGCCGTGAAGTATTTCGATGAGCTCGGCTACGACGGCGTGTACCTCGCGAGTGTAAAGGCGTACGCCGACGACGAGCTCGAGGGATCGCTAGACGGAATCGAGCAAACCCGGCTCCGGGACCTCCGGAACTACGAAATGCGACCTGTTTCCGAACTGGCAGAGGAGATCCACGCAGTAAAGGATCGCTTTTCTCCTGAGCGATGGACCGAGTTCAAGCGGGACATGTCCTATTTCTGGAAAACGATGGGGCCCCGGGACTATTTGGAAAGCCTCCGTGATCACGGCGGCAATGCCACGCCTGCATGGCTGTTCGTCGCGTCCTTGATCTACGGCTCCGCCGAAGCAAACGAAGCCACGTTTCTATGGGCTGCCGCACTAGACCCACTCCTGCTGCTGATCTTCTTCATCGTGGCGTGGCGAACGTTCGGACTGCGTGCGGCGCTGGTCTGTCTGGTCACCTACGGAGCGACGACCGTCTATCAGTTCGGAAGCAACTGGGGGGGCTCCACGCTCCGAAGCGACTGGATGGTCTTGCTTGGGCTCGGAGTGTGCGCGCTCCAATCACGGCGCT
>JAFDAJ010000185.1 GCA_019313915.1 Deltaproteobacteria bacterium
ACGTCCCCGGTGAGGAAGTATCGCTCACCACGCCGGCCCTTCTCGGCAGCTGCAATCATGCCGTCGACGACATCGCGAACGTCCACGTAGTCACTCAACATCTCGAGCAACACGGGGACTCGGCCGAAGTAGATGTCGATCAATGCGGAACCGATCATCGAGGGTTCGTAGTCGTGCGGACCGATCATCGAACCCGGGTTCACGATGACCGCGTCGAGTCCACGCTCACAGGCCTCGAGCACGATGGCTTCGCCGACCGCTTTGGAGCGGTGGTACTCGCACTTCTCGTTGAGCGCGAGTGGCTTGTTCTCTGTCAACGGTTCATCGAGCGGCTCGCGCTCGAGGGCGTGATGGGAACTGGTGTGCACCAATCGCAAGCCCCGAGACAGACACGCGTCGACGACCTTGCGGGTTCCTTCGACGTTGATGGCGTGCATCATCGGATCTTTTTTCGGGCTAAGGTCTATCTTAGCGGCAAGGTGATACACGACGTCCACGCCGTCTGTAGCCCGGTCGACGTCTCCAGCATCGAGCACCGAACCCGACATGAACTCGATGTCGAGGCCCGCGAGGGACTCTGGCAAAGTTCCAGGCTCCAACACGCGCACCTTCTGGCGATTCTCTAGGAGGCGTCGCACGAGAACGTTGCCAAGACGGCCACCACCACCAGTTACGAGAGCAAACACGCGCCGGAGTGAAACACGGTTGCGTTAGGGCCTCAAGCCGGCGCGTTCTTGTCGAACACCCGGCTGATCAGGTCTTTGGCCTCGCTTTGAATGGATGCCAAGTGCTCGCGGCCCACGAAGCTCTCCGCGTAGATCTTGTACACGTCCTCGGTGCCGGAGGGTCGAGCGGCGAACCAGCCGTTTTCGGTCGTGACCTTGAGCCCACCGATGGGTGCATCGTTCTCTGGCGCCTTGGTGAGCACCTGCTTGATGGGCTCGCCGGCGAGATCTGAAGCGTCGAGGTCTGACTCGCTCATCCCCTTAAGGGCTGCTTTCTGGGCTGGGGTCGCAGGCGCGTCGATCCGCTCGTACAGAGGTGCGCCGAACTGGCGTGTGAGGCTCTGGTAACAGTCGCCCGGGTCTTGACCGGTCGTTGCAGTGATCTCGGCCGCGAGAAGATTCAAGAGAATGCCGTCCTTGTCGGTGGTCCAGACGCTCCCGTCTTTGCGAAGAAACGAAGCGCCGGCGCTCTCCTCTCCGCCAAACCCGTAGGAGCCGTCGATCAACCCCTGCACGAACCACTTGAAACCCACGGGGACCTCGGCGAGGCGACGGCGGAGATCCCTAGCCACTCTGTCGATCATCGCGCTGCTCACGAGTGTCTTGCCAATCGCCGCGCCCTCGTCCCAGCCGCGCTCGGTGAACAGATAGCTGATCGCCACACTGAGATAGTGGTTCGGATTGAGGAGCCCCCAGCTGCTGGTGACGATCCCGTGCCGGTCAAAATCCGTGTCGTTCCCAAACGCGATGTCGTATTGGTTTCGGAGATCGACCAAGCGAGCCATCGCATAGGGAGAAGAGCAATCCATTCGGATTTTCCCGTCGTGATCGAGCGGCATGAACGAAAACGTCGGGTCGACGACCTCGTTGACGATGTCGAGCCGAAGTCCGTAGCGATCCGCGATGCGAGGCCAATACTTGATGCCGGCGCCGCCCATCGGGTCGACACCGATTCGAAGGCCTGCGTTGGAAATCGCTCGCATGTCGAGGACGGTATCGAGCCCGTCGACATAGGGAGTGATGAAATCGTGAATGTGCGTCGTATCGGCGCGAAGGGCAGCATCGTATGCGACGCGCCGGACGTCTTTCAGGCCGGCCGCCAGCAACTTGTTCGCTCGGTCTTCGATCCACGATGTAACTTCCGTGTCGGCGGGACCGCCGTTTGGCGGGTTGTACTTGAAGCCACCGTCCTCGGGTGGGTTGTGCGACGGCGTCACGACAATGCCGTCGGCGTCGCTCGCGTGATTCCGATTGTGCTCGAGGATGGCAAACGAAACCGAGGGCGTCGGCGTGAAGTGCCCCTCGGGCGCGATGCACGCTTCGACACCGTTTGCGGCAAGAACCTCGAGCGCAGTTCTTGCGGCTGGTTCGGACAGAGCGTGGGTATCGACCCCCACGTAGAGTGGTCCATCAATCCCCTCGGCCACGCGATAGTCACAAATCGCCTGTGTCGTCGCGAGGATGTGCTCCTCATTGAAGCTGAGGCGAAAGGACGACCCTCGGTGACCCGACGTGCCAAAGCTCACGCGATGGGTGGGCTCATTGGGATCGGGCTTTGCGTCGTAGTACGCGGCGATGAGCTTAGCGACGTCGACGAGGACGTTCGAGGGCGCGGGCTGGCCAGCGAGCGGGTGCGGGTTCATCGCTTGATCTGTAGCAGCGAACCGCGGGAGAGCTAATTCCCGGCGTTGCCTATTTGCTCGGTCAGGTAGCGTTCCTGACCAATCGCGTCGACCAGGTGGAGCTGCTCTTCGAGCCAGTCGATGCCCTCTTCTTCCTGACGGAGGATCGTCTGGAGGAGCTCGCGAGTGCCGTGGTCGCCCTTGTCGCCACACAGCGTAATGCCCGCGTTCAGACGCTTGACGGCATCGTATTCGACCTGGAGGTCGAGGCGGTGCTGCTCGATCGCATCTTCGCCAACCTTGACAGGGAAGTAGCGCTGCATGTTGGGCACGCCTTCAAGAAACAGGATACGCGCAATGATGATGTCGGCGTGCCGCATCTCTTCGATCGACTCCGCGCGCTTTTTCGCGGCCAGCTTGGCAAAGCCCCAGTCCTCACACATTCTCGCGTGAATGAAGTACTGATTGATGGCGGTGAGCTCCGAGGTGAGCACCTCGTTGAGCACGTTGATGACTTCTTCGTTGCCCTTCATGAATCTTCCTTCGTGCGAGCATAGGGACCGCCTATGCTCGTTGCAATGCACTGAGTGTGAAGTTGAAAGGCGTTATCAGCCGCGGCGTCAGCCCTGGGTGCCGGTCGCGTTGGGCGCCTTCGATCCGTCGCCGTGCAAGTCGATCAATCGCTCGATTGCCGGCCGGCAACCACCGCATGAACTACCGGCGCCGCAGGCCTCGCGGACTTCGTTCCGGCTTCGCGCGCCGTCGGCGACGCATCGGCGAATCGTGTGGTCGTTGACTGCATGGCAGTGGCAAACGAGCATGATTTCTTTATAGCTGGCAGATGTTGCAAATCAAATTCAATAAATGTTGGCAAGAAAAAACCAATGATTTCATTATCTCGGCCTACTCTGCGGCGTCTGATGCCGTCGCCGAAGGCTTCACGCGCGATGCATCACCGCCCTCGGCCTGGTCCGGTTCGAGTGGAGACAGCCCAGCGTCGCGCAGCAGCTCGAGGTCCGCATCATGGTCCGGATTTCCGGTGGTGAGCAGCTTGTCGCCAAAGAAGATGCTGTTCGCGCCCGCCATGAAGCACAGCAGCTGCGCTTCGCGGCTGAGCGAGGCGCGCCCGGCCGACAGCCGCACCCGCGCGCCGGGCATCATGATGCGGGCGACGGCGCACATGCGAACCATCTCGAGTGAGTCGACCGGCTTCTGATCGTCGAGAGGGGTGCCAGGCACCGCAACCAACGCATTGACCGGCACGCTCTCGGGCTGCGGCGAAAGGCTGGCGAGCGTCACGAGCATGGCCACGCGATCGTCGATGCTCTCTCCCATCCCGATGATGCCCCCGGCACAGACTGAAATGCCTGCGGCCGCCACGCGTGCGATCGTGTCGAGACGGTCTTTGTACGTGCGGGTCGTGACGATCTCCCCGTAGTACTCCTCAGACGTGTCGAGATTGTGATTGTATGCGGTGAGGCCAGCGTCCTTGAGTTCCTGGGTCTGTTCGTCGTCGAGCATCCCGAGCGTGACGCAGGCCTCGAGCCCGAGGTCGCGAACCCCAGTCACCATCTCGAGCACCTGCTGAAACTGCCGGCTCCCCTTCTTCGGGCTTCGCCACGCCGCGCCCATGCAGAATCGGCTCGCCCCCGCGTCTTTTGCCTCTTGCGCCTTTTCGAGCACGGCGTCGACATCCATCAGACGCTCGGCCTCGACACCCGTGTCGTACTTCGAGCTCTGGGGGCAGTAGGAACAGTCTTCTTGGCACGCGCCGGTCTTAATGGACAGCAGCGAACAGAGTTGAACCGAATCGCGCGGCTGCGTAGCGCGATGCACCTCCTGAGCCCGAAACAACAGGTCGGTCAGAGGCAGATCGTGAAGCGCACGCGCCTCTTCCTTGGTCCAGTCATTGCGGACTTCGATCATTTGGATGGTCTTAGCAGAGTGGCTTGAATACGCTAGATTGCACGCGTAGGGTCCGGGCACCTTGACCGTGGGCATCGATTCATCCGTAGCTTCCGTGGCCGCTGTTACAACTGTAGAAGACGAACGTTCGCTCTACTTCGCTGCGGTCCCTCCGCTTGCGTGGATGGCCGCTTTCGCGGCTCTCGCCGACCTGCTGATCAACCGCGTCGCGATTCCGCTAGGCGTCGACGCATGGTCGAGCGGCGCGCTCGCCCGAGTCGACGGCGCGGGCGGATTCGCGCGCAACCTCAGCGTTATCAGTGCGTTGGTGGCTTTGTCTTTTTGCCTCGCATCGATTTCGTCGCCCAAGAGCGGTCTTCCGTTTTCCGCCCGAGCCGGCGTCGCAAGCTTCGGGTGGGTCTTGATCCCAATCGTCACCATGATGACGTTCCTGCCCCGTGCGATGACCCGGGTAGAGCTTGTCCTCGCACTCGCTGGACTTGCACACGCGTTGATCCTGCTCCTGATTCTCGCCGGCATTCACTTGCGCCCGACCCGTGCCGCTTCGGCGGCGCTGGTGCTGACGCTAGTCGCGACATTCAGCGGCATCCTCTCGCTAATGGTCAGCTTGGTAGGGGAACGAACGTACTGGGAACGCGCCGAGCGGCTCTCGAACGCATTCCGGTGGTCCGGCGAGCTCGCGTACTTGGCGATTCCGCTCGCAATCG
>JAFDAJ010000439.1 GCA_019313915.1 Deltaproteobacteria bacterium
GTGTGCGCCGCCTTGGAAAGGGCGGGTTTCGAAATCGTCGTTTCAGCGCCTTCGAAAAGCGCGGCCTGGCCGATTTGTGAGCAAAAGAGAGATTTGATTCTCGGTGGGCGAAAGTTCATCAGGGCGCTTGAAGCCATTCGCATTTTGCCCTCTTGGGTCGAAGAGTCGCTCGAGCTTCTTCAAAGCGGTGGCCAGGCATGGACAGATGCCGAAAAGGCCAAAATTGCCGATCTGAACTGGAGGATCGTCGCAGAGAAGCCGCTGGCCTAATCTACTGTAGAACCTCTACTCAACCTCGGTCCAATCTTCTCAAGCGCCGACGGTCGCGGTCGAGACCGTGCTGTGATGGAAGCCGAGGCGAGGATCGTCGAGGAGCCCGATGTGCTCGGGGAAAAAGCCGCGGATGGAGGGGAAGCGGATGCGTTTGTGCACCTTCATCTCCGGGTGGCCATAGACGATGACCTCGTTGAGGCCGCGGTGGGCGGAGAGGATGAAGCGCCCGTCGGGGCTCACCTGCAGGCCGAGGCTGCCGTCGAGGAGGCTGAAGCGGGTGGCGCGCAGCGCCTTCAGGAGCAGATGCGAGTTGCCGAACACGTCGACGCGGCTGAAGCTTTCTACGAGGTTCGACCAGCCGCTGCGCAGATGGGGGAGCGAGCGAAGGAAGCTAGGGCGCTCGTCGATGAACTGCACATGCTTGAACGTCTCGAGATCGACCCGCACTAGCGTGCCGCCGGCGCACGCGTTGTAGAAGACGTCATCGGACGTGACCGCCACGTCGGAGGTGAACGCTGCGGGCAGCTCTTTAGCGATGGAGGCGTGGCGCGTAACGGTGGCCGTTGCAGCGTCGATCTCGAAGACGTAGTTCTTGAAGTGAGCGAGTGTGTACTCGCCGAACTCGTGCCCCTGTGGGGCGACGCGCTGACTGGGGCCGTAGAAGAGGTCCTTGGTGGGGTGCGGCGCGATATGCCAGACGGTGGCCGGGAGCTGCACCACGCGCGCGGTGTTGGTGGTGAGGTCGAAGACGCCGAGCTCATTCGCGTAGCCCTTGTGGTCGTGGTCCATGGAGCCGTAACCGATGTAGCGTCCCGAGGGCGAGCGTTTGAGCGCGTGGGGGAGCTTCACGAGGTGGGCGCCGAGGCGGACCGGGTGCTCCAGGTCGTCCATGTCGAAGCGCCAGAACGAGTCTCCAAGCACCGTGATGAAGGTCTTCTCGGACAGCCACACCACGTGGGTTTGGCTGGAGTAGAGGACTTCGGGCGCGCAGAAGCGCAGCGTGGAGAGGCGGCGCACCTCGCGCAGCGTGCGCGCATCGTAGAAGAGGAGTGTCTGGGAGAGGTTGCCGAGGAACGCCAGCGTGCCCGTAGGGTTCACCTGCGTGGCATGGCCGCCGGCCATCCCTTCGAAGAAGTGGACCTCCTTCTCGACAAACCCCACCCCTAAAAAAGTTCGTCAAGCTTCAGCGGAGCGAATCGGGATCGCCAAGCAGGCTGTGAAGCTCCTGACAGATCCTGGCGGCCTGGATGCCGTCGACGACGCGGTGGTCGAAGGTAGCGCAGACCTTGAGCGTCGGCCGAACGGTAAGCTCGCCGTCGTCTCCCACCCAAGGGCGCTGGCGCACGCGCGTGAGAAGCACGTCGACCATGATGCGACCGATCGGTGTCAGGGGCGCGTAGGCTTCGTCGACACCGTGCATGCCGAGACTGGTCACCATCCCGGTGCCGAAAAGGTCTGGGGGCAAGCCGAGTTTCGAAAGGTCAAAGTACAGCTCGTTCATCGAGAGGCTGGCGAGCGAAAGGAACGGCCGCATCATCCACCAGGGGAGCTTGTCCATAAGCTCCTTACTCTTGCGGAACTTGGGGTCGTCGTCGGCGCGGATGAGCTCGCAGGCTTCGATTACGTCGATTGCCAACTGGCGCAGCGGCAGTTTGTCAGCTGCAGTGAGTCGGTGCGCAGAGAGATCGCGCCCACCGGCGCCCGCGATCAATACGGTGATATCGACGGTCTTTCGTAGCTCCAACTTGCCCCAAAACCGCACTTTGGCGTTGGTCTCCGGGTGGCGGGCGATGGCAATGGCCAGCGCCTTGGCCACCAGGTGCGTGACCGTGACCTGCACGCCCCACTCTTCGCGAACCTCGTCCACGAAGGCCAGCGCTGGCTCCATGTCGATTTCGGTCGCGCCGTAGATGGTGGGGTCCTTGGGTCGGCGCCACTGGGCGGCCGCCCAGCGATGAAAGATCGACGGGTTCTCGTAGTTCTTGAAGTTGGTGCTCATGGGCTCGCTCCGCGGATACTCTCCTCTCTTAGCCCATCGGGCCGATCGGGGGCTAGGCGAATATTGCCAAGGTTGAAGTCGTGAGTTCGAATCTCATTTGCCAATCCAACTGGCGATTGCGGCTCCGTTTCGACGGGGCGTAGGCTAGGGCGCCGCGATGATTCGCAAGACCTCGCCCGAGTTCAAAAAGAGCATGTAGAGGTCGCCGTCGTTGTCTTCTCCGAAGGAGGAAAGACCATTGCCGGCCAGCTCCGGAATCTCCTGCCGGTTGCAGACCTGTCC
>JAFDAJ010000008.1 GCA_019313915.1 Deltaproteobacteria bacterium
TCCGAACGCGGTACATCGACGACTGCGTGACACGTGCGCTCGATCGAGGCGTTCGGCAGGTTGTGGTCCTCGGCGCTGGGCTCGACACCCGGGCGGCCCGGCTTGCGCGGGAAGGCGTGCGCTTCTTCGAAGTCGATCAGCCGGCGAGCCAAGTTGATAAATGTGAACGACTTTCGAGGTTTGACGCTTATCCCATGGACGCGGCAACGTTTGTGCCATGCGACTTTGAGCGAGATGACTTCGTGCAGCTCCTCGAAGCCGCCGGGCTCGACGGCGGATCCCCAGTGTGTTTCGTGTGGGAGGGCGTGATCTACTACCTCGCCGAGGAGGCCGCCCGATCGACGCTGCAGCGCTTGGCCTCCGAATTCGACCCCCAGTCGCTCCTGGTGTTCGACTACCTCAACACCAAGATGGCCAAGGCCAGCCCGCGTCTCCGGGAAGAAGACCGCGCGATGAAGGGCATCATCGACGAGCTCGGCGAACCCATGCAGTTCGGCATCGACGACCCCACGCCCTTGATGCTGGAGTGCGGCTATCGTTTCCTGCGCACAGTGTCCTTCGACGAGCTGGCGCTGCAGTACACCGGCACCTATGCGCGCGAGCGTGTCTTTCGCTTTCAGGCCATCGCGCTCGCGAGCGCAAGTGAGGAGCTAGCGCTGTGGTAGAGAGCCGGCAGATCGACGGACGCACCGTTACGTTCCGGCACGAAGGGGGCGGGGGGCCGGCCTTGGTCTGCATCCATGGCTCCGCTGACAATCACCACGCGTATGATCGGCTCCTCGACGCCCTTCCAAATCGAGACCGGTACGCGATCAACCTGCCGGACCGAGCAGGAACCGAGGGTCCCGCGCTCGGCACGGTCGCCCAAATGGAGACCTTCCTTTCGCGGTTCATCGAGTCGGAAGTGGAGGGCGACTACCTGGTCGTTGGCCACTCGCTCGGTGGCGGCGTGGCGATCGAGCACGCATTGGCGTCGACGTCTGAACATCTCAAGGGCATCGTGTTGCTTGCAACCGGCGCGCGCCTACGCGTGCATCCGATGATCCTGCAGTCGTTCGAGCAAGGTGCGAAGACCGGCGAGCTGCCGCCTTTGCCGCCGGGCCTTTACGAGCAAGATGTAGACCCGGCTATCGTCGAGGAAGCCGCAACAGCACGCGAGCTCACGCCCATCGAAACCGGCGGCACCGACTGGCGCGCCGCTGATGGCTTCGACCGCATGGCGAACGCGAAAGACATCCAAGTCCCGGCGCTGATCATCGCGGGCACGAACGATGCGTTGACCCCCCCGAAGTATGCTGAATACCTAGCGGCAACCATCCCCGACAACGAGCTTCACGTGATCGAAGGCGCCGGTCACATGTTGGTGATGGAACGGGCTGCCGAGGTTGCACGGCGCATTGAAAGCATGGGCACGCGCTAGGCCTTCAAGGCACGGTCAGCACGGCACGGGACGTCTCTGCGAGCTTGGTCAGGGCGTGTGCCACTTCCCATCGTTGCCGAAGGGGCGCCACCTGCGTGGCGAATTGGTTTGTCTCCGCCAACAGATCTCCAAGGAGTGAACGCAGTGCCTCGCCGTCGAGCTCGACCATTGCCATCGGTGCTCGTTCTTTCCTGCGGGCGTCGAGATAACCCGCAGCTCCCGTGGCGCGGCGACGCTGTTCTTCGCGAGTCAGCACGGTTGCGGAGTGCACGGCTCGAGTCGGGGACGCTTGCGGAACGATGGGCGAAAACGGAGTCGGGCTATTGATATCGACGACACACGCGAAGTGCTCTGTCCAGCAATGATCCTCGCCGTAGCTCGTGTCCGTGATAGCCAGCACGTTCGTCTTCGGATCGAAGAGGCGGGGGCACATTTCACGCAGTCGGTCGATCTTGGCCGTCCCGCTATTGATTCGTTCGGCGGTGGAGTAGGTCGCCCAGTCTGCGCCGAGCTCTTCAACCGCCACGTCCAACATCGCTTTGGGAGAAGCGCTGCTCACAATGATCTTGATGCCGGGGGAGCGAGCGCGAATCCAGTCGAGGTCTTCACGCGTGATCACCTGGTCCGGAGCCTGGCGCTCCCAGACTCTGCGAGCCAGTTTGAGCAGAAGGGCCTCGTCGGCTGTCGCGAGGTGCTCGAGTGCGACCATTTGTGGACGCCGCTGCACGGCGCTCGTTGGATGCGGGCCGAAACGGCTGTATGCGCGCCGCCGAAGCCAGGGGATGCGCGAAGCCATCCTGCCCCAGACGAGATAGTGAATCCCGGCCAAGGCCCATCTTTGCGCGCCAGCGCCCAGGTAGCGGATGAGCTTTGCCGGCTGCGACCAGTCGAGAAGCACACGCCCACCAAACCAGCGGCCAACCGGACGCCCCGTGACCGACTCACCGTACACATCATGAGCGCAGAGCTCCCATGCGAGGAGCTCCCCGAGATTGCGGCCGAGGTGAGTGGTCTTGTCGAGATCGAGAATCAAGTAGTCATGCCCTTCCTCGAGCACGCGAGCGCATAGCTCTCGAAACGAAAGAGGTGCACCGTGATCGACGAATCGATCAACGACCCGCATCGCGGAGGACTGATTAGTCATGGGCCAAGCTCCGCGTTGCGGTGGGAGGCGAGGGAATGAGGAGGTCACGTTGGATCTCCAACACGCCGAGCTTCTCGAGTGCCAGGCTCACCCCGAAGCCAAGGTCCAGCTCCCACGGCTGGTATGAGAACTTCGCCGACGCCGGGTAGCGGTGATGGTTGTTCTGGTAGCCCTCACCGAGGATCAACCATGCAGCGAGGTGATTATTGCGTGAGTTGTCTGGCGTCTCGAAGTTGCGGCCGCCGACGGCGTGCCCGAGCGAGTTGACGATCCAGCCCTCGATCGGATGGCTCATCATGCCGAGGAAGTAGCAGGCGCCCAAGGCCCACATGCCCGTCGGCACGGCGATGGCCAGAGCGATGAGCACGTGCAGAACATAAGGTAGGAACCAAAGGCCCTTTCGATTGAGCGCGCTTATATCGAACTCGAGGTCCGCCACCTCATCGGTGTATTCGCTTCGGCCACGCGCGAGGCCGACCAGGGTGCGTTCATAGCTCTTCAACTGGCCGAGTAGGACGCCCAGCAACCCGTAGTGCACCGGGCTGTGCGGATCCTCCGGCGAGTCGGAGTGCGTATGATGCATGCGGTGCATGCAGACCCAACCCTTGGCGTCGAGACCTGTAAGCCAGATCCCGTAGCGGGCGGCGAACTTGCGGGCGCCTGGGCGGAGCTCGACCGCGTCGTGCGCTAGGCCCCGGTGATACAAGACGGAGATAATCGTGGTGTTGATTAGATAGGCCACCAGAAAGACGGCGGCACAGGTCAGTACGTACATTGGCTTTTCTCCTCAAGCCTGATGGCGCCAATTGGCGCGTAAACACTCATGAAGTTACGTATTGGTAACTTACTGTTGCGTAACCTACGGCACCGTAGTAACAGTGTCAAATGGCCTCGAGAAAAAAACTCACAGCGGCGGCGCGCAGAGCCCAACTCATCCAGGTGGGACGCGAGGTCTTCGCCGAAAACGGGTACGAAGCGACGTCCGTCGAGGAGATCGCGAGCCGCGCAAAGGTCTCAAAACCGATTGTTTACGAGCACTTCAGTGGCAAAGAAGGGCTGTACGCCGTCGTGGTCGACCGGGAGATGGAATACGTGATCCGGGTGATCTCCGAAGCCCTCTCTGCGGGCTCGCCCCGAGAGCGCGCGGAGCAATCGGCCTTGGCTTTCCTAACCTGGGTCAAGGACAACCCGGACGGATTCGCCGTCCTGACGCACGATGCCCCCGCCACCGCGTCGGGCTCCGGCGGGTTCTCGAGCCTTCTCAACGAGGTGGCCGAGCGCGTGAGCGACGTGTTCGCCGAGGCGTTCAAACAAGCGGGCCTGGATCCCGACGTCGCTCCCATCTACGCCCACGCGCTCATCGGAATGGTGACACTCGTAGGTCAGTGGTGGAGCGTCGTCCGCAAGCCGTCGGTCGAAAAGGTCGCCAGTCACATCGTCGCGTTGGCGTGGATGGGCCTGCGCAACCTGCCCGAGAAACCCGACCCTATCGGTGCTAGGAAGAATAGCTAGCCACAGGGTGAGGTGACAGGACGATGATTCAGATGCGACGCAGTTTCGTTCTCGCGCTGGCGGTCGGCCTCGCGTTGACCGGTTGCAAGACCGACGGCAGCGCCGGCGGCGACCCTGGCGAGATCACTGAGGAGACGCCCCTGCTCCATGCGGACGGAAGCGTGGCCGCGCACGGGTGGGCCCGCGGTCCGCTGGTGCAGTACGACCGGTCGCTCGTTCAGGAAGAGCATGTGGATGGGCTTCGGGAGTGGGAGTACTACGCCGTCTTCGCACCCGATTTCGCGATCGGCCTGACCCTTTCCGACCTCGGCTTGCTGTCCTTCGCCATCTTGACACTCGAGGACTACGTGACTGGCGACATTCATAGCGTGAACCTCTTCGCTGACACGTCTGCGTTGGACTTCCCTCTCACGCCTTTTGGGAACACGCGGTTCGAGACCACAACCGGAAGCGTCGAGTATCGCTTCGAAGAGGGGTTGCGAAGCATCACCGTCCTCTCCGGGCAGGAGGGCGCGGACGATAGAATGGAAGCTCACCTCGAGCTTTCGGACAGCCGCGCTACCGAGAGCATCGCGGTGGTGCACCAGTTCGATGAGGAGCCTGGGCAGTTCTTCTACGAGAACAAGCGGGTGAGCATGCCGGCCACCGGCTCCGTCCGAGTTGGCAAGAACGTCTACGAGCTTCCCGAGGGACGCTCGTTTGGCGTGCTCGATTGGGGCCGTGGTGCTTGGCCGCATGATGTTCGCTGGGAGTGGGGACACTTCGCGGGGATGACCGATGGGCACATGGTTGGCATCAACTTGGGCACTGTCTTCGCAGACGATAGTCCGGGGACGGCCGACGCGGTCATCATCGATGGCGTGCTCCACAAGATCAGCCGAAGCGAGTGGGATTACGACCTCGACGACCTGATGGCCCCGTGGCGCTTCACGAGCACTGACGAGCGCATCGACCTGACCCTGACACCTGACTTCGATGACTCGACCACGCTGAGCCTCGGTCCCCCCCTCACGCTCACTCGATGGAAGGTGCACGGGGAGATCCGCGGGACCGTCCAGCTGGACGACGGCTCGCAGCTCCAAGTCGAGGGAATCCGGGGCGCCGCAGAATACGTCGAGATCATCTGGTAAGCCGGCGCTCGCCGCTCGATGTTCGCGGCGCGCGCTGGCTTCGAGTACGAAGCCGCCTCGTGGTTCGCGGTCCAGGCGGGCTTCGGCGGAGGGCTAAGCGCCGGCCGACGCTGGCAGATGCACTGAGGGTTGGGGCCCGAGGGCCGGGGCCTGGGGCTCGAGATCCGAGACTCGCGGCCCGCGGCCCGAGAACGACTGGATGGCAACCAGCGACTCGGGCGGCCGATAGGTCTGGCATGCAGTCATCGACCGCACTAGGTTGCCTCCCGTTCATGAGCGACATCGACTTGGCTTTGCGGGAGCGGTTTGGGCTTTCGGCTTTTCATCCCTGGCAGCGGGAGGCGATCGACGAGTTGCTCCAAGGGCGGCAGAGGGTTCTCGTGATCGCGCCGACGGGCGGGGGCAAGTCGCTTTGCTACCAACTTCCGGCGGCCGTGCTCGAAGGCACCTCGATCGTGATTTCGCCGCTCATCGCGCTGATGGAGGATCAGGTGCGTGCGCTGACGCAGCGTGGGGTCGCCGCAACCTACCTCGCATCGACCCTCTCTCCTGAGGAGCTGAAGCAGCGGGAGCGAGAAATCTTTGAAGGCCGATACAAACTCGTGTACGTGGCGCCCGAGCGCCTCGAGTCGCCGTGGCTGGTCGACAAGCTCACAGGGCTCGAGCCACCGCTGCTCGCGATCGACGAAGCGCATTGCATCTCGCAGTGGGGGCACGATTTCCGGCCGTCTTATCTGCGTCTCGGGGATGTCATCACACGCATGCAACCGCAGCGCGTCATTGCATGTACAGCAACCGCCACGCCCATCGTGCGGCGTGAGATTCAAGAGCGTCTAGGCCTGGGCTCCGAGCGGAGCGCGGTCATTCTTCGGGGCTTCTCGAGGCCGAACCTCCATCTGGCGGTCGTCGAGAGCGACAGCTCGACGGAGCGGCGCAAGCTGATGCTCGGTGCGCTTCGCAGTGCGCTCGGTGGGCCCGAGAGCCCGCAGGGCGGCGCCATCGTGTATGCGGCGACACGGCGCAACACCGAGAAGCTCGCGGACATACTAGCCAAGGACGGCTGGCACGTGGCCGCGTACCACGCAGGGCTTTCCGCTTCCGTGCGAGAGAAGGTCAATGAACGTTTCTCCGATCGCTCCCTCGACGTCGTGGTCGCCACCAACGCTTTCGGAATGGGCATCGACCGGGCCGACATCCGGACCGTCGTGCACGCGCAGGCGCCCGGGTCGGTCGAGGCGTACTATCAGGAGGTCGGACGCGCGGGGCGTGACGGACAGCCGGCTCATGGTCTCTTGCTGACGAGCTCCGGAGATTTGGGGCTTCGGCGCCGCTTGATCGGCTTCAGCGGCGGGCGAGATCCTGGTAGCGCTCCTGATTCGGAGCACGTGCAGCAGCAGTGGCGCCTGTTCCTCGATCTGATGCGTTACGTCGAAGCGGGAAGCTGCCGTCACGACTTCATCCTGCGCTACTTCGGTGACGAACAAGAAACGCTGGGTGGCTGCGGTCATTGCGATGTGTGCGAGCGTCTCGAGGAACGAGGCGAGGACGGAGCCGAGCGCAGCGCATCCGAAGAAGAGGCGCTGATGGTGCGCAAGGCTCTGGCCGGTGTCGCTCGCAACCAAGGGCGTGCGGGGCTGACCGCAGTCTCGGACATGCTTCATGGAACGGACAACGAACGCCTGCGCCGCCTGGGCCTGACCGAGCTCACGACGCACGCGCTGCTCAAAGACCACCCGAAGGCATGGGTGCTCGCGCTCCTCAGGCGGTTGATCACCGCGGGCTTGGTCGACCTCACGACCAGCGAGTTTCCGACTCCATACCTGACGGCTCTCGGCATCGCCACCATGAAGGATGAAGAGCCGGTTCGCGTCCTCGTTCCAGCACCTGACGCGGGCCGTGCGCGAGCGGCCAAGAAGGAGCGCCGACGGTCCGCGCGCGAGCTTCCGGATGACGTCGACTCATCGCTCTTCGACAGCCTGCGTTCTAAGAGGCTCGACATCGCGCGCGCGAAGGGCGTCCCCGCCTACGTGATTTGCCACGACCGAACCCTTCTTGAAATAGCCGCCTACAAACCGACGTCGATGGAAGCGCTTGCCGATATCTTTGGGATGGGTCCCGCGCGGATCGAGAACTACGGAGAGCCGTTCTTGGAAACCGTGAACGCCCACGCCCCGTAGCCGACGACCTCACCGCGGCCGCCCGCCGTGTCACCCGAGCTTCGTAGATCCAAAGTGTTCGCGACGAGTGAGTGTCGCTGCGCGGCCTCCAACAGCCCCTGCACGCCAATGCAGCCACAAGCGTCCTCCTGGGCGAGGCGCTCCGGATCCAAGGCTTCGATGGCGCTAGCGGTGGCTGCGTCCATGCGCTTTGCGGTGTCGTAGTCGTGGTAGTGGCTCAAGTCCGAGCTGATCACCACTAAGGTCTCGTCTCCACCCCAGAGCGTTTCCAACGCTTCGGTGACTTGCTCTGGAGTCGCGCGTCCTATTGCGATCGGAAGGACCGTGAAGGCGCCAAGCGCTTCCTGCAGAAACGGGAGCTGAACCTCGAGGGAATGCTCCCAATGGTGGGCGTCGTCGAGGACGTTCGCGAAGGGGAGCTCGCGCAATAGGCGGCGCGCGCTTTCGTCGATCGGCACACGACCGAGAGGCGTTTCGAAGACTGCGTTGCTAGGGACGGCAAGGCCATCGAAGGCGACATGATGGCTCGGACCGAGGAGCACGACGCGCTGGACAATTCCGCGGGACGGTTCGAGCAGGACGAACGCATGCGCCGCAACTGGTCCCGAGTACATATAGCCCGCGTGCGGCACGATGATCGCTTTGGGCCACACGCTGTTCACTTGCGTGAAAGTGACAGGGGTGTCTGGCGCGAGATCTCGGCGCGCATTTTCGAGATACTCCCGAATCACGGCGCGCAACGCGTCCGCGCCTGCCGGATAGAAGGAACCCGCCACTGCCGGGGGTCGAACAATCGCCACATCGTGACTCTGCGCACGACGCATCACTTGTCAATGTCGCGCCACCGAGCTTGTCAGCGGACCAACTCGTGCGCATCGTGCCGGTGATGGGGAGGGCAGCAACATCGACCGTACAGACTGAGTATTGGAGCGAGCTCGACGACGGGAGGGTCGTTTGTGAGCTTTGTCCGCGTGCATGCAAGCTCAACGAAGGGCAGCGCGGCCTGTGCTTCGTGCGGGCCCGCGAAAATGATGGGATCGTGCTTACGACCTATGGTCGCTCCAGTGGCTTTGCGGTGGATCCGATCGAGAAAAAGCCTCTCAACCACTTCTTCCCCGGAACGCCTGTCTTCTCGTTTGGAACTGCGGGCTGCAACTTGACCTGCAAGTTTTGCCAGAACTGGGACATCTCGAAGTCGCGAAAGATGGACACGCTTGCCGATTCGGCCAGCCCCGACGAGATTGCAGATGCGGCGGAGCGCCTCGGCTGTCGCAGTGTCGCCTTCACCTACAACGATCCAGTTATTTTTCTCGAATACGCGCGGGATGTGGCGGCCGCTTGCCACGACCGCGGCGTCCGCACCGTTGCGGTGACCGCAGGCTACGTCAACGCCGAGCCACGGGAGGAGTTCTTCTCGTTCATCGACGCCGCGAACATCGACTTGAAGGCGTTCGACGAGGACTTCTACCGCCGCGTTGCCGGTGCTCATCTCGAGCCGGTGCTCAACACGTTGCGCTATCTGCGGCACGAAACCGACCTCTGGTTCGAGATCACGAACCTCGTGATCCCCGGGTACAACGACGCGGAAGACGACATCCGCCGGATGGTCGACTGGATTGTCCAGGAGCTCGGACCGGACGTGCCGCTTCACTTCTCGGCGTTCCACCCGAGCTACAAGATGCGCGACGTGCCGCCGACGCCACGGGCCACGCTGAGGCGCGCGAGGGGTATCGCCAAGCAGGCGGGCATTCACCATGTCTACACTGGCAACGTTCACGACAGCGAGGGCGACACCACGTATTGCGCGAAGTGCGGGAGCGTGCTGATTGCCCGCGATTGGTATGAGGTCATTGCATGGAACCTCGAGGACGGAGCCTGCCCGGAATGCGACGCCCGTTGCCCCGGGGTCTTCGAGCCTGACCCAGGCACCTGGGGCGCACGCCGCCTGTCGGTGAAGATGAGGCCGGACGGAATCGCGCTCTCGTAGAACGCAGCGCGCTTACGCTGCCGCGACCTTCTCTTGTGGCGGCGTCAGGGCCTTTCCCAAGAAATCGAGGACTGCGCGAATCCGCGCGCTGTCGCGTAGGTCTTTGTGAACCGCCTGCCAAATTTGGCGAGGCTCTGGGGCGCCCTCGACAGGCACTCGCACGAGGTGACGATCGTGGTCGGCGACGAGGCAAGGGAGTAGACCGATCCCCGTTCCGCCAACCGTAGCCGAGTAGGTGGCGGACACGCTATCCGAGCGCAGCGCAACGCGGGCGCCATCCATGCGCGCTTCGATCCATTCGTTTTCACGGCGGAACGGAGGGGTGTTCGCGAAGAGGATCATCTGGTGTCCGGCCAATGACTCGTTCGGAAGGCCGAAGCGATCAACATAGTCGAGCGACGCATACAGCCCGAGGTGGATGAACGAGAGGCGCTTGATGATGAGGTCCTCTTGCGTCGGGCGAGCGAGACGAAGCGCGATGTCGGCTTCACGGCGCGCGAGGTTGACGTCCAAGTTCGTACACTGCAGCTCGAGTTGGATCTCCGGATAGCGCTCGCGGAATCGACGAAGTTGCGGAGCGATGAATCGCGTCGTGAGCATCTCGGTGGCCGTGAGTCGAACCACACCTTCTAGTTTCTTGTCTTCGCCGGCAACGTCACGCTCGACGCCGAGTGCTTCGCGTTCGATTCGCTCCGCTCGAGGGAGCAATCGGTGACCGGCGTCGGTCAACACATAGCCGTTGGGCGTTCGGTCGAAGAGGCGAGCGCCGAGCTCATCTTCGAGCTTCACCAATCGCCGACCGACGGTGGTGGGGTCCAGCGTTAATGCAGCCCCGGCTGCAGCCAAGGTCGCGTGGCGCTGAAGCGTCAGGAAATAACGCACATCGTCCCAATCGAACATCAACTGCATCGTCGCAGCGTTGCCTGAGGGACGCAACTGCAAAAGTGCGCTTCAAGGCTGCGCCTAAAGGGCCTGATTCGGCGCTAAGTTGTTCATATGACGCCTGAAAGGAGTCGATCATGCACACGCTAAAGCAAATGGACCCCAAGCTCTACGCGGAAGTCATTCGGAAGCAGGCGCAGGTCTGGGACGATCTGATCGCGGCGTTCACAGATACATGGGACCGCTTGTTCCAACCGCTGTGGACGGCGGAAAACAGAGTCTCGGTCGACGATGTCCTCGCGGATCTTGCGTATGGAAGAGACTAGCTAGAAACCTAGTGAAAAGTGTGAAATTTCAACAGGTCACGACAGTGACTGCATAAAAATCTGCTAGCATAGGACTTCGGGTGTTCGGAGGGAACCGATGATTGGACCTATGCGTACTTGGCTCGCGGTGTGTGTCGGGGTTTGGATGATGACCAGCGGCTGTGGGCGAGGAACCAGCGTCAACGGGCGCATGGCTCCGGAGATCACGTCAACGCCGCCTGGTACGGCCACGGTTGGCGTTCCGTTCAACTACACGGTGAACGCTGGTGGAATGACGCCGATTGCTTTCGCCGTGGTGTCAGGCCCGGAAGAGTTCGCGCTCCATCCCACGAGCGGTGTCGTGACCTGGACACCGCAGAGCGAGGGCCTCGTTGCGATAGAGATCCGTGCAACGAATCTGGCTGGAAGCGACACACAAGCGTTTGAGGTCGATGTCCAGGACTTGAACGCACCGGTCTTCATCACGGAGCCCCCGACCGAGGCGACCGTCGCCGCAGAGTACGCGTATGATCCCGATGTCGTCGCCAATGGTGACGTTTTATGGAGCGCACCCGTGGCTCCCGTCGGACTGACGATCGATCCCGAGACAGGTGCCGTGCGTTGGACACCCACCGCCGATCAGGCTGGCCCCCAAGACGTCACGATCCGTGCGGCCGAGGTGGACGGCGGCGCGTTCACAGATCAAGCGTTCACGGTTGATGTCGAGGATACCGGCGGCCCCGCCGTGATCACGTCGACGCCCCCCGAGCGCGTGTATTCCGGGGAAGTGCTTCGGTACGACGCGACCGCATCGGGTGCGCCGACGATTCGATGGACGGTGAATACACCATCGGCCGGAACGCCGGCCACCGGCGTGACGATTGTGACGAGCCCGCCTGAAGGGGCAGCGGTGACAGTCGAGTGGGATGCGGCCGGCGTGGCGCCGGGTGACTATCGCATTGCGCTGCAGGGCGATAACGGCCTCGGCGATCCGAACGTCCAGGAGTTCACCGTGACGGTGGATTCGCGCCCGGCGGTTCCGGAGATCGACCTGGTGACGGCGCCACCGCCCTCAACGATGTTCGTGGGAACGGTATACAACTATGACGTCAACCTCACACCCGAGAGCGAGAGCGCCGGCGTAGTGTGGAGTCTCGTTGGATCAACCATCCCAGCGGACCTGGCGATCACCGTCGACCCTGACACCGGAGAGGTGAGCTTCACGGCGCCGGAGGCGAACGGCGAGGTCGCGTACAGCTACATCGTGCGGGCGCAGAACGTGCTCGATGAGGGCGACGAAGAGACGATCTCCGTCGATGCGGTCTACCCGCCGGCGACTCCGATGCTCACCGTCACGCCGGACACGACGTTCACGCTCGAGGTCGGGGAAGCCTTCCCAGGCGCCTCCGCCATGGCCACCGGCCAACCCGCACCCGTTTTGACGATCGTTGGCACGCTCCCACGCTTCTTGGATTTTGATCCGCTGACGGGCCTGCTCTCTGCGTCTACGACTAATCCGGCTCCTGAGGAAACGGATATCGGTGATCACTCGTTTGACATCGTGGCGACCAATGTCGAGGGAATGGATAGCGCCACGGTCGACATCACGGTCATCGCCGCACCGCCCGGCGTCGACTCGATCACACCGGCCGCAGGTCGCCGCCAATCCGCCGTTCCAGTCGTCGTTCGCGGCGGCGGGTTCGTGAGCGCAGCAGCGCCGGTGATTCGTCTCGAGCTCGGGGGATACACCGAGACCCTGACGACCGTGTTCATAGATGACTCCACACTCAGTGCGATAGTCCCGGTCGACGTCGGCCGTCCGTCAGGCGTGTACGACGTCGTGGTCGACCAGGGATCGACAACCAGCCTCGCGAAGCGCTTCACGGTCACCCGAGGCGATGGTTCGACCCTGAGCGGGACCATCAGCGCGGACGTCACGCTTGCGGCAATTGACAGCCCTCACGTTGTAATCAGTGACGTGCGAATCGAAAATGGTGCGACCGTGACACTCGAGCCGGGCGCAGTCGTGATGTTTGCCGGCAATACGAATCTGCGCATGGATGTCGGTGCCAACAGTGCCGGGGCGCTGGTGGCAAACGGCGGAGATCCCGGCGTGGGTGACCAAATCGTCTTCACGCGCTTCCAAGAGGTCGGCGGTTCAACGCCGAGCGGCCACTACAGAGGCCTTCGATTCGGCGCCAACATCATTTCCGCAGCAACGATGCTTCGGAACGCGGTGGTAGAGTTTGGTGGACGGCGAAACACAGACACCGAGCGCGGTGCAGTCGAGGCGGTCAGCGGGTCCGCACCGGTCATCCAGCGCACGATCATCCGAGAGAGCTTGAACTACGGCCTCTTTGCACAGTCGGGGGCGGGTTCGGATTCGGTGGATTGGTTCGCGGACAACCAACTCACCGGGAACGGGCGCTCGCCGATTAGCATTGGCTCAGACGACGTTTCTACGCTGGGTGCGAATCTCGCGCTCACGGGCAACGGCGAGGATCGGATCTTCGTGCGGGGTTCGATCGTCAGCAGAGCGAACGCCGCATGGACGAACCACGGCGTGCCATTCTACCTGAGGAACGGCATCTCCGTCCGAGGTGGGAGCACGATGACTCTCACACCCGGCACCGAAATGCGGTTTGCGGCAGGCAGGCGCCTCCAAGTATCGACCGGCACGGAGCAGGGCACGGTAGTCGCCTTGGGAACTCCCGAAATGCCGATCCGCATGGTCGCCGATGGCGCCGCATGGAATGGCGTTGAGCTCGATGGCCTCATTCAGGCGGGCACCGTCCTACGCAACGTGCAGGTCCAGGGCTTCAGCGGTGCTGTCAACGGCGGCCTTCGACTCGATAATCCGGGTAACCCGGGCGACCGCGTCGCCATCATCGAGAACTGTCTCGTTCAGAGCGGCGATGCAGGCTCGGTGGGCGTCTACCTTGCCGGCAGTGCACGCGTGAGATCGTTCGAGAACAATGTGCTCGACGTGGCTGGCATCTCCGTCAGTGCCGCACTAGGCGGCTTCGACGACGTTCTGAGAACGTCGAATACGTACGAGGCACCACTGCGTGTCCGGGGCAGCACGATCACAGGCGAGGAGATGGTGTGGAGCAGACCCGCGGCGAGCGACGCTTCGACGCAGCCTATTCGGCCTACAGGGGGCCTGACAGTGGCAAATGGATCGCTGACGATCGATGCGGGCAACCAAATCGAGATGCCACTCAACGGGAACCTCACGATGGTAGACAGCCAACTAGTGGTCGACGGAACGGCGAGCGACCCTGTGGTGTTCGCGCCTGTGGCGGGCTCTGCGTACTGGAACCGGATTCGTTTGCGCGGATCGGGCGGCGCCGGCACATCGCGGATCAGTCACGCCGTAATGGAAAGTGCTGGTTCGGACCCGGGTCTGAGTACAGCGTCCTCGCGCGCCACAATCGTGGTGGAAAGCAGCGGGGGCGTTCCCGCGACCCCCGCCGTCTCGAACACCGTGATCATGAACAGCAACGGATACGGTATGACGTTTGCCAACTCCACGCATTGCGGGGCTGGGTGCAACGACAACACCGTCGTGGGGTCGCGCTTCTCCGCGGTCCGCATTCACGCAAACTTCATCGGCCGCTTCGGCACGGGCAACTCCTTGGCCGGCAACAACACCTCCGGGACGTTGGGTCATGAAGGCGTGTGGGTTGTCGCCGCCAGTGTCGACAAGACGGCGACCTGGCCAGCCAATGACGTTCCGTACGTGGTGCAAGGCAATATCGAGGTGCGGCGATCGAACCCTTTGGAGCCGCTTCCGGTACTGACGATCGAGCCCGGGGCCGAGCTTCGGTTCGCGAGCGATTCTCGATTGCGCGTGGGCGATGGGAACGACGGCGCGCTGGATGCGCGCGGCACCAGCTCTGAGCCGATCATCTTCACGAGCCTGGACACCATCTCGCCGGTATTCTGGCGCGGCATCGACTTCAGCCAGGGGTCGGGCGGCTCGATGCTCGATTGGGTGGTTGTCTCGTATGGGGGACGCAGCGCGAATACCGGCAACGTCAATTTCCGATCGGGCTCGGACGTCATGGTCGGGGTGGCCACGTTCACCCACTCCGAGGACTACGCCGCGGTGATCTACTCGGGCTCTGCTCCGATGTTCACTGGTCCGCCGAGCGACCGGGTCTACACGCTCAACGGTCAACAATCGAATCCCGGCGCAGGGGACCCAGCCTTCGACTGCGTGCGTGACGTCGCAGCCAGCATTTGCACTCAGCCGTAGCTGCCGGACCTTGCACCGCTAGATCGGCTCTCCTACGCTCCCCTCTTAGTGTCAGACGAGGACCATATCTCCCAGAAGACGTTGGCGGTTCACGGCGGTGAACCGAGGACGTATCCGTACGACGCGTTGGTGGCGCCTATCACGCAGACCGCAACGTATTCGTTTGCCGATACTGCCGAGCTCATCGCGTACTTCGAGGGGCGAAAACAACGCGAAGAGTACGGCCGGTACGGCAATCCATCGGTTCGCCTGGTTGAAGAAAAGCTAGCAGCGCTCGAGCGCACCGAGGACGCTGTGGCATTTGCGAGCGGCATGGCTGCGGTGACCTCGACGATTCTGGCGCTGGTGAAGTCCGGCTCGCACGTGATCCTGTTTGCGGACTGCTATCGCAGGACCAGGCAGTTTGTGACGACGTTCCTCGATCGCTTTGGCATATCGAGCACGCTCATCCCGCCGGCGGACATCGAGGCCCTGAGAGCGGCAATTCGGCCCGAGACTCGGCTCGTGATAGCCGAAGCTCCCACCAACCCCTACCAAACGATTCCCGACCTCGAGCAGGTCGCAGAGATTTGCCGCGAAAAAAAGGTCAAGACGCTCGTCGACAGCACGTTTGCCACGCCTGTGAATTTCCAGCCTGCGCGATATGGGATCGATATCGTCGTGCACAGCGCTACGAAGTACTTAGGGGGCCACAACGATGTGCTCGGTGGGGTGGTGGCGGGGAAGGCTGGGCTGGTATCGCTGGTTCGCGACCTCCGCAGCGTCTTCGGCGCCTGCCTCGATCCGCATGCTGCCTATCTCATCCACCGCGGCATCAAGACCTTGGCCCTTCGTGTCGAGCAGCAAAACGCCTCCGCGCAGGCGATAGCCGAGCGGCTCGAGCAGCATCCTCGGGTTCGGCGGATCTGGTATCCCGGCCTTCCCTCTCATCCGAACCACGAGACCGCTAAGCGCCTGATGAGCGGGTTTGGGGGCGTAGTCACGTTCGAGGTCGACGCCGATCTCGAGGGGACGAGCCGTTTCGTGGACGCATGTCGGATCCCGCGGATCGCGCCAAGCCTCGGCGGCGTCGAGTCGCTGATCGAGCAGCCGGCGTTGATGAGCTACTTCGAGCTTAGCGACGAGGAGCGCGAGGCGATCGGCATCAGGAACAACCTCGTCCGCTATGCTGTGGGTATCGAAGACACCGACGATCTGATCGCTGATGTGGTCGCCGCCCTCGACAGCACGGGCTGAGGTATGTCTGTCGATAGTGCGATTCGCCTCACAAAACGACGCTGCAACTCTTCTCTCCCACTGGGATAACGCCCGGGTCCGTATATAGAGAAAGGACGCAAGTGCGCGAAATCGCTGTTGACGCGCCTGAGGGCCTGGATATACTTGGCGCCCAATGGGGAGAGAATCGATGACGAAGTCGGAGCTCATCGACGCTGTAGCCCAGCGGACGAAGATCACCAAAAGTCGAGCGGAACACGTTGTAAACTGCGTCTTTAACGCAATGACATCGGCGCTCGAGCAAGGGGAGGGGATCGAGATCCGGGGCTTCGGGAGCTTCACGGTCCGTGAATACAAGTCGTACAGCGGGCGGAACCCTCGGACGGGCAAGCCGGTGCCGGTTCCCGAGAAGCGCCTTCCGTTCTTCAAGGTCGGCAAAGAGCTCAAAGAGCTCGTCGATGGTGGCAGTGCCGAGGGCGGGGCCGCCGAGTCCGGCGAGTAGAGGCTGCGGATGAAGCCTGAAGCGCAGCTCGCCGAGCTCAAGCGCGGTGTGGTCGACCTGCATGTCGAGACGGAGCTACTCGAGCGTTTGAACGCAGGTAAGCCTCTCAAGATCAAAGCGGGTTTCGACCCGACGCGGCCGGACCTCCATCTCGGGCACACGGTGCTCCTCAACAAGATGCGCCAGTTCCAAGAGCTGGGGCACGACGTGGTGTTCATCGTTGGCGACTTCACGGCGCAGATCGGCGACCCGTCCGGGAGGAGCAGCACGCGACCTGTTCCGACGCGCGACGAGATCCTCGAGGGCGCGCACACGTACGCCGAGCAGGCATTCAAGATCCTCGATCAAGAGCGCACTCAAATCGTCTACAACGGCGAGTGGCTCGGCAAGATGGCGTTCGACGACGTCATCCGGCTTGCAGGCAAGTACACCCTTGCACGCATGATGGAGCGCGACGATTTCAAGCGGCGTTGGGCGGAGCACCAGAGCATTTCGCTTCACGAGCTACTGTATCCACTTGCCCAAGCGTACGACTCGGTAGTGCTCGAATGCGACGTTGAGCTTGGCGGGACCGACCAGCTCTTCAACCTGCTCGTCGGTCGGGAGATCATGCGAGAGATGGGTCAGCGGCCTCAGATCGTCATGACGACGCCGATTCTCGAAGGCATCAACGCGCGCTTCGAGGACGGCAAAATCGTGGGTGCCAAGATGAGCAAATCGCTCGACAACTACATAGGCGTGGCGGAACCGCCCAGAGAGCAGTTCGGCAAGTTGATGAGCATCTCGGATGACTTGATGTGGCGCTACTACGAGCTGCTCTCTACAGAGCCCTCGCTCGAAGTCGAGCGGCGCAAGCGCGCGTGCGCTGCAGGCGACATGAACCCACGGGATGCCAAGATCGCTCTCGGCAAAGAGATCGTCGCCCGCTACCACGACGCCGAGCAGGCGAACGCGGCCGAAGCCTCCTGGCTAGCCCAGTTCTCCAAGCGTCAGATCCCCGACAACATTCCCGAGCACGACGTCACCCTGGAAGAAGACACCGTCTGGGTCCCCAAGCTACTGAGCGACATCGGCCTCGTGAAGAGCTCCAGCGACGGCCGCCGCCGCATCCAACAAGGCGGCGTAGAAATCGACGGAGACCGCCTAACCGACCCCCAAGCCAAACTCCCCAAAGGCCGCCGCTACGTCATAAAAGCCGGCAAACGCGCCTGGGCAGCCGTAACCCTGAAATAGGGACAGGATCCGGGGTCCTAACCCCGCGAGAACAGACAGTTCCCCAGGCAAGGATCCCAACGACGTTTCGTCGGGGTCGGGGGGTTAGGGGTCCGGAGGGTGTCCCCTTGACTCGCTAAGATTTACGATGTAAATGATTTGGGTGGCTCGGGCGGTTTTGACGGCGGAGGAGTTGGGTGCGTTTCGGGGGCGGGCTGTGGCTGCTGCGACGCAGCTGTTTGCGGAGCGGGGGTATCGGGGCGTGACGCTCCGGTCGTTGGCGAAGGAGCTCGGGGTGAGCCCGATGACGCCGTATCGGTACTTCGACAACAAGGAAGAGTTGTTTGCGATGGTGCGGACGGAGGCGTTCCGGAGGTTCGCCGATGCTCAGCGCGATTCGGTCGCAGGGATTGAGGATCCGGAGGACGCGCTCCGGATGTTGGGTAGGGCGTACGTGGGTTTCGCGCTCGATGAGCCGGACGCGTACCACATCATGTTTGAGCTCTTGCAAGCACCCGCCGGGACTTATCCCGAGCTCGAGACGGAGCAGGCGCGCTCGTTTTCTTATCTTCACGAAGCGGTGCAGGCGAGCGTGGAAGCAGGGCTCTTGGAAGGAGAGTCGCTTCCCCGGGCGCACTATCTTTGGGCTCAGGTCCACGGTCTGGTTTCGCTGCACCTCGCGGGAAAGCTCGTGATGGGTTGCAGTCTTGAAGAGTTGGTGTCGACGGTTTTCGAGAAGCCGGAAGCAGCGCAGTGACGCGCACATAGGAGAACGACATGCGAATCGGAACATCGTACAAGCAACATCCCGGCCTCGCCGATCACTGGGATGCAATCGTCATCGGCTCGGGTATCGGGGGGCTTTCCGTCGCGGCGACCATGGCGAAGCTAGCCGGTAAGCGTGTCCTCGTTCTCGAGCGACACTATACGGCGGGCGGTTTCACGCACACGTTCCGCAGGCCCGGGTACGAGTGGGATGTCGGTGTTCACTACATCGGCGACGTCTCCCATCCCCGCGCTTCCTCCCGGAGGCTCTTCGATTTCCTCACCGACGGTGAGCTCGAATGGGCCGACATGGGAGACGTGTACGACCGCATCTTTCTCGGCGAAAATTCGTACGATTTCGTGAAGGGCCTCGAGAACTTCCGCGCGCAACTGCACGAGTACTTCCCCGATGAAAAGGATGCGATCAATCAGTACTTGGAGAAGGTCATCGCCACCGCGAAAAAGGCGCAGCTCTTCTTCGCAGAAAAGGCGATGCCTCCGTTCGTTTCGACGCTCTTTGGAGGCATGATGCGCCGTCCGCTTCTCAAAGAGGCTATGCAGACCACGCGGGAAGTCCTCGAAGAGCTCACGCAGAATCAAGAGCTCATCGGGGTGCTGACGGGACAGTTCGGAGACTACGGATTGGTGCCGTCCGAGAGTAGCTTCTTCATTCACGCCATGGTCGCGAGCCATTATTTCCGTGGCGCTGCGTATCCCATCGGCGGCTCCGCTCGAATCGCCCAAACCATTCTCCCGGTGATCGAAAGCGCAGGTGGCGAGGTGGTGACCAACGCGGAGGTCACCGAGATCATCATCGACAATGGGCAAGCGGTGGGCGTCAAGCTCGTCGACGGTCACGAGCTTCGCGCGCCGACGATCATCAGCGATGCCGGGGCGGTGAACACGTTCTCGCGCTTGCTGCCGGAAGCGGCCGCAAAGGCGACTGGGTTCCCGAGTAAGGTGGACGAGGTAGGCGCATCGATCGCACACCTATCCTTGTACGTCGGATTGAAGGGCACCACTGAAGATCTGGGGCTCGAGAAGACCAATCTTTGGGTGTATCGGGATCACAAGCACGAAGAGAACTTCAAGCGCTTCCAGGAAGACATCCGCGCGCCGCTTCCCGTCGTGTACCTGTCGTTCCCATCAGCCAAGGACCCGGACTTCGATCGCCGTTATCCCGGCCACTCGACCATCGAGGCCGTCACCTTGGGGCCTTACGAACCGTTCCAAGCATGGGAGAACACACCGTGGAAGAAGCGGGGCGCCGAGTACGACGATCTCAAGGCAAGTCTTTCGGAGCGTTTGCTCGACACGCTACACAAGCACGCGCCCGGCACGCGCGGGAAGGTGGAGATCACGGAGCTGTCGACGCCGCTCTCTACCCGCAATTTCGCGGCGCACCCGCACGGCGAAATCTACGGCCTCCAACACACTGCGCACCGCTTCGAGCAACGTTGGCTTCGTCCGCGCACGCCGATCAAGGGTTTGTATCTAACGGGCGCGGACGTGTGCTCCGCCGGTGTCGTCGGTGCAATGATGGGCGGCATGCTCTGCAGCTCTGCGGTGCTCAAGGGCAACGTCCTCGGGCGAGTCCTGAAGCATCAGGCGCAAACGTTGAGCGCAAAGGTGCCGAAGCGACGGACACCCGCCCGCGCCTAGATCCCGGCCACACGAATCACCGCGTCGCGCGACGGAAAGTCGTCGCCGACACGTTCGAGCAGGACGTCGGCAGGGCACCGCGAACCCTCGAGGAGCCCGCGCAACGGGCGTAGCAAGACGGTTTCGTCCTCACCCACGTCGTTTTGGTCGCCGATTCGCCGAAGGCCCGCCTCTGCGAGCTCGAGCACCTCGCCCGCCCAATCGACGGCCTCGCGGTTCATGAACTTCGTGCGAACGCCGTGCCGCGCGAGTGCGTCGCGTTGACGATCAACTTCAGGAAACGACCAGCTGTCCACCAAGCCCTCGAGCGAGCGGAAGCTGTCATCGTCGTACAACAGTCCCTTCCACAGAGCGGGGAGGGCGAACGACATCTCCGGGCGTTGCACGTCAGCGCCCCGGTATTCGAGCGTGTTCTTGAGCCTCACTTCCGGAAAGATCGTGCTCAGGTGATCCACCCAATCCGCGTAGTTCGCCTTGATGCCTTGGAAGCCATCTTCCATGAACGAACCGAACGTCTGGCCGGTATTGTAATGAGCCTTGCCGTTGCGCTTCACGAGAAACATCGGCGCGGCAAGTGCCCATTCGATGTACTCGAGGTACGAGGAATGGTCTTTCCAGGCGAAAGGCAACAACCCGGAGCGGTCGGGGTCCATGTGAAGCCAGGCGAGCGCGCGATACGATCGGTAGCCGCTCCGTTGGCCACCTTCCCACGGGCTGTTGGCAAACATCGCGGTGATGATCGGTTGCACGCGTAGACCGACGCGGAGCTTGCGCATGGCGTCGTCTTCTGAGGCATAGTCGAGATTGGCCTGCACGGTGCAGGTCTTGGTCATCATGTCGCCCGCCATCGAGCCGCGTGTCGGCATGTACTCGCGCATGACGTCGTAGCGCATCTTCGGGACCCACCCGAGCTCCTCGACCGACGCGAAGGGGTGGCAACCGAGCCCGAGCCACACGAGCCCGAGCTCGTCGATGACCGGCTGGAGGTCGGCCCAATGGGCATCGGACTCCGTCTTGCCGTCGTGCACCGTCTTATACGGCGCCCCGGACAGCTCGATTTGCGATCCTGGCTCGAGCGTCACTGAGGCGTCCTCACGCCGAAGGGCGATGATCGGACCACCCTCCGTTTCGCGCTGGGGCTCCCAGCCGTGTTCCGCGATCAGCCGGTCGAAGATCGCCGTGACGCTGACAGCGCCATCATAAGGCAGGTGTCTCCCGTTCGCCTTTTGTACCGCGATTCGCTCGGCTTCCGTACCAATGCGCCAACGCTCCCGCGGCTTCTCCGCGTCGTGGA
The DNA here is from genome assembly GCA_019313915.1 of Deltaproteobacteria bacterium. Lineage (GTDB taxonomy): Bacteria > Myxococcota_A > Polyangia > Polyangiales > Houyiibacteriaceae > SG8-38. The sequence continues at coordinate 21,469 of JAFDAJ010000008.1, forward strand.
ACAGCACGAGCAAGTCATCCATCCCGCGAAGCGGGGCATCGGGTTTCGACAACGTGTCCTCTAAGTCCGTCCGTGGGTCAGTTCGCGGTTGCGTAGGAGGCCCGGACGTGGTGGAACACCCCCGTGGATCGACTGCTCGAGCTTCTCCGGGAACGCGGATTCCGTCGCGGCAACTTCGTGCTGAGCTCTGGAAAAGAAAGCGACTTCTTCATCGACTGTAAGCCGGCCGTGCTCTTGGCCGAAGGCCACGTGCTGGTAGGTCAGGCGCTGCTCAAACGGATTCGCGACGTCATGGGTCCCGTTTCGGCGGTCGCTGGAGTCGAGCTCGGCGGGTGCCCGCTCGCATCAGCGGTCGCAAGCGCGTCCTGGGCGGACGGCGGTCCCATCGATGCAGTCTACATCCGCAAGGCGACCAAAGGTCACGGCACCCGAAAGATGCTCGAAGGCGCCGACCGCCTCAGCCGGGACGCAACACTCGTCATCGTCGAAGACACAGTGACTACCGGCGGATCGACCCTTCGCGCCATCCAAGCCGTCCGCGACGCGGGGTTTGAGGTTGCGGGCGTGATCGCGGTGGTCGACCGACTCGAAGGTGGGGCCGCCGCCATTCGTGACAGCGGCGTGTCCTTCAGCACTCTGTACGACCGGACAGACTTCATGGGGGATGCATGAGGCGCGCTTGGGCACTGCCACTACTTTGGCTCGTCATCGGAGTTGGGGCCGCTTCAGGTTGCAAGCACCCGAAGATCTCGATGCAGCCAGGTGCGCGCACGTTCACACCCGAGTCGTACATTAGCGTTTGGGAGGCGTGGACGCGCGACAAAGAGTCCTTCTCGTGGAAGGAGCTGGCTCACGAGATTCATGTGGCAGCGACCTTCGAATCCTGGGAGTTTCGATGGGCATACGTGGTTCGTTACGCCTACGACTACAGTCTCAAGCCGGAGGCGCGCGACGAAATGCTCGACGCCAGCCTGGCGAGCTCGCGGCAGGAACACCGGTTTTTCGTGACCTTGTCCGGGATGGACTTCAGAGAATCAAACCTGGCCGGCAAGTCGTCAGCATGGCGGGTGCTTCTGATCGATCCGGCAGGTAACCAGACCGTCCCGGTGCTCATGGAGCGTGTGAAACGCCCCACCGCGGTCGATCGGGTCTACTTCCCCCAGGTGAGTCCCTATCGGGAGACCTTTCGGCTCACGTTTCCCGCCGTCGAGGCCGACGGCCGCAAAACGATTCCCGATGGTGCGAAGTTCATACTCTTGCGCTTCACAGGCGCCCGAGGCCGGGCCGACCTCCGATGGGACCTCCAGCCTACCCAGGGCGCTTGAAGAAGGTTTGACAGCGCCAATCCGGGCTCGCTATCATTCGCTGGTTGCGTAAGCCTTCGTAACAAATGGGGAAACGGGCCGTGTGGGGAGGTTCAGAATGATTGTGCGCCACAGGGGGTGGGCGGTTGCAGTTCTCGTTGCAACGCTTGGTTTGGGTTGTCATGCCGCGGAGGACGATCCGGAAGGACAAGCCAGTGAGCTTTCCGATCCGGTTCGGCGTGAGAACGCAGTCTTTAATCTCAAGAAAGTCTACACCGAAACACTCGCCGCGAACGGTGGGGATCGAAGCAGCGCTGACGTAAAGGCAGTCGCCGATGTCATCGTCGATCCACTCACGCGGGCATATATCGATTACCCGGAAGACCGAATCAACGGGCTCCATATGTTGGATCTGTTGCACGAAATGCAGGACCCGCGAAGCCTCCCAGCGCTGCTCGAAGCGTTGAACTGGCGCACCGAAGTATCGGAAGATCACGCGACTCGTGCAGCCCAGACCATCCAGGCGATGGACATTCCTGCGGCCGAGCGCGCCAACGTCATCCAAGCACTTGCGCGCTCATTAGAGCGCATCACAGACTCGCGCTCAGAGGATAACAAGATGCGCGTGTCTATGATTCGCGCCCTCGGGTCGCTCAAGGACAAAGGCGCGACCGAGATCCTGACGAACATCGCCACCAAACAAGACGAGAAGCAGAATTTCATCATCAATCGTTTGGCTGCGCAGCAACTTGGCGAGCTGAGGGACCCCGCAGCAATTCCCGCTCTGATCAAGTGCCTCTTTCTGTTTGCGCCGAATCATCCGGAGCTCCGCATGAACGATGTGGCTGCCGAAGCGCTGATTCTCATCGGCCGCCCCTCACTCAAACCCCTGCTTGCAATGCTTGCGGGCAAGGATGCGACGGCGAATGCGATTGCGAAGCAGTACATCGATGCCATCAAGGCCCGCCGGCCCGATCTGGCCCGCAGCATTGCGGTCCGGCAAGTGACCGGCGGCGAAGCGAGCTTTGCGCTTGGCGCGCTCGGGTTCTCCCAGGCGTTGGAGCCACTCCTTCAAGAGGCCGCGTCCTCGGATACGGCCCGCAAGCTGAACGCGGCCATCGCCTTGGTGCGCGTCGACGTTCCCGAGGCGCAGAAGGACCGTGTTCGCACAACCTTGAAGAGAGTCTACGGAGATCTCCCAAAGGGCTACCAAGGCGTCGCGATGCGTGCGCAGTTGATCGCTGTAATCGCGCACACGTACGACGCGGAGATGATGCCCTTTATCTACGCCCAGGTGGTGGACAAGAAGGCCAATCCTGATGTGCGTCTAATCGCCGTGCAGAACTACGCGCTCCTCGCGAACAAGGCCGAGGCGGCGAACCTCGCGCAGGCTATTGCGAACGAGAAACCTTCCGAGGCCGGTGGCTACCGGGAGAAGTTCGAAGAGCGCAACCCTCTGCTCGACCTTGCAAACGAGTGCGATACGAATGTCGATTGCTGGGTCTCGAAAGCGAGCAGCGCAGACGCCGACAAGGCGCGCAAGGGAGCGTACATGCTGGGGCGCTACGCCAAAGGCAACGACAAGGCTATCGACGCGTTGGTTGGCCAGCTCGGTAACGAGGACCTCGGTGTTCGCCTCGCTGCGCTCATGGCGCTCGACAAAATCGCGGTCGAGGGTAGTCCCGGAGCCGTGGCCAAAATTGACGAGCTTCGAACCCGCGAAGAGGGCCAGTCCGTCTGGACTCGCTTCCGGGGCGAGGCACTACCCATCCAGGCCCGACTTCGCAGCCGGGCTGGTGACGCCGGCTGAGACCGCTGGCGGCTGAGCCGTGATGCATATCCTCATCGTCATCACCGTGGTCGGCGCGGCGGCGCTCGGTGGCTGCAAACCTGAATCCGAGAAGATCCAGGTGCATCGACCGCACGACCGTGTCGTGGCCGATGTCGTGGCCCGTGTCGGGGGCGGTTCGATCGGCGCCTCCGAAGTCGAGAGCTGCATGGTGTCGGAGGAGGTGGGCGCGGAGGCAGCGCTCGAGCGACTGATCGACGAGGCGCTGTTGCTTCAAGAAGCTCAACGCTTCGGATTCACCGAAAATCGAGAAGACCAGCGCAGGATTGAGCGGCTGATGGTGCGCATGATGCTTCGCGACCTCGAAGAGCAGAACACGCCCGAGTCGGTTTCCGAAGAGGAAGTCGACGCGACCTACGCTCTGCATGCGAAGAGGTTCAAGGTCCCGGAGCGTCGCCGCTCATGGCACATCCTGGTCGAGGACCAGAGCAAAGCAGGGGAGACACTTGCCAAGTCCATCGTGGCGGAGCTGCAACGGGCCGAGGACCCCAGGACGGTCTATGATCGCTATGCAAAGGGCGGACCGGAAAGCTTGACGCTCAACGTGAAGGTCGAGGACTTGCCGGCGATCAGCAAGACGGCGAGCATCAAGAAGCCCTACAAGAACGCGCTCTTCGCGGCGAACACCGAGGGACCTCTCGATGAAGCGGTGAAGACTTCATACGGCTGGCACGCGATCGTGCTGGCGGAGATTGTGCCCGAAGAGGTGCGCACCCTCGATGACGCCGAGGACGAAATCCGCAAGCTGCTGAGCGAGCAGAAACGGATCGGGAAGCTCGTCACAATCGTGCAAGACCTCGAAGCGCAAGGGCTGGCGCAGTACGACGAACAGGGCGTCAAACGGCTGCTCTCGATGCCCGGTCTGCCCGAACGCGCCGAGTGAGCTGTGCATTGGGGTTTCGCGGCGGCTTCACAATGAGGCGCCTTCGCCCAAGACGGAGTAGCGTCTAGCCATCGAGTGTCCTAGAGACGGACATAGGCGACGATGCGCACCTACCTGTTCGACCTCGATGGAACCTTGCTTGATTCAATTGCGTTGATTCTGACGAGTTTTCATCACACGTCTCGACTACACCTCGAACGTGAACTGCCGGACTCCTATTGGCTCGAGGGGACCGGCACGCCGCTTCGTGAGCAGCTGCGCAAGGTGGCGCGCTCGAAGGAAGAGCTCGCTGCCATGCTCGACACGTACCTGGGGTACAACCTCAGCCACCACGACGAGTTGGCGAAGCCTTACCCCGGCGTCGTCGATGTCGTCCGAACGCTGCACGCACGGGGGGCCAAGCTCGCTCTCGTGACCAGCAAGTTGAGCAGGGGAGCCGAACGCGGACTTCATCTTCTTGGTCTCGAAGAGGAGCTCTCCGTGCGTGTCTGCGCAGACGACGTCGACCATGGCAAGCCGCATCCTGCGCCGGTCCTCATGGCCTTGGACGCCCTCGGTTCATCGCCGGACGATGCGCTCTTCATCGGCGACTCCCATCACGACATCGAAGCGGGAAGGCGTGCGGGGGTAACTACCGTGGCCGTGACTTGGGGCCCATTGCCACGAGAAAGACTCGCCAGCGCCAAACCAGACCATTGGCTGGAGGAGCCCCGCCAACTCTTCGAGTTGTGACCAGCAGCCGTCACTCCACCGATTGGAGCAGTCCCCCTTGAACCTCGTACACCTGGGGCGGGTGCGCCGGGGTGCGCCCCGATGAAAACGAATCAACCGAAGTTACTGGCGTCACGCCAGAGCCGCTCTTCAGCGCATCGGTGAGCGCTTGACGGGTTTGGTTTCCTTGACGCAGGGTCGCCGAGATCAGTCGATAGGCGTCGTATCCGTACGCAGAGAACATCTGCGGAGGCCTTCCATATCGGGTTTCATAGGCCGTGCGGAAGTGCTGATTGAGGGTGGCTTCGGACGCCTCGTAAAACGGAAGCGCGACGAGCGCGCCCTGCAGGTAGCGACCTGCGCGGCTGACGAGCTTGGTCGACCAACTCAGGCTCGGCAGAAGGAAGTGCACTTCGCGCTCGGCGTGCTCGGGCAGGGCGCCCTTGGCGATGCTCCAAGCGCCCTCGGCGGCGAACGTCGGTGCGATGAGCGCGACCTGATCGGCCACATCGGCGAAGAGCACGACGTCGCAGGTGGTTTCGAGAACGGTTCGGACGTAGTCGACAAAGGACTTCGTGCCCGGTGGATAGGCCACACCCTCGCAGTAGACCCCACCAGCGGCTGCAACCTCTTGGTCGAAGAGACGTTCCATCGTGCGCCCGTAGCCGTGGTCCGGATAGAGAATCACGAATCGCGACAACCCACGCGCTCGAGCCTTGCCCACCAACGCGGTCAGCTCGTCACGCAGGCTGTACAGAAATCGAAAGACTTGCTCACCGGCGCTCGTCGTCTCTTCGGATGCGGAAAAGCTCAGCAGGGGAACGCCCGCGCGGCGGGTCGAAGCCGCCGCTGCCTCCGTGGTGCGGCTTCCGACGGGGCCGAGTACCGCAACGACGCGCTGGTCGCCGATGAGCGCTTCGACGGCCGCGGTCGTCTTCGATGGATCGCCGGCGGTATCCTGTACGACGAGCTCCGGACCACCCTCATCGAGCGCCGCGAGCTGCATGCCCTGCAAGATCTGTCGGCCAACCTCGCGACCCCGGCCACTCAGCGGAAGCAGCGCCCCGACGACATAGGGGTTGCCGTGAAGGAACTCATCGGCCCGAGCGACCGACAGCGTCACCTCCGGATCCGAGATCGAATCGCTTGCGCGCAGCGCGTCCGAGGCGCGCACCACCCACTCCGCGTCCTGCGTATCGAGGGCATGGTTGAGGAGCCGCATCGACACAGCCACATGGGGAAGGGCGCCCGCGCGTAGCTCATCGAAGAGCAGCTCGGTCTCTTCGATCGTGAGCTTCTGAACCAGAACATCGATGACGGCGTCGACGCGCTGCGGGTCGGGTGGCGCCTCACCGTGCTGGATGAGGCCGTCGAAAATCCCCAGAGCCAGTGCCGCGTTCGTCGTTTGCTCCGCCGCGATCACCGCGGTGTCCCACAGCAGCGCCTGTTCTTCAGTCGAGAATCGCTCCCCCGCGAGGGGCTCAATCGTCTGAAGCGCCCGCTCGGGGTCTCCCAACTGGAGCTGGCAAGCTCCCAGGTGAAGTAAGGCCCGAAGCGCAATCGCGTGGTCTGCGCTGTCCTGGGCCTGTTCGAAATGCGGAACCGCGCTCTGGCACCGGCCGATGTCGGACCCCAGTATGCCGAGCTCTAGCCGAGCCAGATCCGCCTCCGTGGTTCCGGGGTGGTTGATGATGAACGTCTCGTAGGCGTTCTGTGCGCCACGCACGTCTCCGCTCGAAGCGAGTGCCCGCGCCTCCGCGATTCTGGCAGGGGGCGCCTTTTCGAGCGGGCTTTCAACTTTCTTCGGTGCGCAGCTGGCCAGGAGGATCAGCGCCGCGCACGACAACGCGCTTCTCAACATGCGGGCGCACGATACATGCCCGACCGCCAGCACGCCACGTAGGCGATAGTGCGGGACAAGCCACCCACGTCAGACGCTGACCTCCCAACCCTGTGCGAGCGTTGCGAACTCCTCGACCGAAAGGGTCTCGCCTCGCCTGCCAGGGTCGATGCCCGCCAAGCTCAATGCGCGGTCGGCCCGCTCGGCGTCGCCCGGGGCACGCAGTGCATTTCGCAGCGTCTTGCGGCGCATCTGAAACGCCGCGCGAACGACCGTTTGCAAAGACTCGGTCTCCTCCGCCAGGGGGGCTTCGCGGGGAAGGAGCCGAACGACGGCACTCTCGACCTTGGGTGCCGGATAGAACGAACCAGGCCGCAGCCGACACACCGTCTCGACTTCGAATCCAGCGCGCGTGAAGACCGTCAGCGCCCCATACTGTTTGGTCGCCGGCTCGGCGACGAGACGGTCCCGCACCTCTCGCTGCACCATGAGCACCGCGCCGGTCAGCGCTGCACGGTGCGCGACGACCCTTCGAAGAATTGCGCCGGTGGCCTGATAGGGAAGATTCCCAGTGATGACGAGCTTCGATCCGCAAGCTCGTGAATATGCCTCGAAATCTACGTCCGCCGCGTCGGCGCGACGAAGCTCCAGGCGCTCCTGTTCGGCGAATTCCTGTTGAAGTACGCGCACCATGTCCCGGTCGAGCTCGACAGCAAGAACATCGCAGTCCCGCGCGAGCAGCGCGTACGTCAGGGCTCCAAGGCCTGGTCCAAGCTCGACGACCTGGCGACCCAGCGTCACGGTGGCATCCGCGATCTGGGCTATGGCGCCAGGCTGTATCAAGAAATTCTGGGAAAACGATCGCTTGGGAAGCAAATCGTACTTCCTCAGGAGATCCCTGGCATCGGGTGGGGCGCCTGGGTCGCCCGTCATCGGCTCAACCGTTGAAAATCATGAACTTTTCGGTACAGAAAGGGCACAGAAGATCTTCTTTTGTCACACCCATTGTCAGCCGGGAAGGCGTTATTATATTGGTGGCGCCCGTAGATTGACCTACGTTAAAGGTAGGGGAGACAAATGCTTCCAGGCTTCATCATCGACCAAATCCGTCAGCGTGAGGAAGAAGAGCAGGCCAAGCGCCCGGTTGCTCAGGTCGAGCTTCACCTGCCGGTTCCGGAAGGCTCGCAATTGCCGGAGCATGATGAGGAGTCCGATAGGGGCGTGGTTATCATCGACCTGCTCCCAGAGTGACAATCCCCGAGATACGCTAGACTGGGAGTGTGTCAGAGCGTGCCTTACTGAGCCTGGATGAGCAGCTCCGCTCTCTATCCACCACACTGGAAGGCCAAAAGCCGGCTACGTCGGACCCTTGGGATCGAAATGCGGTTGAAGCTGACTTGGTTTGGTGCCGGGTAGAGCGCGGTGAGCTTGGGGAGGCGTTTCGGCTCCTCTGGGAAGCGCCGAGTAGTCCGGACCTGGGTTCGGCGCGTCAGTGGGTGCGCGCCGAGCTTCAGGCGTACTGCGGCAATGAAGATGCTGCGCTCGCCCTGATCGCCGACCTAGAGGACGCAAATGCCGCCTCGGCCATGGTTCGCGCGCGCGTCGCCCGGTCGCGTGGGGACTGGGAACTGACGTGCCGCAACGCTTTGGAGGCGACGCATGCTCCGAACGGCGTCGCGCGCGCGTTGATCCTCGCCGCCCGCGCGAGCATTCAGCTCGGAAGACACGAAGAAGCGACGCTGCTTTTGAACCGGGTCACGCAGGACACGGTGGTCGAAGCGTTGGCCGTAGCGGCCCTGCGTGCGTGCCTGTCCGCGGATGATTCGATCCGTGCGCTCAATCGGGTGGCGGAGCGCGCGCGTGAGGAGGGTGCGGCAGGCCTCTGCGCCGAAGCTTGGGCGGACGCGAGCACCCTCTACGGTTCGCGCGGTGAGTCCGAAGAGATGCGCAAGGCGGCGGTGCGCGCGGTCGAGCTCTGGGACGACATGGCCACCTCACTGCCACCACCACTTCGCGCGGGGTTCTGGCGCGACTCCCATCGTCGCGCGATTCGAAAGACTTCGAAACGCCAGAAGACGGCGGCCGGCGTACCGGCAACGACCGCGCTTACGCCCTTATTGGCCAACCTGCGAAGGCTCGCGAGCGAACGAGACCTCACCAAGCTCCTGAGTGCGATCACGGACGGCGCGGTGGCCCTAAGCGGCGCGGAGCGTGGCTTCGTGTTGCTCGTAGACGAAAGTGGGGCGCTCGAAGCGAAGACGATCCGTGGCGCGCAGAGCGAGCTCGGTGAGCAGAGTGCTGCCTTCAGCCGGTCGATCGCGGAGACGGTGCTCATCGATGGCGACCCCGTAGTCACGGTCGATGCGGCGCATGATGCCCGCGTTCAAGACTACATGTCGGTCCACCAGTTGATGCTGAAGTCGATCGCGTGCCTGCCCATCGAATCGCGGGGACGAATCTGGGGCGTCCTCTATCTCGAGCACCGCAGCGCGAGCGGCCGTTTTTCCGGGACCGACCTGTCGTTGCTTCGCGCCTACGCGGACCAAGCAGCGATTGCCATCGAGACCTCACATCTCTTCGAGCGCGTCGAGGCGCAGAAGCTGGAGCTGGAACGGGCGAACCAGGCATTGCGAGAAGCCAACGAGCACTTGGAACAGCGGCTTCACGGGAAGACAGCGGCGCTCCAACGAACACAGCGCGAGATTGCACACCTGCAGGCGTCGAGCGCGGAAGGTAAGCGATGGGGCCTCGTCGGAGCCAGCGACGGGATGCGGCGGGTCTACGAAGTGCTCGACCGCGTGGCCATCAACGAGGTGCCGGTCGTGATTACCGGCGAAAGCGGGACGGGCAAAGAGCTCGTGGCCCGGGCTGTCCATCGAGGCAGTGCGCGTGCCGATGGCCCGTACATCTCTCTGAACTGCGGCGCGATTCCGGATACTCTCCTCGAGAGTGAACTGTTCGGTCACGTGGCCGGCGCATTCACCGGGGCCACGCATGCGCGGGAGGGGGTCTTCCAGCAGGCCCACGGCGGCACACTCTTCTTGGATGAAATCGCGGATATGCCCCCGCGGATGCAGCTCGATTTGCTGCGCGTACTGCAGGAGCGCTGCGTTCGACCCGTTGGTGGTGCCGACGAACAGGCCGTCGACGTGCGTCTCGTGACCTCGTGCAAGCGGCCGCTGCGCGACCTCATCGAGGAGGGAACGCTCCGAGAGGACCTCTACTACCGATTGGCCGTGGTGGAGCTCGAGTTGCCACCGCTCCGCGACCGGCGTTCAGACATCCCGCTGCTATGCGCTCATTTCCTCGGGCGTATCGCCAAAGAACGCGCGGAGCCCAAGAAGCGGCTAAGCCGTCCCGCAATCCAGCGGCTCGGCGCGCACGACTTCCCAGGCAATGTCCGGGAGCTCGAGCACCTCCTGGTCAACGCCAGTGTGTTCGCTGCAAGCGACACCATCGAGGCCGAAGAACTGGCGATTGAGGCCGGCCGCACCGCACCGATCCCGAGGGCCGAGGTCGGCAACTACCAGGACTTCAAAGACGCCGAGCGGGATCGAATCCTGGAAACACTCAACGCACACGATTGGAACCGAGCAAAGGCTGCGCGCGCCCTCGGCATGGCTCGCCGGACATTCTATCGCCGGCTCAAGGAACATGACATCGAGCTCCCGCAAGGGAAGGCTCACAAAGACTAGAGGCTCGCCGGCGATACCGCGGTCGATACCCCCGCGTCGTACTTCTCCGGTGTTTCCCCGGGCGGCAGATAGAGCGGAGGCTCGCCTGGCCGCGACCAGTCCACCCAATAGACGGCCTTCGAACGGATATCGACGTGGACGAAGCTGCTGCGGGGGTAGTAGCCGACCCCAACTTTCGAAAGCGTGAGGCAGTAGTCCCGCAGCACTTCGTTCGGTACGCCATCGACGCGGATGTCGATCGCTTGCCCGCGCGAGTGCCGGCTCGACCCACTGTTGCCGTTCTTCTCTGAGCGGTAGGCGCTGACGACGATAATCGTGCGGCCGTTGAAATGATCTGCCACGTACGCGAGCACGCGCAAAAGTCGTGTATGCGGTCGCGTCACCTCGTCGGTGTCGCGATCTCGAAGGAAACGCGCCACACGCGCGCGCGCCTTGGGGTCTGGCTTGCCCGCACCATCGAAAAGACGGGCGCGAAGGGTCTCTTGGCTCGCAGGCCGTTCGAGTGTGACCAACCCGCTCAGAATCGTGTTGCGGGCTTTGGTCGCCTTGGCACTAGCGCTGTAGCCCGGCAGCACGAGGCGTTGCCCGACACGCAGAGTGGCCCCTGGTTTGAGACGGTTGGCCGCTGCCAACGCCTTCACGGTCACCTTGTTGAGCTGCGCAATGCCGGTGAGGGTTTGCCCTGGATAGACGTACACCACGCCCTTGGGTGGTATCCGCAGAACCTGACCCACCCGTAGATTCGAGGTCTTCTTCAAGCGATTGGCCGCCGCGAGGTTCGTAGTGGACACACGATAGCGTTTCGCAATCGCGCCTAGCGTCTGACCTTGGTGCACGGTGTGCTTGCGCTGCGCATATGCAGGCGCATGCAGAAACAACACCAAGAACAACACAGTGACAGCACGCCACACGCCAATCGAGCTCACCACGACTCGGCGAGTATTGATGAGTCGCGGAGCGGGGCAACTAACCGACGTGCGTCCCGGTTTTTTTGCCTTCGGTGCCGACCATTGCGACCATGAATTTCGATACGTTCGCTCGTTGACAATCGGTGGGTTCGCGCGTTGAGCACAACCAGTGCCTAACGATCGCGGATGTCTGCGTTCCGCTATGCAGGTTCATATGATTTATGTATATTTAGCACATAAATTAGTGCTAAATTGTCCTAAGTTGCTTGACCCTAAGGTGGTTCGGTCATAGCCTTCTTGAAGGGTGACGCGGTGTGCGTTTCTCGTTTAGAGAGCTAACTCATGACCTACGACCCAGAGGCAAATGAAGCGATGCAAAAGCCCAACACGTTGGGTGCATCGGCCTCTGATGCAAGCGAGCACGAAGGGGCTTCGAAGCCCAACGCGAACAAGAAAAGTGGCAACAAGCCCAACAATGTTCGCAAGGTTCGGATCGAACGCATGATGTCCAAGGCTGAGTTGGCTCGTCGCGCGAACCTATCGGTGTTGACGATTGATCGTGTCGAGAAGGGTTTTGGATGTCGAATGGACACAAAACGAAAGATTCTCGAAGCTTTGGGTCTGAGGCTCGCCGACAGGGTACGTGTGTTCGGCGAGGAGGAGTAGCGTGCCTACATGCCGTCCGAGGGGAAGAACTTAATCGGCGTCGACATCGGTTCGAGCTCGATTAAAGTCTGTGAAATCAAAGAAGGTCGTCGGGGGACGCGAACCATCACCAGGTTCGGGTATCATCCTCTTCCGGCTGAGACCATCGTCGATGGCCACATCATCAACTCGGGTGCTGTCGTCGAGGGGCTCGAAAAGCTGTTCGCGCGCAGCAAGCGCCGCAACGTCGCGCTTCGCGCCAGCGGCCACAGCGTGATCATCAAGAAGATCGCAATGCCGTTGATGACGGCGGCCGAGCTTCAGGAGCAGATCAGCTGGGAAGCCGAGCAGCACATTCCATTCGACCTCGACGAGGTCCATGTGGACTACGAGGTCCTTCACGAGCGCACGGATCACGGCCAGATGGACGTGCTCCTGGTCGCCGCAAAGAAAGAAGAAATCACCGATCTCACCAACCTGGCGATGGAAGCTCGACTTCGTCCCATGGTTGTGGATCTGGACGCCTTCACCGTGCAGAACGTCTTCGAGGCGGGCTACGGCGCCGCGGCGGAGGATGAAACCACAGTTTTGGTCCACTGCGGAGCCTCCACTACCACCGTGAATATCCTCGCCGACGGCACGACCGCCTTCACCCGCGACATCGCCAACGGTGGAAACGCGATTACCGAGGAGATTCAGCGGCAGCTCGGCATCGGTCGGGATGAGGCCGAATCGTATAAATGCGGTGGAGAAGGGCGCGGCATCGTTCCACGAGAGGTGCCTGAAATCGTGAATCAGGCGGTCGAGCAACTCGCCGGCGAGATTCAGCGGTCGCTCGACTTCTACCTGGCTACCAGCGGGGACCGCGAGTTGAGCCGCATCTGCCTGTCCGGCGGGACGGCAAACATCCAATCGCTTCTCGACATCCTACAGGAACGGGCTCAGGTGTCGGTCGAGTTGCTCGACCCCACTCGAGTGGCTGACGTGGACGAGGCGGCGCTTGGGGATCTGCAGGGCCGCGCATCACAGGCAGTGGTGAGTATCGGCCTGGCTTTGCGCAAAGAGCGGGAGCGCAACTGATGATTCGCATCAACCTGCTACCGACCGACAAGAAGAAGCGCGCCCGGCGCGTCGCCGCATCGCCCCTTCCCACCGGCGACCTCAGCCTTGGCACTTGGGGCGTGATTTACGGCGGCGCCATCGCTGTGTGGTTCGTGGTCCTCGGCATCCTCTACTTCGCGCAAAGCGGAGAGCTCGAGGCGCTCCACCAGGAGAACAAGACCCTGGAAGCCCGTCGAGACGAGCTACAGGGCAAGACCAAGGGGCTCGCCGACGTCGAAGGGCGACTCGAGAAAAGTCGAGGACTCGAAAAGGTGGTCCAGGATCTCGAGCGCGCGCGGCGGGGTCCAACCCGCGCCGTCATGGAGCTTTCCAAGGTCCTGAGCAGCCCGGGTGGTCCGACGATCAATCCGGCCGAGCTCGAGCGTATGCGCGAAGAAAACCCATTGGCCGGGTTCAACGAATCTTGGGACGTGCGCAGGCTTTGGCTGACTCGTTTCGAAGAAGTCGAGCGCGAATGCAAGATGACCGGAATGGGTCGCTCAAACGAAGATGTTGCAGAGTTCTTGCGTCGACTGACCCTTAGCGAGATTTATGACAGCGTGACGCTGCAACGAACGCGCGCGACGAGCGACCCCGATTCGGGGCTTCGTGTGGTCGGATTCGATATTACCTGCAAGGTGAGATACTGATGGCCAGTCTCGAAGATACAATCATTGGGATGCCGGGGTGGGGCAAGGCACTGGCGCTCGTGGGCCTGCTCGCTTTGCTCGGCGGTGGGTACTACACGCTCATTCACAGCAGCATTTCTTCCGACCTCTCTGCCAGCGCCAAGAGGCAGAAGCAGCTTCAAGACCAGATTCGCGATGCCGAGCGGCGCGAGAAACAATACCTCGAGCTCACACAGGAGCTGGCGAATCGTGAGGTCGCCGATCGACAGAACCGCCGAATTCTGCCGGAGAACGCGGAGATTGCCGCTTTTCTTCAGGATCTGAACCGCGTCGCCGAGCTCAGTGGGCTCACGATTCGGCTCGTCGAGCCGCGTCCGGAGCTACGCCAGGAGCTGTACTCGAAGATTCCGGTCGTTCTCGCACTCACGGGCCGGTTCCATCAAATGGGGAAGTTCTTCTACAACGTGAGCAAGCTGGACCGTGCGATCAGCATGGAAAACATACGGATGACGCAACCCAAGCTGCTGCCGTCCGGGGAACTGACCATCGACGTCGACGTTCGGGCGACCACGTATAGGCGCCCGCCCGCCACACCGCCCAAGAAAAAAAAGAGGAAGTAGCCAGCCATGAGCTCTAAGTTTCGAGTTTTCGCCTACCTCTTACTCGTCGCTTCCATTGGGGTTGCGGGCTGCGGTGGAGATGACGAAGAGGAGTATCAGGGGCTGGGTCTCGGCGCAGGCAAGGCCGGCGATGGTGCAGAGAACGAGTCGGACCAGGACAATGCCAAGCAGGGCGCCGTTGCAGCCGAGTCTGCCCCCGTGGTGTATACCGACGAAGATTTTTCTGAGTTGGACATCCAGAACCGCGATCCCTTCCGCTCGTTCGCCAAGGCGTTCAAGGCGCAGGCGGCCGCCCCGGCGCAGCGTCGCGTGCTCTTGCCGAGCACGAGCCTCGACGAGATGCAACTCATCGCGATCGTGACCGGCATTGCCACGCCTCGCGCGATGCTCACAGACACCGCCAAGGTAGGACATGTGATCCGCCGTGGTGACTACATCGGTCGGCCCGAGGTGGTACAGACCGGGGGTTCAGAGGGAATGCCAGTCACACTGAACTGGCGTGTGGATCGAATCCGTCCAGGTTCGGTCGTGTTGACCCGTGAGGACCCGACCTCACCCGATAAGCCGCCGTTGACCCGTGTGATGCCCCTTCACGAAGGCGGCGAAGCACCACACCTCACGGCACCGTGACCGTCGACAGATAATCGGTCGTTTTCTTGCGCCCGTCGTGTCTGCCGTTCGATGATTAACACCTGGCAGAGGAGTCAGGAATGCGTATTCAGTGGGGTCTCGCAATCGCCGTCGTGGCAACGTTCGCATGGGTCAACCTGGCTCAAGCGTCGGGTCCAAAGATCGACAGTGTCCAAATCAATGGCGCGCACGACGGGGCGCAAGTCTCGATCAAGGGAGCGTTTGATGATCCGCAATATGCGGTTCGCGCGCGTGAGGATGGTCGCGTCATCATCATCACCGTCGACGACGCAGTGTTGCCGTCTGGTGGCGTAGAAACGAGCGGGACCAGCTCGCTGGTTGCGCGCAGCGTCGCGAGCAACACGGCGCGTGGCGTCAGGATCGAGCTAACGCTCACCAACAAAGCTACGTACCACGCTCGGGCCACCGAAAATGGTATCACGGTCAAGCTTCGCAGCCGCGATGCCTCTGCACGGGCAAAGCCAACGAAGTCCGCGACCTCGACCGTCCCGAAGATCGAAGATGTTCGTCTGGAGCACAAGGATGGTCGCGACCGTGTCGTGATCTCGGTCGCCGGCCGCGCAGAGTTCCGCGTGTCCACGCGTGCGGGCGCGCCACCTCGTCTCGAAGTGCTCGGAGCACGAATCGGCTCTAACGCCAAGCGCCGTATCCAAGCCCCTCGCGGCTCGGTCATCGGTTCGATTGAGCTCGAGCAGAGGGGCGACCGCGCGGTCGTCGAGGTGCACGGCTCCGAAGGCGCGGCGGGTACCGCAATTCGTTCTGGGGACCAGATCGTATGGATGTTCTCACCCACCTCGACGGAGACGCGTCCGCACACACGGACCATCGCCCGCGAAAGGGACTACGCCGCAGAAATCGATGGCCCTGAGGTTGCGGGCTTCCTCAGCAAGATGCCGATGCAGGTTGGCGGAAATGCGACTCGGCGTTACTCGGGTCGCCGAATCGACCTCGACTTCAAGGACGCCGACATCCACAACATTCTCCGCCTTCTCTCCGAGGTTGGTGGGGTGAACGTCGTCACGGCCGACAACGTCGGTGGCACGGTCACCATTCGTATGCGTGACGTGCCTTGGGATCAGGCGCTCGACGTCGTTCTGCAAGCGAAGTCACTCGGCATGGTGCGTCAAGGCAACCTGCTCCGGGTCGCGCCGCTGGCTCAGCTCGAACAAGAGCGCGAAGCAGCGATCGCCCGTCAGAAGCAACAGCAGCAACTTGCTCCGCTCGAGACCCGCCTCGTGCCCGTGAGCTACGCTACCGCTCAGAACCTCCAGCCCCGTGTTCGTGAGCTTCTCACCGACAGGGGCTCCGTGTCAGTCGACAACCGTACCAACATGCTGATCGTCCGCGACATCGTGGGGCAACTCGACGACGTCGAGGACTTGGTGCGAAACCTGGATACCCAGACTCCGCAGGTGTTGATCGAGTCGCGTATCGTCGAGGCGAGCAGCTCGTACTCGCGCGACATTGGCATTCAATGGGGTGGTGCCGCTGTCATGAGTAGCGCCACCGGTAACCCCACCGGACTTCGCTTTCCGTCCGACCTCGGCATTGCGGGTGGTGTCCCAGTGGACGCCGCACCGACACAAGGTCTTTCCCCGTTCAACGGGAGCGTGAACAATCCAAACTTCGCGGTGAACTTGCCAGCAGTGACCGGTAATGGCGCCGGCGGTGCGCTCGGCTTGACGATGGGCAGCCTCAGCGGCGCAGTGAACCTCAATGTTCGATTGAGCGCGGCTGAAGCGGCAGGCTCCGTAAGGATTATCAGCTCTCCGCGAGTTCTGACGCTGGACAATAGCGAGGCGTCGATCTCGCAAGGTACGTTGATTCCTTTCTCGCAGGTCAGCGCTCAGGGCGTCAACACGGCCTTCCAGGAGGCGAAGCTCGAGCTCAACGTCACGCCGCATGTGACGAACGACGGCGCGGTTGCCATGGACGTGAAGATCACGCGCAACGAGCCAGATTTCGGTCGAGTGGGTGCAAACGGTGACCCGACGATCCTCGAACGTGAGGCGATTACGCAACTCCTCGTCGACGACGGCGACACCGCGGTCATCGGCGGTATCTACACGCGGAACACCGGTCGCAACGTCGACCAGGTCCCTTTCCTCGGCGACATCCCGGTGCTTGGGGTGCTCTTCAAGAGGCGGCGGTTCCGCGAAGACCGGAACGAGCTACTGATTTTCCTCACGCCCAGGATTGTGAACCGCGCGCTGGCGCTTCCGGAGTAGTGAGCGGGGCCGTGACTGGGGCGGGGGGGGCTCGTATGCTTCCCACCGTGCGTGTGTATCTGTCAGGGCCCATGGGGGCCGGGAAGTCGACTGTTGCTGCGGCCGTGGCCGCTCAGCTGGGGACCCGTGCGCTCGATTTGGATGAGCGGGTCGAGGAGCTAGCCGGTCGTTCGATTCCGGAGATTTTCTCCGAGCGGGGGGAGGGCGCCTTTCGGGCTCTCGAGAAGGAGGCGTTGAAGACGCTGCCGTCCGACGTGGGAGTGGTCTCGCTAGGTGGCGGGACCGTCGTCGATGATGACACGCGGCAGATGCTGCTGCGCGAAGGCATCGTCGCGACGCTGACGGCCGACGCTTCGGTGCTGGCGGAACGCGTCGGCAGGGGCGAGGGGCGGCCCTTGCTCGGCGATGATCCACAGGGTGACCTCGGGCGGCTCCTCCAAACGCGGGCCGCGGCGTACGCGGAAGCGCACGCCGTCATCGATACCGGAACGCTCGACGCCGGACAAATCGCGGCGGAGATTGTGGCGGTCCGGAATCGGTCGCCCATCGTGGTGCCCCTGGGGCTGCGGACCTACCAAGTCGAAGTAGGGCGCGGCACGCGTCATCGGGTCGGAATTCTCGCGAATGAGCACTCAGCGGGCGACGCGATCCTCGTCTTCGACGGGGATCAGGATCGCCCTTGGCCCGCAGATGCCCTTCGTGACCTCACCTTAGCGGGCAAAGCTCCAATTGAAGTGAAGCTTCCGGGCGACGAAGCGCACAAGAACATCGCCAGCGTGGAACAGGTCTGGGACACCGCGCTCGATGCCGAAGTCGACCGGCGAGCCATCGTCATTGGCGTCGGAGGCGGAGTGATCGGCGACTTGACCGGGTTTGCCGCGTCGACGTTGCTTCGTGGTGTGGCCCTCGGACAGGTTCCTACGACGCTCCTCGCCATGGTCGACAGCTCGGTGGGAGGCAAGACGGGGTTCAACCGCCCGCGCGGCAAGAACCTCGTGGGGACCTTCTACCAACCGAAATTCGTTTTGTGCGACGTCGAAACACTCTCGACGTTGCCGAGCGAGGAGCGCATCGCGGGCTTGGCGGAAGTCGTCAAGAGCGCATGGCTCGACTCCGAGGAGTCGGTCGCGATGCTCGAACGGGATGCCGAAGCGCTCGTGGCAGGCGACACCGACGCGACGATTCGCGCCGTGCGGATGTCGATCTCCCTGAAATCGCGCATCGTTCACGAAGATGAGCACGAGTCAGGCCGACGTATGCTCCTGAACTTAGGGCACACCGTCGGCCATGGCCTCGAGGCCGCAAGCGACTACCGCGGCATCCGGCACGGGGAGGGTGTTGCGCTCGGCATGATTGCAGCCATGCGTGTTGCGGCTGGGCTCGGCCTGGGACGCCGCGAAGAGACGGACCGGCTGACCCAACTGCTTGCAAGCTTGGGCCTGCCCACCGACCTCGATCAACGACTGAACAGCCGTGCGCTTGGGTTCATCGGCTCGGATAAGAAACGCCGTGGGGACCGAATTTACTTCGTTATTCCACGCCTTCCGGGACAAACCGAGATCGAGCTTCTTGGCCTCGACGAGGTTCGGGGCGCCGTCGAGCGAGGTTAGTGCACGGAAATTTGGCGGCTTACGCCGAGGCTCGATACCATGAAAGCACCCTCTGGAGGGGACTTATGAGTCGATTCATCCTCGTGGCTACATTGATGGCGGTGACGGTTGCTGGGTGCAATCGGTTCCCTGATAACGGACTGCAGATTGCCGCAAATCTTCCGCCGGACGACGCTTGTTTGCTGAGTCCAGACCAGGACAGCCGGCTTCTGCGCGGCCGGTACGACCTGTCGTACGCGGGGGCAGACTATCTGATCGCTCTGTTGCTTCAGAGCTTTCTCATCAGCAACGCGCTCGAGTTCCAGGGCGAGCAAGGGAACCTTCAAGTCACCAACTTCGACATCACGTTGTTGCTTCCAGACGGGACGATTCCCACGCTGCCCGACGGCCTTGTCAATCCATACCGGGTCGATACGAGCGCGGTGTTGCCCGTAAGCGAAGGTGGCACGCCTTCTGAAGACGTCGCCGCCGCAATCGGTATTCCTGCGTCCTACCAAGATGCGCTTCGGGGACTCTTGGCCGGGGGACAGAGCTCGATTCTACTGGATATTCGCGCTGGGGGCACCACTGCCGGCGGGTTCAGCCAGCGATCGGGACCATTCCTTTGGCCGGTCGATCTTTGCGAGGGCTGCCTCGGGGTCGTGTGCGAGACCATAGACGAGCTCGACGAGACCAGTTGCCTCAAGGGCCAAGATATCTGGCCCTATTGTGCTTCCGTCGTTCCCCCAACGCCGACGCCCACCCCCTAGCGCACCGAGAAAAAGTACGGCGGAACCAGCGCGACGTGCTCGCGCGAAAGCATGTACAGCACGTCCGCCCATGGCTCGATCGGAACCGAAGCTGCCAGAGGATGCCACCGCAGCCACAAGTGCCGTAACGATTGCGCGTCGTCGTCTCCGTTGCCGCTCAGCAGGTCGTTGATGGTGTCGATCATGCCCTTGGTCGACGGCCAAAGCTCGACCGGCGCGTCGGGGGACAAGCCTGCCGCGGCACGGGCCCTGACGAGCGCTGCGCTCAGGCCGGCCATCTCATCGATGAGGCCAAGCTCCTTGCCGTCCTGCGCGGTCATGACGCGGCCTTCTGCGGCTGCCAGCACTGCTTTGCGTTCCATCTTCCGACCTGTGGCGACCCTGTCGATGAATCGATCGTAGGTGTCGCGGAGGAGGCTCTCGAACGCTTGCCGCTCGGTGGCGTTCAATGCCCGCACAGGCGTCGACCACGCCGCGCGCTTTCCGCGCTGCAAGACGAATGTATTCACGCCGATGCCCTCGGCGAGCTCTGCGAAATTGAATTTGCCGCCGACGACGCCGATCGATCCGACCAGGCTATTGGGGTGCGCGAGGATCTCATCCGCCGCGGACGCGATGTAGTAACCGCCGCTGGCAGCCATATCGCCGACGCTCGCAATCAACGGTTTGGCTTCGGCTAGGCGGCGGGCCGCATCCCACATTCGGTCGCTAGCAAGAGCCGAGCCGCCTGGTGAGTTGATGCGCATGACGACGGCCTTCACGTCGTCGTCCTTCTCGAGCCGTTCCATTGCTCGTACGAATGGGCCTGAGACGGCGTCACCCTTCGAGCGGGACTCACCCTCGGTGATGTTGCCCGTCACGAACACCAAGGCCACGCGTTCGCCGCCGGCCTCCGGCTTGTCGCTGTCGCCACTCAATAGATTGAGGAACTGACCCAACGTGAGCTGCTCTTGCTTGGGCAGCATTCGCGTTCGACGAATCGTGTCGACACCCGCCGCCTTCTTGACCTCGTCGCGTGCATCTCGAAGAAAGCCCACCGAATCGACCAGTCCTGCGTCCGCTGCCGCCCCGGAATCGTACGGACCGCCATCGATCAAAGCCTTGGCTTCGCCGACATCGCCCTCGGTTCGCTCCTTGGTGGCCTCGATGAGAGCGTCGTAGAGGTCGTCGAGGATCGCATCCATCGACGCTTTCGCTTCCTTGGGCATGTCATCGCGAATGAACATGTCGCCGGCGCCCTTGTATCGACCCATGTGGATGATCTCCGCTTCGACGCCCACCTTTGCGAGCAATGCGCGGGCGTAGATCATCACGGCTGCGGGGCCGATCAAATCGAGCGTCCCGGCTGGCGACATGCTGATCCGGTCGCACGTCGATGCGAGCAGCAGGTAGCCGACGTTGTCTGCGGTCGCGAAATGGCAATGGATGGGCCGGTTCTCCGCGCGGAACTCGCTCAGCGCTTCGACGAGGTCTCCGACGCTGCCCCACGCGCCCTGCAATGGGCCGACTCTTACGAATAGACCTTTGACGTTTTCGTCCTCAGTTGCATCCCAAATCCGCGTGAGGGCGTCGTGGAGGGTTGGCTGGGGACGGAAGAAGGGATCGCTCTCCGCTCCATCTGGGAAGGCTTGCAGCAGGCGGAGCTCGCGGACCACCGGTTCGTCCGGGGCTTCCTTTTCCCCAGTGCACGATGTGGTGACTAGGAGTGCGAGGGTCGCGAAGACTGTCAGCGTCGAACGACGCGCTGTGTGGTTCATGGTGCTACCGGTTCTGACTCCTGCGTTGGCTCCTCGGCCGGGGATGGCTCCGCTTGCGGACTGGATTCGGGTTCCGGCTGAGGCTCCGGGTCCGATTCGGGGTCTGGTTCGGGCTCGGGAGGAAGCTTCGCGTTGGGTTCCAAGATTGTGATCGCTGATCTGGCGGCGGCAGCGTGGGTGCCTGACGGACGCCGTTTTACGTAAGTGTAATATGCCGAGACCGCTTCTTCATTCCGCCCGAGCCGCTCGTAGGTCTTTGCAAGATTGAAATAGCCGTCGGGATGCCCGCGTTGGGCCGCCACGCGAAAATAACGGAGCGCGGAATCGAAGTCCTCAATGCGCGTCGACACGTGGCCGAGGCCATCCATCGCGTCCGCCGACCCGGGACGAGCCTCCAAGGCACTGTCGAAGAAGGCTCGGGCACGGGAGTAATTTCCCCCGGCAAGCTCTGCGCGCCCCTGTCGCATGTACCATTCATAATCCCGCACCGGCGGTCGCCCATCGACAAAGGCATCGTCCCCGGCAGCCTTCGCGAGTTGGTCGTACTCGTCATACGCGGGCTTCTTCGAAGCTTTCCGCTTCTTGGCAGGCACCCGCCGCTTCCGAGCTGGCTTCTCCACGACCGCCTTCGTTGCAGTTCCAGCTTCAGCCGCAGTTCCAGTCTCTGCTCCTGTCTCTGCCGCTGTCTCTGCCGCTGTCTCTGCCGCTGTCTCTGCCGCTGTCTCTGCTTCCGTCCCTGCCGCTGCCTCTGTCCCCGCCTCCGCCGCAACCCCCGCGTCCGCCACTGCCTCAGCCTCAGCGCTCACGATTTCAGCCATCAACTTGGCAGCCACCGGATGTGCGGGACGGTCCGCAAGGATGGTCTCCAACGGGACACGAGCGTCCACGTCCTCGCCTGCGGCGCGCTGAGCGCGAGCAAGCAGCAGCAGGTACGGGACTCCGTCGGGCGCAAGCTCGGCCGCCTGCTTCGCGCTTCGGAGGCCATTTTCCAAACCTCCGTTGGATTCGGCAGCGCTCAGTCGCGCGTCGACGCGAAAGAACTCCGCCGTCCGGCTAAACGACATGGACCGCGCCTCTTCCAAGACAATGCGCGCCTCGGCGATGTCCCCGGCCAATCGCAGCGCATCCGTTAGGGCAAGCTTCGCATCGAGGTCCCGCGGCTCGATCTCTACGGCACTTTGCGCCGTCGTGAGCGCCGCGGCGGACAGACTCTCGATGCTTTCGCCGGGAGCGCCGTCATCGATCTGCGCCTGGGCCGCAAGCGCATACGCGTGAGAGAGCCCGGCAAGAATCTCGGGGTCACGGTCTCCGCCGGCCTCGATCGAGTGGCCGTACGCTTCGATCGCGCCCGCGTACGCCTTCGGATGCCCTTCGGCAAGGCCAGCGTGGCCCTCGCTAACGCCTGCCGCGATCAACGCCGGGTCACTGCCGATGCCGAACAGCCGAGCCACGCGCTCCCACTGCGTCCCCATCAACGCGAGCCCGCCCACAGCCACGATCAGTAGAAGCCAGCGCAACGGCGAAGACCCCCGCCCCGGCAGCTCCGGAATGTCGTCATCGTCCTCGTAGTACGCTGGCGGCGGCGTGCTCCGGCGTGCAGAAGACCCCGAAACCACACGAGGCGCCTCCTGAAACTCCGCGTCCTCGATCTCGGCAGGAGGGGGCATGGACGGGGAAACATAGGGCGACTGATAAGTCGGCTCCGGCCCCGGCTCGGTCACTGCCACTGCCTCTGTGCCGGACTCCGACACTGCCTCTACCTCTGTCCCGGGCTCCGACACTGACGCGGACTCTGCCTCTGGCGCGGACCCTGCCTCTGTCCCGGGCTCCGACACTGACGCGGACTCTGCCTCTGGCGCGGACCCTGCCGCTGCCCCCGTCTCCTCGATGACCCTCGCCACCGGCATCACCCCAAGCAATGTCGGCTGCCGTGGACGTTTCCCCGGCGGCAAGCTCGAGTCCTTCTCGGTCGGTGCGGGAGGAACCGGCGATGGGGGAAGCGGTGAGCGGATGTCTCGGGATGGGACCTTAGCTCCGGCCGCCTGGAAGAAGGTTTCGAGCTCCGGAATGGATCCGAGGGTCTTCCAGTCTTCCTCGCCTCGAGCGATTTCGCTTGCCGGGGTTAGCTCGCCCGTGGCGATGCGCCGCTGTAGCTCGCGCAGCGTATCGATTGTATCGATCGAGCCGTCTTTCAACTTGAGGCGCCAACTGCTGGTCGCCCGGTCCGCCTCTTCTTGGGCTCTCGGGTAGACCTTGAAAACATGCCCACAGTTGGTGCACTTAACGCTGGTTCCGCGCCCGGAAAGCAGGGTCTCGTCAAACTCGTATTCGGTGCCACAGCGCTCGCAAGTTACGTCCATCAGTCGAGAAGCCCCCCAGGCTCATGAGTGTGTGCGGTTGGTAGCCATCGCCAATCGTTGCTAGGAGAAGGCGTCAGATGCGTCGGGACCTGGCTGCACTCATCGATCATACCCTCTTGCGACCCGACGCGGTCCGGGCGGACTTCGCGCGCTTGTGCAAGGAGGCTATCCAGCACAGCTTTGCAACCGTCTGTGTCAACTCGGCCCACGTGGCGCTTTGTACCTCACTGCTGGCGGACCGCCAGCTCCCCATCGCGGCCACCGTGAGCTTCCCGCTCGGGGCCGGCAACTCAGCCGGGAAGGCCGCCGAAGCCGCTCAGGCGGTGCTCGACGGCGCCTCGGAAATCGACATGGTGTGCCAGATCGGCGCTCTCAAGGACGGTCTCGAAGCTCTGTTCATCGACGACATTCGGCGGGTGGTCGATGCGGCGGAGGGTAGGCCGGTCAAGGTCATCCTCGAAACCTGCCTGCTCTCCCAAGACGAGAAGAGGCGTGGGGCCCAATGGACACGTGTCGCGGGTGCTGCCTTCGTGAAGACTTCTACCGGATTTAGTGATGGCGGAGCAACGGAAGACGACGTGCGCTTGCTCCGCGCAGAGGTGGGACCCGACTTTGGCGTGAAGGCATCTGGCGGGATTCGCGACACGGCCACGGCAGACAATATGATCGCGGCGGGCGCCAGTCGCCTGGGCACGAGCGCTGGGGTGATGATCGTGACAGAATCCAAGATGCAAGGCAGGGGATACTGAGATGGCGGTTCAGTCGGTCACAGACGCAACTTTTGAAGCGGAAGTTCTTCGTTCGGAGCTTCCCGTCCTCGTGGACCTCTACGCCGATTGGTGCCAGCCCTGTAAGCAGGTTTCGCCCATCGTCGAACAGGTCGCCCAAGAGCTGGTCGGCAAGATCAAAGTCGTCAAAGTCGACGTCGACAGCAACCCGATGGTCGCTCAGACCTTCCGTGCCCAGTCGATCCCGATGTTGCTGGTGATCGCCGAGGGCAGGGTGGCGCAGCAACACGTCGGCGCACTCGATAGGCCCGGGATACTGCGCCTGCTCGAACCCGTGATGCCGCGCGCCGCAGCTGAGGTCAGCCCCGAGGAGCTCGCGCTCTGGTTGACCCAGGGCAAGGCTCTCCCCGTCGACATCCGCGACGCCGCGTCGTACGCGCGCTATCGGATTCCTTCGGCAATTCACGTTCCGACAGGCGAGCTTGCGAGTCGAGTCGAAGAGCTCCAGCCGTTCGACGGTCGCATCCGAGTCCTTTACGGCCGCAGCGAAGAGGCCAAGGAGTGGAGCGAGAAGCTGCAAGCCGATGGCGTGCAGGTCGGTTTCCTCGCAGGCGGGTTTCTTCATTGGGAAGCCGACGGTCTCGAGGTAGAGCGCGGTTGAAGCGGTCTCTTCAGGTCGTCCACGATTCCGGCGAGCCGCCGGTTGGGGCGTCACGGACGGTGGCCATTGAAGGCAGGCGAGTGTCGATTGCGGACACCAGCGACGGCGGTCCGAGCCTTCGCTTCCTCGAGCTGCTCGTGAAGGCGGGCGCGGCTCGTGTCGAGCCGGAGGACGACACGAAAACCGACATGCGCGTCGTCATTCGGGGGACACCCCAAACCCCCGAAGCACGGCTTCGCGCAGAGGTCATGGAGGAGGCTGCGGACGTGGTTCTCGGTTCCGCTCGCCCAGCTTTTGCAGGGCTTTTCGCATCGGCTTGCGCCCGTTGGGTGAACAGCTAGGTTGCCGCCCGACCTTCAAGCTCGAAAGTGGAGAACATGGCCGAAGTGCCCGAATACATTCCAGGCTTGGCCGGCATTCCGGCGGCGCGCAGCAGCATCTGCCTGATCGATGGCTCGGTGGGGAAGCTTCAATATCGGGGCTACCCGATCGAGGTGCTCTCGGAGCGTGGTTCCTACGAAGAAGTCGCTTACTTACTCCTCTTCGGGCGCCTACCAAGCACCGGCGAGCTCGACGAATTTCGCGCTCAGCTCATTGCGGAGCGCGGCCTCAAGTTCCGAATCATCGACCTCCTGAAGACGCTTCCGGAAAGCGGCGAGCCCATGGATGCGCTAACCGCTGCCGTTGCGGCGATGGGCATGTTCTACAAAGGGGACCACATTTCGGACCCTAAATTCCTCCGGTTGAGCGTCATTCGCTTGGTCGCCAAGATTCCAACCATCGTGGCTGCCTGGCATCGGATTCGGCGCGGCGACGACCCGATCAAGCCGAGCACCGAGCTCAGCCATGCCGCAAACTTCCTGTACATGCTGGAAGGGGAGATTCCCACTCGACTGGCCGAGCGCGTGTTCGACGTCGGGTTGATTCTGCACGCCGAGCACTCGATGAACGCATCGACGTTTACCGCGCGAGTCACCGGCTCGACGTTGACTGACCCCTACGCGGTGGTCGCTTCTGCCATCGGAAGCCTCGCCGGCCCGCTTCACGGCGGCGCCAACGAGCAAGTGCTTGCAACCTTGAGTAGCATCGAGGACCGCTCGCCCCATGCGGTACGCCGCTGGGCGGAGGATCGCCTCGCACGCAAAGAAAAGGTCATGGGCTTCGGTCACCGCGTCTACAAGGTCAAAGACCCACGCGCGACGATCCTTCAGGAACTCGCAACCCAGCTTTTCACGAAGTTCGGTAGCACGCCCGACTACGACTTGGCCGTAGAGCTCGAAAAGCAGATGGCGGACCTGGTCGGCGGCAAGGGCATCTACCCCAACGTCGACTTCTACAGCGGCATCGTCTACCAGAAGCTCGGCATCGCGCCGGATCTCTTCACGCCAATCTTCGCGATTTCGCGTGTGGCCGGATGGCTCGCACACCTGCTCGAGCAACTCGAAAACAACCGCATCTTCCGCCCCAGCCAGATTTGGGTCGGCGAAGCGGATCGTACGTTCGTGCCGATCGAAGAGCGCGGGTAGGGCGTCGAGGCTGCTCGCTACGGCTTGCAGTGCGGCAACCGTCCGTCCACCAGCTCCACGTTCATCCGAATCTGCTGCTTGGCTTTCGGCGTCATGTAGACCTTGCAGTCGGAACCCACGATCACCGCCTCGGCCGGGTAGGCGATCCGGCTCAACATCCTGAGTGCCTTCTCCGGTCCCAGTACGAAAGCTGCCGTACTCAAGGCGTCGGCATAGATGCCCTCCGACGTCATGATCGTCACCGAGAGCGACTTGTCCGCGGGGCGGCCGGTCTTGGTGTCGATGATGTGATGCCAGCGCTTGCCCGATCCGTCGAAAACCGCGTGCTCATAGTCGCCGGACGTCGAAAAGGAGGCCCCCGTGGACTCGAGGGCGGCAAAGTACGTGCTCGGATCACGGGGGTGTTGGATGCCGACGCGCCACGGCCGGCCGTCCCGCTCGCCGTGGACTTGTACTTGGCCGCCGCCGAAGATCATGTAGTTCTCTATGCCGCCGCCTCGCAGGACCGCGCCTGCATTGTCTAGTGCGTAGCCCTTGGCGATGCCGCCGGTTCCGATGGCCATCCCGCGCTTCTTCAAGAATACGGTCTTGTACTTCTTGCTGACGCGGATGTTCTTATAGCTGATCAACACGAGGCGTGGCTTGATCTCCTGCGGCGTAGGGATCTTGATCGAGTCGGGACGAAAATCGTAGAGACCCCACAACCCTGCCCACGAAAGATCAAACGCACCCCTCGACCACATCGATACGTCCATCCCGGCGTCGACGACGCGCAACGCGTCGTCACCAACTTTCACAGACTTCTTTCCGGCGAGGCTATTCACTTTCGAAATGTCGCTATCGTCGCGCCATTCGGAGAGCACGTTCTCCAAGCGTTCGACTTCTTCAAACGCTTGCCGGATCACGTTCTCCGTGTTGGGCGGCGGGTTGGCGACTTGGATACGAAACACCGTGCTCATCAACGGGCGTGTTCGCGAAAGCAGGCTCGCGGGCGTCTCGTTCGGCGCGTCGCCGGGGGGAAGCGGCTCGATCGTGGCGCTATTGCTTTGGCAACCGATTCCAAGCGCGAGCAATATGACCGCGGCGCACGCGCGAGGTGGGCCCTGTGACACGGCGCAACTTTCGTCGTGAACACCCCCGAGGTCAACCCGGCTTGCGCTTTGTCGCACGATTGGTACTCCTGTCCCCATGCCGGGCGTGTTCGGGGTGCGGTGGGGCCGCCTGTTGTTGGTACTGACCTGCTTTTCAGTGTCTTTGGTGTCTCTAGTCTCTCTCTCGCGGCGCGCAGCCGCGTTCGGTGATGCGACCGCAGTCGAGATCGTCTCCCTCAATGTCGGAAACGGCGGTGACGACGTCCGAAACGTGACCGAGCGATTCGCTTGGGAGGTACGCAAACGGTCGAGCGTCGAACCCATCCTCGAACCGGGACGGGCCAGGCTCGATAAAGCGTCCCTTTTTCGAAGCCCGTTCGTCTACTGGCGAGGGAGCGAAGAGTTTCCGCCGCTCAGCGAGGAAGCCATCGAAGGCCTCCGCAAGTACATCCATCGCGGCGGGTTCATCCTGATCGACGACGCCACTGCGGGCGCTGAAGGTTTTGATCGCGCGGTTCGCCGCGAGCTCCTTCGCGCGTTCCCGGCGCTTCCTCTGAAACCCATTTCGGCTGATCACACGATCTACCGTTCGTTCTATCTTCTTCAAAGGCCCGTCGGGCGCGTGCAGGGCCCGTCGTTTCTCGAAGGCATCACCTATGGCGACCGCATCGCTATCGTGTACTCACGGCACGACGTGGGGGGCGCATTTCAGCGCGATAGGCTCGGCGCATGGAGTCAGGCGGTCGTGCCCGGTGGTGAGGCACAGCGCGAGCGTGCAATCCGTCTGGGGGTGAACTTGGTGCTCTACGCGCTCTGCACCGACTACAAGGACGACCAAGTGCACGCGCCCTTCATCATGCGGCGACGGGGCTCGGGTCGCTGAGGTTTGCGCGTGGCGGATTGGCAGTGGCAGCTCGGAATCCTCGGAGGGAGCACGACGGCGTGGGTAATCGGGCTCGCACTGTTCGCGCTTTGGCTCGTCGAGCTTCGCTCCATTCGCGGCGAAAGCGATAGACGGCGGCGGTTTGCGCTGGCGTCGCTTGGGGGCGTCGCCATCTTAGCGGTCTACCTTCTGGCGCTGCAGATCACTCTGTTCCGCGAGACTTTCGAGGACGTCGCCGGCAGCACAGGCATCCTCATCGACAACTCACGGAGCATGACACTGTCCGGCGCGAGCGGCCCGCGGAGTGACGCGGTGCGCGCCTTGATCAACGAGTGGCAGGACGACGACCGGGTCAACCCGGTGGTGTACCTGTTCGGCTCCAGCACCCGCGGCGCTATTTGGAGTGGGCTTGGTGAGAGCTATGAGCCTTCTGATGACGAGACCAACATCCGCGAGGCGCTCGACTACGTTCTGGCGAAGGGCGCGGACCAAGACCTCGGATCGCTCGTCGTGATCACCGATGGATCCGACGCGAGCTTCCGGGCCGATACCCTTGCCCTTGGTTCCGGGGCGCCTGTGATTCATACCATCGTCGTTGGTGGAGACGACCCGATCGATGACCAAGCCATCGTGTCGTTGCACGCCGACACGACCGCCTACGTCGGCGTCCCCGCCGTAATTCGAGCCGATGTGCGCGCCGTGGGTGACTTGCGACGACATGAGCTTCGGGTGCAGCTGTGGCACGAGAGCCGGCTCGAACAGGAGACCATCGCGGAGCTCGATGAAGCCGGCCGGGGCACCGTGGCCTTCGAGATGACTCCGCAACGTATTGGGAGGGCGCTCTACCGAGTCTTGATTCCGGCGGCTTCGAACGACGAGGTGCCGCAGAACAATAACAGGGCGGCGCTCTTGCGGGTCGGCCGGGAACGGCTGCGCGCGCTGCTCGTCGCTGGACGGCCGAGTTGGGATGTTCGCTTTCTCCGTGACTTCCTCAAGCGCGACGGCTCCATTGACCTGGTGTCGTTTTTCATTCTGCGGGCCGCCGCCGATCTGACCGCCGCACCGACCAACGAGTTGGCGTTGATTCCGTTTCCGACGGACGAGCTCTTCCGCGAGCACCTTGGCAGCTTCGACGTCGTGATTTTCCAGAACTTCGACTACGCGCCTTACGAGATGCAGACCTATCTGCCACGCATCCGAGACTACGTGCACCGTGGGGGCTCTTTCCTCATGATTGGTGGCGATCGATCGTTTGCCGAGGGCCGTTACGCAGGCACCGCGATCGAGGAGATTTTGCCGGTGAAGGTTGGGGCGCCGGGGGTGCTCAAGGGGAGCTATCGGGCCGAGGTGAACAAGCAGCTGGCACGACATCCAATTGTGGCGCTTGGTCCCGATCCAGCGCTGACCAGGCAGACGTGGAGGATGCTTCCCGCTTTGCATGGCGCCAACATGGTCGGCGCAGTCAAAGAGGAAGCACAGGTGCTGTTGCGCCACCCGCGAGCGAGGCTCCGCAACGGGGCACCGCTTCCGATTCTCGTCGTGAGCGACTCTGGCAGAGGACGCGTCGCGGCAATGACGACCGACGCGTCGTGGCGTTGGCGGTTTGCCGCGGACAACGCCACGGTTGGTTCGGATGAATACGAGCTGTTCTGGGACCGGATGATTCGCTGGCTCACGCGCGATCCGCTCCTAGAACCGGCGAGGATCTCGACGGACCGGGAGCGCTACGGTGTTGGCGGCGACCTCGTGGTCTCGGGGAGGCTCCGAGACGACAGCTATCGGCCGATGAAGAACGCGCGCGTGCAGCTGCATTTCCAGCCTGCAGTGGATCTCGAGCCTGTCGCGGCCCTCAGCACCGATCAAGACGGAGAGCTCCAGACCACCGTCAGCGCACCTGTCGAGCCCGGAGCCTATGAGATCATCGCCTCCGTGGACGGCAAGGAGGTGGCGCGAGAGGTGTTCGTCGTCGAGGAGAGCGGAGACGAGCTCGCAGATCTAGAGGCCATGCCGGAGGAGCTCCGGGCGGTCGCAGACAGGACGGGAGGCCGAGTGTTCCTGGGCACCGGAGATGTCCCGGCGCTGTCCAAGCTGGCGTCGACGAGCCGGCGGGCAGCGGGCCTCGTCTCGAAGCAGCCGCTGTCCAATCCCTGGTTCATCTTCTTCACGGTCCTACTCCTGGGGGCTACCTGGGTGTTGCGGAGGCGCTGGGGACGACGATAAACGCCAGCTCCACGTGAGGCGCTCATCGTGGCTGGACATCCCCGCCCGACATCCTAGAGATATCCGTCTCGCCCATGCAGACCACCAAGTTACGCGGCGCGCGCACGCACAACCTCCGTTCGATCGACCTCGATATTGCCCCGGGTACGTACCTCGCGATCGTGGGGCCCTCCGGTGCGGGCAAATCGTCGCTCGCCTTTCGAACGCTCTACGCTGAAGGCCAACGCCGTTACGTGGAGAGCTTCAGCGCATACGCGCGTCAGTTCCTAGAGCGGCTTTCCCGGCCTCCGGTCGATGAGCTCGACCCCGTGCCAGTGGGCATCGCGGTGGACCGCCAAGCGCCCGTACGGACCAGCCGCTCGACTGTCGGAACGATGACCGAGATCGCGGACTACGCGAAGCATCTATGGGCTCACGCAGCGGAGCTCTACTGTCCCGGTTGCGGGGAGCTGGTGCACCGGGATGCTCCGACACGCGCCGCACAAAGCGTCATGAGCGAGCTTGCCGGGGAGAAGCTACTGGTTACCTATCCGGTCGCGGTGGCCGACAAAGAGCACTTCATCGGCGTCCGCGAGAGCTTGCTGCGTGAAGGATACCGCCGGGTCAGGGTCAAAGGGGAGGTGCGCGACCTCGATGACGTTCCTCCGAGCGATGTGACGAACGGGCGTAGCACCCACCTCGACGTGGTTGCCGACCGGACCATGGCGCGCCCACGAGACCAGGCGCGGTTGGTCGAGGCGCTCGAAGACGCGATGCGACGGGGCGCTGGGCGGGCCACTGTGTGGTCCGCCGGGGGCGTGGAGCTCGGGTTCTCCGAGGGCCTTCACTGCCCGACATGCGACCGATCCTTTCGTCGCGCAACACCTGGCTTATTCAGTTTCAACAGCCCCATCGGCGCGTGCGAGACCTGCCGCGGCTTCGGACGCACCATCGAGATCGACCTCGACCGCGTGATACCGAACTACGATCTGTCCCCCGACGACGGCGCCATCCGCGCTTGGCAAGGCAAGGCGACGACCTGGGAGCGCCGCGAGCTCAAGAAGAACGCAAAGAAGGCAGGGATTCCGCTCGACAAGCCGCTGCGCGAGTGGACCTCCAAACAGCTCGACTGGCTCATCGACGGCGACGCGGTCGGCTACCCAAAGGGTTGGTGGGGGATTCGTAGCTGGTTCAAGTGGATGGAGTCGCGGGCATACAAGATGCATGTTCGCGTCTTCCTCTCGCGCTACCGCAAGTACGAAAAGTGCGGCGATTGCGAAGGCACGCGCCTCAAGCAGGAAGCCCTTGCCTGGCACGTCGACGGGCTCAGTCTTCCGCAGCTGTACGCGCTTCCGGCGTCGAACGCCCTGTCGTTCCTGGAAAAGCAGGAGAAGCGGTTCACCGGCGATGCCGGCGCTACCCTGCTGTGGCGCGAAGCGATCGGGCGGCTTCGGGCTCTGCATGATGTGGGCCTCGGGTACCTTTCTTTGAATCGGACCTCCCGCACCCTCTCCGGAGGCGAGACTCAACGGGTGGCGCTGACCAGCGCGTTGGGCGCCACGCTCAATGGCGCGATGTTCGTGCTCGACGAACCAACGGTCGGTTTGCACCCGCGGGATGTGGAGCGGTTGCTGGGGGTGGTTCGCGCGCTCTCGAAGGATGAGAACGTAGCCGTCGTCGTGGAGCATGATCCAGAGATGATTCTCGGCGCCGACCGAGTGATCGAACTGGGGCCGGGCGCCGGCGAGAACGGCGGCCAAATCGTCTTCGACGGCACCCCAGCAGCGCTGCGAAGAGCCAAGACCGCGACGGGCGCGGCGCTAAAGTCCAATGGGATCGTCCGACGGGCGCGGCGCGAGGCTAAGGGCTGGATGGAAGTGACCGGTGCCGTCGGTCACAATCTCCGCTTGGTCGACGCGTCGTTCCCCCTAGGCGTAATGACTTGCGTGACCGGCGTCAGCGGCTCTGGGAAGAGCAGTTTGGTCCTCGAGACATTGCTGCCTGCTGTTCAGCGTCAGCTCGGTGTGAAATCGGACGGCGCCCCGCTCGACCACGACGCGGTGACAGGTTTCGAGTCGCTCCAGGGAGTGGTGGGAGTTGATCAAGCTCCACTTGGACGAACTTCGCGCGGTAATGCAGCGACATATTTGAAGATTTGGGAGGCTTTTAGAAAGCGCTTCACCCAGCAGCCGATCGCCAAGGAGCGTGGCTATAAGCCCGGCTTCTTCTCCTTCAATGTCACTGGCGGGCGCTGCGAGTCTTGCCGCGGCGACGGCGCGGAGACGGTCGAGATGCAGTTCTTGGCCGATGTCGTCTTCAGTTGTCCCGAGTGCCAGGGGCGGCGCTTCGTGGGGCCGGTGCTCGACGTCGAATATATGGGCCTCAACATCGCCGACGTGCTCGAGCTGACCGCCCACCAAGCGGCGGAGCATTTCGCCGGCGATGCGGTCCTTTCGCGCTTGCTCGAGCCGCTTCTAGACGTCGGGCTGGGCTACCTGCGGTTGGGCCAACCCCTCAACACGCTCTCCGGCGGAGAGGCGCAGCGGCTCAAGCTCGCCGAAGCGCTGGTGCGGGCTACGCCTGGGTCGCTTCTGGTCCTCGACGAGCCGACAGCGGGGCTTCACGCCAACGATGTCAAACCCTTGATGAAGGTCCTGGACGATCTGGTGGAGCGGGGCGATACGGTCATTGTGGTCGAGCACGACATGCACGTCGCGGCACACGCAGACCACGTAATCGACCTTGGGCCGGGGGCAGGAGCCGGAGGCGGCCGAATCGTCGCGAGCGGGTCGCCCGAGACGGTGGCAAAGAAGATTGCCTCTCAAACCGCCCCATACCTCGCCCGCGCGCTAGGCCGGTCGGGGAAGGGCAAGCGCGCTGCCAACCGGAAGAAGAGTCCGACGGCCGCCGCACCGCTTCGCGAGATCCGCATCGCTGGAGCGCGTGAGCACAACCTCAAAGACGTCACCGTGCACATCCCGCGCGATCAGCTCGTGGTGCTCACGGGGCCGAGCGGGAGCGGCAAGAGCACCCTAGCGTTCGATGTCCTGTTCGCCGAAGGGCAGCGCCGATATTTGGAGACGCTTTCGCCGTATGCGCGTCAGTACATGCCGCAACTTCCAAGACCGGCGGTCGACCAAGTCATCGGCGTGCCTCCGTGCGTGTCGCTCGAACAACGGATCACGCGAGCAGGGGCGAACTCTACCGTCGCCACGGTGACCGAGGTGTCGCACTACTTGCGGCTGATCTGGGCACGCATCGGCGTGCTGCATTGCGTGGATTGCGAGGTACCGATCGCGGCCCGGCCCGCCGCGCAGCTGGTCAACGACGTGAAGCGCCGCTTCGCCACCAAGAAGGTGATGCTGCTTGCGCCAGTAGTGCGCGGCCGAAAGGGTATTCACCGCGAGCTGCTCAAGAAGGCTATGAAGGACGGATTCGCCGAGGCCCGCATCGACGGGGAGCTCCAGACGCTCGAGGCGGGGATGAAGCTCGACCGGTACACCGAGCACGACGTCGAGCTCGTGGTCGGTCGGGTCTCTGCCAATAGCGCTGCGCTCTTGGGCCTGCTCGAAAAGGCGTTGGAAGTGGGTGGCGGAGCCGCTTGGGCCATTGCAGGCAACGACGAGATGCAGCTCTCGAGCACGCAGGCTTGCCCTAGCTGCGGTCGCGGTTACCCGGAGCTCGACCCGAGGTTCTTCTCCTTCAACACGCGGCACGGTCAGTGCCCCGCATGCGAAGGGCGCGGCGAAATCATCAAGAAGAGTTGGCGCGGCCGGCGGCGCAAACGCGCGGTCGAAAAGCGCCTGTGCGACCAGTGCGACCAGACCCGCCTCTCGCCATTGGCTCGTGGGGTCACGGTCGACGACATGTCGATCACGACCCTATTCGAGCAAAGCGTCTCCGAGGCGGTCGCAACGCTTCGGCGCTTCGACCTCGAGGGACGTGACGCCACGATCGCGAAGACGCCCCTTCACGAAGCGCTGCGCCGGCTCTCGTTCCTCGAAGAAGTTGGGTTGGGCTATCTCGGTCTCGGGCGCGCAGCCAACACGCTGAGCGGCGGGGAGATGCAGCGCGTGCGGCTTGCGGCCCAGCTCGGCAGCGGGCTCACCGGCGTGTTGTACGTGCTCGACGAGCCCACCATCGGCCTCCACCCGCGCGACACTGGGCAGCTGCTTGGCGCTCTCCGGGGACTGGTCGATCGAGGCAACTCGGTGCTGGTCGTCGAGCACGACGCCGACACCATTCGCGCGGCCGACCATGTCATCGACGTGGGGCCAGGGGGCGGCAAGCATGGCGGGCGGATCTTGTCGCAGGGTTCGCTGCGCAAGATGAAGGGCTCGGTCACTGCCGCGGCGCTCGAACGGCCGCCCAAGGTGCCCGCCAAACGCCGCCCCACGCGGGGAGTCTCATGGTTGGAGCTGACCGGGGTCAACCACCACAATCTCGAAAACGTCGGCGTACGGTTCCCCCTCGAGCGCTTCGTCGCGGTGACCGGCGTGAGCGGCTCCGGAAAGAGCTCCCTGGTTCGCGAGGTATTGCTGCGCGCGACCCGCGAGGCGGTCGGGATGGTGAACGATTCACCCGCTGGCGAGTTCAAGAAGATCAGAGGGTTCGAGTCCTTGCAGCGCGCGATCGAGATCGACCAGAGCCCGATCGGACGCACGCCACGTTCGGTCCCGGCGACGTACATCGGCATCTGGAACACGGTACGCCAGCTCTTGGCGGGGACGCCCGAAGCCCGCGCGCGGGGCTACACTGCAAGCCGGTTCTCATTCAACGTCGAACAGGGCCGTTGCCCCGAGTGCAAGGGGCAGGGCTCCATTCACGTCGAGATGTCGTTTCTCCCCGACGTCGACGTGCCATGCGAGACCTGCAACGGAATGCGCTTCACGCCAGAGACCCTGGCCGTGCGCTGGCAAGGCCTCAACGCTGGCCAGCTACTCGCGCTCGAAGTAGCCGAAGCGGTCGAGGTGTTCTCACCCGTGAAGACGATCCGCCAGCCGTTAGAGCTGCTCAACGAGCTTGGCCTGGGCTATCTGCATCTCGGCCAGCCTTCCAACACGCTCAGCGGCGGGGAGGCGCAGCGGATCAAGCTCGTCTCCGAGCTAGCGGCCGGCCTCAACACCGGTCCGACCTTGTACGTGATGGACGAGCCGACGACGGGCCTTCACCGAGACGACGTAGACCGGCTCCTCGGCGTGCTCGACCGCCTCGTCGAACGCGGCGACACCGTCGCAGTCATCGAACACCATCCCGACGTGATGCTGGCGGCGGACTGGATCGTGGATTTGGGGCCGGAGGGCGGGGTGCGCGGGGGGCGGGTGGTTGCGCAGGGGACGCCGGAGACCATTGCCAAACGGAAGCGTAGTTACACGGGGCAGGTGCTGAGGCGCGAGCTTGGGCGGTAGCCGGCAGTGTCAGCGTCAGTGCCAGCGCAACATTGACAACAGCATCAGGTTCCCTGTTCGAGCGGGCGCGACTAGGGCCGCCACTCCAGCGCTACGGAGAGGGATGGGCCGCCTACGTTGTTTTCTTGGACGCTGGTGCCCTGCTCCTCGAACCGTTTGATCATCGCCCAGCCGACCGCAGGGGTGACGAACAGAGTGCCGGACCCGCCGTTCCCCTTGACTAGGAACCGCGCGCCCCCCGTAAAGAATCCATAGAGCGCGGGCGAGCCGCCTCCGCCCGTGAAGACGAGCGTGGCTCGCCGATGCACGGGCGCCCAAAACGAGCCTGTCACCGCTCCGAACTGCACCTCTTTGTTCTTGATCGTTGCCCGGGTGCTCGCAGAAAAATTGAGCCCATCCAGGGGTCCGAAACGCACTGCCTGGGCGATCGCAGGCAGGAAGCTCGCTTGCAAGCCCCGACTCTGATCGTAGCGCTCGGTGCGCAAGGCCCCGACGCCGAGGCCGAGCGCGAAGTACTGGTGGTCGAAGCCGCCATCGACCCATCCGTCGAACACGCTCTGGTTTCCCTGCCCCGAGACGATCCCGCCGAAGGCGCCGACGATCGCGCGCACGTAGGCGGGCTTCTTGAAGCGATACGTCACATGAGCGTCTCCGAGCGTGGCGAACGCGAGGTCGTCGTTGATCGGAAGAAACGGCTGCAGCGAGACGCCGAGAGACAGGCCGCTGGACCGCGGTCGATTGATCAGGCGTGCCAGCTTTGCGTCCGTCAGAGTAGCTTTCGCGCCAAGCTCGACCGCCTCGCCGAAGCTGAGGCGCACGCGGGCGTGCTCGGGGGCGACTTCGAAGACCTTTCCAACCGTCACGACGCGCTCGGTTCGGATCTGTTGTCCTGCAACCTCCTGCTCAGCTTCCTCGAGCACCGCGATGCGGTCGCCGACGGCTACTCCGTCTTGCCTTCCCAACGTGACGAGGAACGAGCTCGCATCTACCGACACCACTTCGCCTGTGCCGCGCTGGCCCGAGGGGGCAGCTGTCGGTACGAAGGCCGGCAGTGCACCCGCTGCCACCGTGCTCGGGGCCAAGGCGAGGCCGGAGGCCGGACGGAGCACCACTTCGTGCAGCTCGACGAACACTTCGCCATTTCGCTCGAAGACGTCGACAATCGCAGTTGGCGCCACCCGACGTTCGAGGACGACGGATGGGTCTTCCTCGGAGCGCACAATGAGCTCCTGGCCACAAGCCAAGTACCGCCGACCAGCGACGACAAGCTCCTGCTCGGTGAGACAGGCGTTGGGTGCATCCTGAGCACTTGCGGAAACGCTCGAGAGGAGCGTGCCAATCACGAGCGTGTATGCCGAGAGTCGTTGAGCCATGACGATCTGGTTTCTGCAAACCCTGTGCCAACGGGAAGAACCCCAAAACGAGGCGCTCACGACATGAGAACTAGAACGGCCCGCGGCTTCCAAACCCGCAATTCACGCGGCAAATGCATCGCCAACCCACCTGGCGCCCAGCCCCCGCACGAACCCGTTGCACAAAATCCCCGAAAAGACGCAAACCTTGCAGCCCCTCCAAACCTTCCCAGGCGTCAACCGGGCTTACTCATGCTTGACGCGCCTGGGGAGGAGGCCGCGCGGCCGGTGGTTTTTCCCGCGTTTTTGGCACTGTTGCGGGTGGAGCCGCCGCCCCGCCCCGTGGGTGATGCGCTTAGCCCTTTTAAGAAGGGGTTCTGACCCCTTTTCAGAAGGGTTAGTGGGTTCCTAGTTCTTTTAGATCCGGCCCCGACCAAAGGGTGGTCGAGAGCCTCCGCTGAAGGTCGGCCGCGGTCAGGCCATGTCGGACCTCACGGACCTGAACGCCATCCGAGGTGAAGTCGAAGACGGCCACGGGACAAATGAGGCGCGTGATTTGGATCCCTGTGTCGTCCTGCGAGCGGACGAGCGAGCCCAGGTCGTCGAGGGTGGCGGTGCTCAAGCCGACGACCGGGCAGTCCAATGCAGAAGGATCCGCGTCGGTGCTCGCTCGTCCTTGCGGGGAGACGGCGCTAACTTCGACGAACGCAATCTCTGCGGGCCCTTGCGCGCTCGCCTGGCCATGCCCTTCGATCGCGCTCCGCAGCGCCTGCGGCAGGCCGCCGCCAAACCAAACGCCCTGTTTGGATTTACACTCCTGCGCAGCGCGAGAGAGCACGCGCTCGAGGTCAGCTGCGTGCTCTGGCGATGGCATCGGTGAACCGCCGGAAGAGGTAGCGTGAGTCGTGCGGACCCGCAGCAGCCTCCGGGTGATACTGGACGCTGAACGCGCCCGTCTCGACGTGCTCGATCCCTTCGCAAGTGTTGTCGTTCAAGTGGAGGTGAGTCAACTCGCACTTGTCTTTGAGCGAATCGACGTCGACGCAGAAGCCGTGATTCTGGGTCGTGACCTCGATGTGCCCAGTCTTGAGGTCCTTGACCGGCTGATTGAGGCCTCGGTGGCCGAACTTGAGTTTGTAGCTCTGCCCCCCGAGCGCGAGGCTCATCAGCTGATGGCCGAGACAGATGCCGAAAAGCGGCCGCTGGCCCAGGAGCTCCCGTACCGTGGCAATGCCACCCGACACCGCAGCGGGATCGCCAGGGCCGTTGGACAGGAAGATGCCGTCGGGATCGAGCGCGAGCACCTCTTCGGCGGTCGCCGACGCGGGGACTACCGTGACCTTGCACCCTTCGTCGACGAGGCAGCGCAGGATGTTGAGCTTAACTCCGAAGTCCATCGCGACGACGTGCCAAGGCCGTGCTCCCTCGCGTTGCTCCGACCACACTCCGCTGCCTTCGGTCCATTGGTAGGCCTCGGGTGTCGTGACCTCACCCGTGAGGTTTTGGCCTGTCATTGGCGGTGCGGCTTTGGCGCGATCGTGAAGCGTTGCCGGGTCTTCGGTTCCGACGGCGGCCATCTGCGCTCCGGCGTCCCGGATGTGGCGAGTCAGTGTCCGCGTGTCGATGCCCGTAATGCCGACGATGTTTTTCTTCTCGAGGTAAGAATCGAGCGAGTCCTTGGTCCGCCAGTTGCTCTCTACGGCGGACAGCTCGTGCACGACGAAGCCACGCAGGGCAGGGCGTTGGGCTTCGCTGTCTTCGATGTTGATGCCGGTGTTGCCGATCTGCGGCGCCGTCATGGTGACGATTTGACCGCAGTATGAAGGGTCGGTCAGCACCTCTTCGTAGCCAGTCATGCCAGTGGTGAACACCGCTTCGCCCGTCGCCGCGCCCTCGGCGCCAAAGCTTTGCCCCGTAAAGCGCGTTCCGTCTGCAAGTACGAGGTGTGCCTCTTTGATCATGTTCCCAACTCGTGCACGACATCGCCCCCGACAATCGTCAGGACGGGCCGCCCCGTCAGCTCACGACCGAGCAACGGCGTGTTGTGCGACTTGGAGCGTAGCGCTTCTTTGTCGATAATCCATTGGGCGTTCGGATCGAGCACCGTGACGTCCGCGCGCCGCCCCTCCCGAAGAGAGCCGCCTTCGAAATCCGGGATCAATCGAGCCGGCGCGGTCGAGAGCGCCTCCACGAACCGCAGTGGCTTGAACACTCCATCGCGCACCAACTGCAACATCGACCCGATCGCGGTTTCGAGCCCGTTGATCCCAAGCGACGCGGCTTCGAACTCGCAGTCCTTCTCGAGATCGGTGTGCGGAGCATGGTCGGTTGCGATGCAGTCGATGGTGCCATCAGCGAGCGCTTCTCGAAGGGCCTCGCGGTCTACGTCCTCGCGAAGGGGCGGGTTGACCTTGCAATACGTGTCGTAACTGAGGAGCGCCTCGTCTGTCAGCAGCAAATGGTGCGGCGTCACCTCGGCGGACACGCGCAGGCCGCGCGACTTCGCCTCCCGAATCAGGCGTACGGCGCCGAGGCTCGAAATGTGCGCCACGTGGTACCGGGCGCCCGTGGTTTCAGCCAAAATCAAATCTCGCGCGACGATGACGTCCTCCGCCGCACGCGGCCAACCTCGCAGCCCGAGCTGGGTAGAGCGCGCACCTTCATGCATCTGCGCCCCTTCGGTGAGGTGATGGTCCTCGCAGTGTTGAGTAACCAGGAGATCGAAGGTGCGTGCGTATTCCAGCGCATGCCGCATCACCGCCGCGTTCATCACGCACAGGCCGTCGTCGCTGACGCCGATGGCGCCCGCGTCTCGCAGATCCGCCATCTCGGTGAGCTCGGCGCCTTTTTGCCCTTTGGTGATGGCGCCAAAAGGCAGCAACCGGGCGCCACCGTGTGCTTTGGCGCGCGAGATCATCATCTCGGTGATCGCGCGGGTGTCGTTGATCGGCTTGGTGTTGGGCATCGGGCACACGGACGTAAACCCGCCGGCCGCCGCAGCATCCAAGCCGGAGCCAATGTCTTCCTTGTACTCTTGTCCCGGCTCACGCAGGTGTACGTGCAGATCGACGAAGCCCGGACACACCCAGCGCCCCGACGCATCCACGACGCGAACGTCTTTGCCAGCCTGATAGCCAGCCCCCGCGTCGCGCCCCACGCTCTTGATGCGTCCCGCTTCGATAACGACGTCGCCGGTTTCATCGAGCCCTTGAGATGGGTCGAGAACGCGCCCGCCCCGAAGGACGATCAGCTGGGTCACCATAGCGGTCCGCAGTTACGTGACGGACCCAAACCAGTCAACCCGGTCAGCCAGCCTTGAGGTGAAGATCGTCGTCGTCGGCCGCCGCAACGGTGCCAACGGAAGAGGAAAGCTTTGCTTGCGATTTCTTCTCTTCGACGCGCTTCTTCATCGTCATGACTTTGCGGTAGACCGCCGCGAAGTCTTTGTTGCGTGTGGCCATCGAGGGGGTGCCTCCGCGCAAGAGGGTTTGCAGGATGAATTCGAGAACTTGAATCTCGCCTTCGGAGAAACTGTTGCTGATGCGCATGCGATCGGATCTACCACCGGGACACATGACAATCAGTGACGTGCCATGTAGGGCCATGAGATATCATATGGTTTATAGCTTTGGTGTCCAAGCCCCCAGAAGTCACAGATTTCCAGGACTAGCCATACCGCTATCGACGATCGTGGCCCCAGGCTCGAACCTTAGTGCATGGTTGACAAACGAATCGAAAGTAGCCGAGCGGCGCGCAGGACTAGTGGTCGGAGGCCGTCACGCGCACGATCTCGTCGATCGTCGTGACGCCCTGAAGCACCTTGTTGAGCCCGGCCATGCGTAGGGTTGCAACGCCGTCGCGAATCATCTCGTCCTTCACCTCGGCCGTTGACCCGCCCTGAAGAACGATCTCGCGGAGCCGATCCCTGAAGGGCATGACCTCGTACAGCGCGATTCGACCCTTGTAGCCAGTGTCGTTGCAGACCTTGCAGCCCGTGCCGCGAAAGGCGACGACATTTGGAATTTCGTTCTCTGGGAAACCCACATCGAGAAGCACCTGCTCATCGGTGGGTACCTGCACCTTGCACTCTTGGCAGATCTGACGAGCGAGACGCTGGGCCAGCACGAGGTTGACCGACGCGGTGACCAGAAACGGCTCGACACCCATGTTGAGCAGACGTGTCACCGTGCTCGGCGCGTCGTTGGTGTGGAGCGTCGACAAGACCAAGTGGCCGGTCAATGCTGCCTTGACGGCAATCTCGGCGGTCTCAAAGTCTCGAATCTCACCGACCATGATGATGTCGGGGTCCTGACGAAGAAACGACCTAAGAGACGCGGCAAAGTTCAAGCCAATGTCTTCGTGCATCTGCACCT
Source organism: Deltaproteobacteria bacterium (assembly GCA_019313915.1). Lineage (GTDB taxonomy): Bacteria > Myxococcota_A > Polyangia > Polyangiales > Houyiibacteriaceae > SG8-38. The sequence goes on from JAFDAJ010000008.1 coordinate 63,230, forward strand.
GGTTGATCCCCATCAAGTTGAACTCGATGGGATCCTCGGCTGTGTTGATGTTCGTCTCGACGTCGTTGAGATCCGACATGGCGGAGTAGAGCGTTGTCGTCTTGCCGGAACCCGTTGGACCTGTGACCAGCACCATGCCGTACGGCTGGTGAATCGCGTCGCGGAAATCCGACAGCGGCTTCTGCTCGAAACCGAGCTTCGTCATATCGAGCTGCAGGTTCGACTTGTCGAGCAGACGAAGGACGATTTTCTCGCCCCACAGCGTCGGCACCGAAGAAACGCGATAGTCCATCTCGCGACCCTTACCGAGCTTGAGCTTGATGCGCCCATCCTGCGGCAGACGGCGTTCGGCGATGTCCAGCGAGGACATGATCTTCAAGCGCGATGCGATGGCGTTCTTGAGCTTGATGGGCGGCGTCATTTCCTCGTGGAGCACGCCGTCGACACGGTAACGGACGCGAAGCACGCGCTCGTAAGGCTCGACGTGAATGTCGGAAGCGCCTTGCTTGATCGCGTTCAGCAGAATGGCATTGCAAAGCCGGACAACCGGCGCGTCCTCGCTGGCCTTCTCGAGATTGAGGAGGTCTTCATCGTCGTCGGCGGTGGCGACTTCGATCTCCGACTCATCGAAGCCGTCCATGATGTCTTCGTAGGAAATCTCCGGTTGCGCATACGCTTTTTCAAGCGCCGCGAGGATCGCACTTTCCGACGAAACGACCGGCTCGACGTTGTAGCCGGTGAGAAACTTCACATCGTCGATCGCGTTGAGGTTCGACGGATCCGCCATCGCGACAATCAGCGAACTGCCTGCCCGGGAGACCGGGATGATCTTGTGGCGTTCGCAAACCTGCGGACTGATCAGTTTGAGGATCTCTCGGTCGATCTCGTACTCGGAGAGATCGATCGACTGGACGCGATACTGCTCGCTGAGAAAGTCGGTGATCTCCTGGTCAGAGATCGCGCCGAGGCGAGCCAGCGCATAGCCGAGGCTGATGTTGTCATCCTTCTGCTGCTTCTGCGCTTCGCGGAGTTGCTCCAGGCTGATTCTCTTCTCACGTACGAGAAGCTCACCCAGTCTATTTCTGCTCATACCTGTTACTTCCCCACCGAGATCCAGCCTTAGTATATTTATTCACAAAACGCGGCAAGACTCAAGTATAGGCGGATGGGTGTCCTCCGAGGGATCCCATTCATTGCGGCGTCTGCGAGTATGAGAGGTAGCTTACCTCTGGAAAAGGGAATTTCCGAAATCCCTGATTTCCTGAGCAGTTATGCGGGTTTCTCACGCCGGGTTCGCCATGTTGGGTTGCCGTCGAGCGACCGTCGCGGTACCGAGCGGGAGTGGCGAAGCCAAGAAAGCAAATCACCGCAGCCCCGAAAGACACTGCGGAGGCACTCGAGCAGATTGAGCAGCCCACGATGAACTGGAAGGTGCTGGGCCTCATTGGCCTGGCGCTGGCCGTCGTGTGGGTCATTGCCGGCATCCTCCAGCCTACCATTGGCTACGTGGGCTTGATCGTGGCGGGGGTGCTCACCGCCATCGCGTTGGGCTTTCTGTTTTGGATCTGGCGCCTTACGCGAAAGTCCGCCGACATCGCGGCCATCCTGAAGGGCGCGACCGACAAGGAGGGACGAATCGCGGCGCTGGAGCAACTTCGCGCGCGGCAAACCCCCGGCGGCAAGGACGCACTCAACGCCATTGCACAGGCACAGCTGGTCGCGCAGGAAACTCCGTCGGAAGCGATCCGGATTCTCGAGGGGATTGATATCAAGAAGGCGCCAGCGATGGTCCAAGATGACGTGCGCGCCAACCTCGCGATGTTTTACTTGATGACGGGCCGTGCGCGCGAAGCACGCGAGCTCGCCAACGAAATACGCCTCGACCGCCAGCCGCAAGCCAAGGCGAAAGCGATGTACGCAGCGGTCGTGGCGGAGGCGCTCGCCAGAACGGGCGACGCCGAAGAAGCGCACAAGCTTCTCGAAACGTACGATCCCACCGACAAGGAGTTCGGACAGATTTCAGGCATGTTGCTACGCGCACAGGTCTACACCTATACGGCGACGAAGAAGCGCGGACGCGCACGCACTGCAATGGAGCAGCTTCTCGAAGTGGACCCGAACATGGTGGCTGCATTCGTTCAGAAGGGGATGCGCCCGGAGCTGAGCCGCCTCGCCAAGCAGGTGCTCTCTGGCGCGGGCGCGCTGCCCAAACCCAAAATGCGTGTTCGTACGCGCTAGACGCTGGTGACCTCGCACAGGTGGACAATCCGTGAAGTCCTCGATTGGACGACGCAGGACTTTGCCGGGCGCGGCATAGCCAGCCCTCGGCTCGATGCGGAGCTGCTGGTCGCCAAAGCCCTCGGAACGGACCGCGTTGGACTCTACCTCGACTTGAACCGACCGCTGGTCGACCAGGAGCGAAGCGCGATCCGGCCGTTGGTGGCGCGGCGCCGGGAGCGCGAGCCCGTAGCCTATATCCTCGGACACAGGGACTTCTACGGACGGCGTTTCGACGTCAGCCCGGCCGTGCTGATCCCGCGACCAGACACCGAGACCCTCGTGGAGCACGCACTCGAATGCATCCCCAACGACACAGCATGTCGCGTGCTCGACGTCGGAACCGGCAGCGGAGCCGTTGCGGTGACGATCGCGGCTGAGCGACCGCTCTCTTTCGTGACGGCCACCGACATCTCGGACGCCGCGCTCGAGGTAGCGTCGCGAAACGCCGAACGACTCGAAGTGAACAGCCGCATTCGCTTCGAACGGGCCGACCTGTTGAGTGGCGCAGAGCAGTACGACGTCATCGTCTCCAACCCGCCGTACATTACGCAGTCGGAGATGGCGACGCTGCAAACCGAAGTACGGGAACACGAGCCGGTCATCGCGCTGGAGGCGGGCGAAGATGGGCTCGATGTCGTGAGAGCGTTATTGACGGCTGCGGAACCGGCGACGGCGCGAGGCGCGCAGATGCTGATCGAGATCGGCGCCGGGCAAGCCGCATCGGTCGTAAGCTTCGCGGCCGAGCACACCGCCTGGCAATCAGTTGCGGTGTACCCCGACCTCAGTCGTATCGAGCGCGTCGTTCACCTGCGGCGTATCTGACGCAGCCACAGCTCTGCGAATAACAGGGCAATGGCGAGGAGAAGCAACCAGGGCGCGAGGGGTTGTTCGACCCCCTTCGACGTGTCGCCAACGACGGTTTCCAGGTTCGCCTGTGGTTCGGGCGGACCCATCGTGACGAGCTCGCTCTCGCCGGGTGGAGCGTCGACGACAAATGCAAACCGGGCTCCGTTGACGCCATTGACCAGCACCCGGTAGGCACCGATCTCGCCCGTGTCCCGAAAGGAGACCCGATCGGCTTCCGCCAGATCTACTGTTCGGCCTGTTGGCGTGACCACCTGAATGCGCTGACTCGAGGTGGATCCCGGCAAAGAAACCCCGGCATATGGCTCCACGGAATGGTCGGTGCGCCCAGCAAGTCGCAGCAATGTGTCGAGCACGAAGGGCACGAAGACGGGTTGGTACGGCAAGTCGGTCCACGCGTCGTCGACCGTCGTCGCGAACATGGCGACTCGGCCGCTTCGATACCGGTGTTCCACCAGCGCGGGGGCGCCATCGCTGAAACGGGCTGTCACCAGGGCGTCGAGCGACACCTCAGCGATGGGGGTACGACCACGCACCTTCGCCTGACTGAGCTCGGGGAGGGCATTCGATTCAAGCGACACCGGCCGCTCCTCCATGCGCGTCGCCGTGTATCGCCCCGGCAGGAGCTCTCTGAGCACGCTCCCGTATGCGCGGGGGTTGATTCGATCGCCGGCCGTGATCCAAAGGCTGCCTCCGCCACTGACGAAGCGCTGAATCAAAGGCAGCCACTTCTCGTCGAGAGTAGCGTTTGCCAACACCAGCACGTCCGAGCGAATGATCGCGCTCTCGGAAAGGTCCTGCGCGTCGAGCGTTTCGACGGCAAAGAAACGTCCGATGCGAGAGGCAACGTGGAGCGCATGACTCAGGAATGCGGTTTCGCGCTTCCTGGGGTCGGGATGCGGGTCACCGTCCACGAGCAGGACGTGGACGGTATCGGACCCCAACAGTACGCCGCGGACATTGTCGGCCGGAAGCACGTCATCCGGATCGAGCCGCAGTTCGACGACCGCGTCTGTGGACCCCGGTGCGATGGAAAGCGTAGCCTCTCCTCCGTCGTCGGTCGCACGCACGGCCGCTCTTTGCGTCTCCCGCCCTTTTTGGCGTAGGCGAACCTTCTGTGGAGCCTGGGTCGAGGCTCCGGCAATCTGCACATCGAGTCGCAAGCCATCCGCGGACTCCGGCTCCCCAACCACCTCAACCGAAGCGATGCGGCGGTTGTCCGGATTCGGCGTGGAGATCACCTCGAAGCCAACTCGAATCCCGCGGGTCGGCCACTCACACTCGTTCGCACGGGCGCCCGGGGTGAAGTCCGACAGAACCAGCAACCGCCGGTCCGACAGCTCGCTCTCGAGGAGCAGCTCCACCGCCGTTCGGACGGCATCGCACAACGCATCTCCGCGGGTCGACCGAGGCTCGATTTCGTCGAACACGCGTTCCGCCATCTCCAGTTCGGAGCGCCTCCGGACCCACACGCGCGGAGGGCTGCCCGAAAGGACCACCGAAACTTCTGAGCCATCAGGTAGCTTCTGAAGATGCTGGGACGACGACTCGGCGGCCCGCTCAATCAGCGTCTTACCCTCGTGAATGGCTGCCATCGACAACGAGTCGTCGAATACAATTGCGAGCGCGTGCTGCCGCTCCAACAAGCTCGACCGTGCAACACGGTACGGTGCCGCTGCCACGAGCACGAGTGCGGCCACCATCAATGCGCGCGTGAGCAACAACAACATGTCCACGATGCGCAGTCGGGCCGCCCGCGTCGCGTGGATACGGTGCAGGAACGCGATGGTGGGGAGAGTCTGTTTGGGAAGCTTCTGCCGCCTAAGAAGGTGGGCGATGATCGGTATCGCGACCGCGACGAGGCCAGCAAGCGCCCATGGAAGACCAAACCCCACGACTCACCGGTCCCGCAAGAGTTGGAGCAGCGTGTGCTCGGGCGGCACGTCGGTTCTGGCGAGGAGGTAGCGCCCTCCCGCGGCCACCACCCGGCGTTGACAGGTTTCGACGAAACGGTCGATCTCCTCCCGGTAGCGACGTCGCAGGCCTTTGGGGTCGACCTCGACGGGCGCCTCTCCTTCGAGCCCTTCGAAGTGCATCGGTTGCTCGTACGGGAGCTCCAACTCGGCTGGATCCAGGACGTGCAGCACGATGGTCTGATGACCCCGCGCCTGGATCCGAGCAATCGGATCGAGCGCATCTTTACCGAGATCCAGCAGGTCGCTTGCAATCACCACCAACCCCATGCGGCCCGCGTGCTCGATCAGCTCGTCCAACACGGTGTGCAGCGCGGTGGTGCTCCCCGGTTGCGCAGGCTCGGCAAGAGTGCGCATCAGATAGTCGAGATGCGCAGGACCCGAGCGTGCCGGTAGTCGGTCTCGGATCGTCTCATCGAAGGTGATCAGCGACACGGCGTCGCCTTGGCGCGTAAGAACGTAGGCGAGGGCGGCAAGCAGCGTTGCCGCGTGATCGAGCTTGCTGATATCACCACTTCCCCAGTGCATCGATGGCGAGATATCGAGGGCTAGCATTCCGCGAAGCTGAGTCTCGTGCTCGAAGTGCTTAATCGTGTATCGATCCGAGCGGGCATAGGCGCGCCAGTCGATCAACCGTGGATCGTCGCCCGGTCGATAGGCCCGATGCTCTTTGAATATCGCACTCGCACCACGGTGCGGGCTGCGGTGCATGCCTGCCAACAGCCCATCCACTGTGCGCTTGGCCCGAAGCGTGAGCCCAGCCAGACGTACGGCGAGCTCGGGTTCGAGCACGCGGGTCACGGTTTGATGCTTTGCTTGATGCTTTCGATCACGTCCGCCGGTGTCACGCCTTCCGCTTCGGCGCGAAAATTCATGACGAGACGATGCATCAAGATGGGCTCCAAGAGAGAGCGCACGTCGTCGATTTCCGCAGCGTAGCGGCCGTGAAGGATCGCGCGCGCCTTGGCCCCCAGAATCAGGCCCTGGCTAGCACGAGGCCCGGCCCCGAATGCGATGTTCTTCCGAACCAGGTCAGAGGCTCCCTTGTCCTCCGGTCGCGAGGCTCGCGCCAGCGCCACTGCGTGTTGAACCACGTGGTCGGCAGCGGGAACGCGTGGAACGAGGTCCTGAAAACCGACGATGTCTTGCGCGGAGAGCACGGGCGTGATGGTGGTGGGCACCGGTGCAGTGGTGCGCTTCACGATGTCGACCTCCTCGTGCTGGCTCGGATACCCAACATCGATTTGGAACAGGAACCGGTCGAGCTGCGCTTCAGGCAGGGGGTACGTGCCCTCCTGCTCAATTGGGTTCTGCGTCGCGAAAACCAGGTAGGGTTGCTCGAGCGCGTACGTCTTGCCGCTTGCCGTGACCTGACCCTCGGCCATCGACTGCAACAGCGCGGCTTGCGTTTTGGGTGGCGCGCGATTGATCTCATCGGCGAGAAGAATGTTGGTGAACACGGGGCCGGGGATGAAGCGGAAATGACGTTTACCCGTCGTCGCATCCTCTTCGAGGACATCGGTCCCCGTGACGTCGCTGGGCATTAGATCCGGCGTGAACTGGATGCGGTTCGAGTGAAGAGACAGCGCGTCGGCGAGGGTCGTGATGAGAAGCGTCTTAGCGAGCCCGGGCACGCCGACGAACAACCCGTGGCCACGTGAAAACAACGCGATGAGCAAGAGCTCGATCACCTCGTCCTGACCAATGATGCGCTGCTTGAGGCGAGAGACGATTTCGTCCCGCGCGCTGGCGAGCTGTTGCACCCGAAGCACGTCCGAGTCGGAGCCACTGGGTGATGGGGGCGGAGTACTGCGTACGGGTTCGCTCACCAGGACCTCTTAGCGCCTGGTTGGAGGAATTGCCACATCACTCCCGCATGCCCCCGAGCCTGGAACACAGCATCTCTTCGTGATGGGCTTGAGGAACGTTGAGCTTGGAGAGAATGCAGTGCGGTTGAGGGTCGAATGGGTTGAGAGCGATTGCCTGGTTTGCGGCCTTCTCCGCAAGATCGAATTTCGAGGTTCGAAACATGGCCGTCGCGAGGCTCGATAGCGCCGGCGCATGCGTCGGGTATCGCTCGAGAGTTAGCATTAGCGGCGCGAGCGCTTGTTTCGGGCGCCCCCCAGCGATTGCTGAACGGGCATAGCGTGACGCGACGACGGGATCGCCCGGCGCCACCTTGTGCGCCTTCGCGTACTCCACGGACGCGGCGGCCGGCCGAGCGTGCGTCCACAACAGGTCGCCCAGTCGAAGGTAGTTACGCGCGCGCTCGAGCTCCACGCCCGCAAGCTCGTCCTGCTCGGTGGCCTCGCCACTCAGGCGGCGCGGCAATAGCCTTGCGGGGGGTGGCTTGGGCTGAGCGGAGAGAACCCTCTTCCAGCGCGACTCCAGGGCCTTCCAAGGCACGCCCGCGACGCTTGCCAAAGCCCTCCTTGCATCTTCTCCCTGGCCGACCAGGTAGAGCACTTGCTGCACACCTTCGCGGCCGTACGCTCGATAGTACATTGCGATGAACGAGGAGACCTGCGCGAACGCTAACGACGCCGCCTCTTGCGTGGGCAGAAGAGCGATGGATGGATGCAACTGGTCGAAGTCGAGCAGCTCGTTGGCCTCGGCGGCCTCATATAACAACTGACGTGCCGCCGGATCCATCCGAAGAGAAGGCGCGTCGTTTCGCCAGCGCGTCTCGAGGAACTTCGCAAGGCCCTCCTGCAGCCACACGGGCGACCGATCGAGCGTAGCCTTGGTTAGCAGCAAATGGACATACTCGTGGGCAATCGTGTCTAGCCAGGGGTAGCCGTGCATCAACGTGCCGGGCGACGCAATCATCAAGCGGCCCCACTTGCTCAACGCAATCGTACCGGTGTTGCGAATCGCCTCGACGGACAAGGTCGTTACGCGCGCCAACGACTCGGCATCGGGATAGATCTCGAGGCGAACCGGGCTGACCATTTTCACGCCAAGCTCCGCCTCCAAGGTCTCTGCGGCCGCTTTGAGCGTGTCGATTGCATAGGGGACGAGGATTTCGTCTGGACCCGGCGCGTAACTCACCTCGAAATTCTCGGACGAGAAAGTCTCGTAGCCCCTGGTCATTTGGTAGGTGTCGACAATGACGTCCGCCAAACTGCCCAACGCACTCGCAGACCCAGAACCTTCTCCGATCTCTGCGATTCCGGCGGCCGCCGCTTCGTATTGTCCCGCATAAAAATTGGCGAGCACCTCGAGCTCCACGACCCGCGAGCTGCGCGGGTAGTTGTCCAAGTACTGCTGAAGCAAGACTTGTGCTGGAACCCCTTCACCCGCGGTCAGTGACGCTTCGAGCAAGGACAGAACCTCTGAGCTCGTCGGCTTTTCGGCTGGCACGGTCGTCGAGATCGAGCCGAGTAGGGCGAAGCCAACGAACAACGCAGCGCGCTTCATCGCAGAAGCCTTTCGTAGTAGTCGTCCACGGCCTGCTGATAGCCCTTTGGGGGAGCACCGTTCATCGCGTCGAGGACCCGGCGGCGCCAGGCAATCTCGTCGGCTTTCGAACGGAGTGTCGGGATCTCTACGCGTTCATTGGCGCGGGCTCCCTCGCTGCGTTCCTTCCCGCCGCCGCCGACCGGGTTCTTGCTCTGGGACTCCAAGTGTTGGCGTAGCCGCCGAAGCTGATCCGCCGCAGCCTCCTGCTGCTTGTGGGCCTCGAGGGGATCGCCGGCCCCCAACGCCTGCGCCGCCCGTTGCATGGGTCGCTCGATCGCTTCGAGTTGCTCGGCCGCTTCCTCGGACACCGGCACACCGCCGACCTCCTCGCGAAGACGACGCGCGAGTTGATGCGTCGCCTCTTGTGCCTTGCCTTGTCGTTCAAACTGTTTCCCAAGCTGCTGGCGCTCCCGCTCGGTGAGCGCCCCGCCAACATCCGGAACTGCGCCCTGCGCCGCGTCGCGAAGATCCTGTGCGCGCGCCGCCGCCTGGCGTGCTTGTGCCGCGGCATCGGAGGTCTGCCCATCTCGTCCGCGAAACATCGTCGCAGAAAGTTCGAGGTCTTTCGCGAGCGCGTTGGCGGCCCGAGCCAGCCGGTCGGCCATCGATAGCGCCTCGCCGAGGTCGCCACCCTCGAGAGCCTTCTCGAAGTCGTCCAAGCGTTCGGCTGCTCGTCCCTTGAGGCCCGACTCGTAAGGACCGAGAGCCTCGTCGTTGACGCCACCGAGCAACTCCGAGACTTCCCTTGCGAGCTTCTCGATCTCACCGCGTATTTCGGAAGCCAGCGACTTCTGCTCCCCGGCGGCGCGATCGAGGGCCTTCTCACCCACACGACGCGTCTTGTCGGCCATGCGCTGCTGCTCGAGCTCTAGGTCGCGAATCGTGTCCGTCGCCTTCATCAGCGCGCGCTCGCGCGGACCGAATCGCGCTTCGACCAGGGAGTCCTCGCTTTGGGCGAGGGCCTGCGTCATCGCGTCAATCGTTTGGTCCAGCTTGTTCAGAGCTGCTTCGGCCGCGTCGAGGTCGCCGCTCGCCAGCGCCTCTCGAAGACTTTGGAGGGCGTCCGTGGACTGACTTGCCTGCCGAGACTGCCTGTTGACGAACTCCCCAGGCACGTACCGCATCGCTTCTCGAAGCTGCTGTCGCAGGGCCTCGAGGCGCCGATCCGCTCGGTCTAAAGCCGCCATGAGCGCCCGTTGAAGCTCTGGTGTCTGCCCGCGGCGCAGCTCGCTGATCAGCGAGGCGAGTTCGCTGCGCAGTTGTTGCATCTCGCGCGCAATCTCCGCCGCATCGTTGAGGCGCGCCTCGCTGATGAGGTCGGCTACGATGAGAACGTCCTTTTCGAGCTCGCTCACGATCGCGCGGTCGAGCCGCTCTCTGGCGCTTGCTTTCGCATTGCCGTGGTACGCCGGCTGTTCTCGCTTGTGCGCGCGCTCGAGCCGCTTCTTCATGTCGAGCAGGAGAGGAATCGTTCGCGGACCGCGGTGGTCGCCGACGTTGGCGAGCAACGACCTCACCCCGTTGTACGGAATCACGACTTCATTGCGTCGCTGGCGCGCCTCCCGGAAACCCTTTGGAAGCGGCTCTTCGAGACGAACGGCCAAGGTCACCAGCAATGCATCCAGAAGCTTTTCGAGCTCGACGATTCGATCCCGGCGCCGCGTGATCTCCGACGCAAGCGTGAGGGTTCGCACGGCGGAGCGGCCGATTCCGGGACCGTCGACACGGTTGCCGTCTTTAGCCTCCAGCCAGACCGTCACTGCATCTGCGGGAGCTAGCGAAAATTCGTCCAGATGCAGCACACTCTCTCCGATGATCTCGAACTGCGGGCCCTCGGAGGGTGTCCAGATCGACCTTCGAAGATGCTCGCCGCTCGGAAGCTTGATGATGAGCGTCAACTCTTGCACGCCGTAGTCGTCGGTGGCGTCGTGCTTTAGAACGATGGGCTGACGGGCTTCGACCACAACGTCCTCCTGCGGGGCGACAATGGTCACCTGCGGCGGTTCGTCGACTTGTACCTGGATCGACCGTGCACGATGGTCGACGCGGCGTTCCCCGCCGGCGGACTCGATGTGTATCTCCACCGGCCCGTCGGTATCGGCCACAAAAGAGGCCACAAACTGGTCACCCGCACGGTCTGCCTGCACATGACGTCCGGGCAGCTCGAGCACGACCCGCGCAGCACTTCCGATTGGCGTGATCGTGTACTCGACCGCCGTCCCCCTGGGCACGATCAACCGATCGGCATCTTCGGCCCGCTCGTTGGGACGCTCCATGTAATCGGGAAAGAGCAACTCCGCGCTGGTGTGCGCGACGACGTGGCTCGTCCGCACACCTTCGATCTCACCAATCTGCGCATGCAGGAGTGCATATCCACCCGCAGCGACGCGATCGATGTCCAACGACCACCACGCGATGACCGCCACCAACAGCGTGACCGCCAAAGCCGGCTGCACGACCCAACGCCACGGAATGAACTT
>JAFDAJ010000186.1 GCA_019313915.1 Deltaproteobacteria bacterium
AGCTACTACGGAGTGAACGTCGAGCTTCGCGACGCCATCCGCCAAGTCTGTCGGGCGGTCGAACGTCTGGCTGGGCAGCCGTGATCATTCGGCACCAGCGTGCTTCGTCATCGGACAAAGGTTTTCGTCACCTGGCGCGCTACATTCGGGGTCGAAGCGCCCAACCGCGGACGACGTGGTTCCTAGCCGCGAATCTTCCTGGGGTCACCACAACCAATGACCTCGAGCTCGCATGCCGGCTTGTCGAGGCCGTGAACGCGCAGAACACCCGCGCAGGCAGCAACCGCACCTACCACCTCGTCATCTCACTCCATCCGGAAGACCGAAGCCTCGACATGAAGGAACTCAGGCATGTGGTTGAAAACCTCGTGGACACTCTAGGGTTCTCCGAGCACCAATACATTGCCGCGCGCCACAACGACAAAGACCACGAGCACGTGCATGTGGCGATCAACAAGATCCACCCGGAGACCTTTCGCATCCACTCTCCAGCCTGGGATCACCAAAAGCTCTTCGCCGCAGGACGCGGGCTCGAGGCCGAGCTCGAGCTGACGCCACTTCGATCGATGGCAAGGGAGCGAGAGAAGCTGCCCCGGAGGGCTGCCGATTGTGAAGCGCACCAAGGCATCGACAGCTTCGCACGCTGGGCCCGAAAGACGCTGGCATCTGCTCTTCGAGCAACGCCGTTACGAAGCTGGGACGACGTACACGGCGTCTGCGGTCGCTTTGGCGTGGTGCTTCGCCTGCATGGCAACGGGCTCGTGTTCGAGGATGCCGGGCGGGGCGTTCGTGTGAAGGGTTCATCCCTCGGTCGCGAGTTCAGCAAGCCTCGGCTGTGCAAGCAACTCGGTGACTTCCAGCCCGCTTCCTCGCAGCATCTGGAAGCGGCGCGGCACACAACGCACCGGTATTCACCCATCCCGCCCACGGTGCCGCAAAGCCTGTGGAAGGACTACGCGCAGTCGCTCGACCAAGCCCGCATGCAACGCCAACACGCCTGGAGCAGCTACCGAGACTCCGCCTCCGGCGAGCGTCGACGATTCAAGGAGAAGTATCGACACCAGCGAGGCCTCCTCGCCGCCCTACCCATCTCGGGCCGCGACAAAAAGCGCCTTTCACAACAGCTCGCGTTCCGCCAAGCCATCGAATCTCGGACCCTCAGGCGCAAGCTCGCCAATCAACGGAGAGCGATTCAGAAGTCCCCACACCCTGGCAGTTGGCGCCATTTCGTGGCCAGCCGCGCCGCGCACGGCGACGCCCGTGCGATTCGACTTGTGCCTCGACGAGAGCTGGAACGAAGCCCATGGGATCTAGATAGGGGTTCGTGAAGAGAAGAGGCACTGCGTCGGGACGGGTAGCTTGCGGGCGCCCTGTCTTCGACCTCGAGGAAGTCGACATAACAAGCTAGTACCGCGTAATTCGGACTTCCGAATGGGCCCAATGGGCTAAGAGAGCTTCGGAGGGTTTGGTTGAGTGCCCGTCCAGCTGATGTTAGAGCGCTCGCCATGCAGTGGCGAATTGTTCAAACCATCCGACATGGAAGCTTGCTCGCGGGCCTCTGCCTGACCTTGGCCTGCGCTTCGAGCCCGGCGGCTGCTCCCTCGGCCGAGCCATCTTCTTCATCGGACTCTGAAGGCGGGGAGGCGCAGGCACCTGCTCGACCGGTGCCGCCGACGATGAAGATGACGACCGCGATTCCAGAGGGGATCGCGACGCCCGATCGTCTGGAGACCCGATTCGGAACGCTGACGTCGTTCGATGGGGTCCCCGATCCCAAGACCACCAAGGTGGTCTACGACAACCTCGACTTCCAGCGCGCAGTGCAGGCGTTTCTCTCGAGCCTGCAGATCGCCTCGCTCAACGCGATGCGAGACGGGCTGCTTAAGTTCGGGCCCGCCAACAGCACCGTGCTCGTGTTCGAGAAGCTGATGGACAGCAAGTCGCTGTTTCTGACCGCCAACACAACGTCGGTCTACAACTTCATGTGGCTCGAAGTGGGAGGCGAGCCGATGGTCCTCGAAACGCCCCCGGATGTGCTTGGTTTTGTCGACGACGCTTGGTTCAAGTACGTCGTCGACTTCGGGCGGGTCGGACCCGACAAGGGGAAAGGCGGCAAGTTCCTGATTCTACCCCCGGGCTACGAGGGCAAGGTGCCCAAGGGGTACTTCGTCGCCAAGACGCAGACGAAGGGGAACTGGGTGGTCTGGCGTGGATTTCAGAAGGACGGTTCGCCCAAAGCGGCGGTCGAGGCCACCAAGTCGAAGTTCCGGGTCTATCCGCTGTCCCAGAGAAAGAATCCCCCCACGCCAGACTTCGTGAACGTGTCCGGCGAGGAGTTCAACACGATCCACCGCATGGACTTCCGGTTTTGGCAAGAAGTGGATGCGGTGATTCAGCGCGAGTCGGCGGACGGACTGAATCCCGAGATCCGAGGGCTGCTCGCCTCGATCGGGATCGTCAAGGGCAAGCCCTTTGCCCCCGACGATCGCATGAAGAAGATCCTCACCGAAGCCGCTCAGGTGGGGAGCGTGACGGCGAGGGCGCTCACCGCCTTTCCTCGGGATCGCCGCGCGTATCTGTACGAGGACCGCGTCTGGACCAATCCGCTGTTCGAGCGGCGCTACGACTTCCTCAGTGATGGTGCCACCATGCTTGATGGGCGGGTCTACATGCACTTCTACGCGACTGGGATCACTCCGGCGATGGCGCTCAAGCTGATCGGGAAGGGGTCGCAGTACGCCATCGCGTACATGGACGAGGACCGCAACGTCCTCGACGGAAGCAAGACGTACAAGGTCCATCTACCTCCAAACGTGCCGGCCGCGGACTTCTGGTCGTTCACCGTCTACGACAACCAGACCCGCTCGATGCTGCAAACCGACCAGCAGTTCCCAGGCATCGATAACAAGAAGCAGGGCCTCAAGCAGAACGCCGACGGCTCTCACGACATCTACTTCGCCCCCGAGCCGCCCAAGGGGTGGGAGAGTAACTGGGTTCAGACGGTCCCGAACAAGTCCTGGAATGCGATCCTGCGTCTCTACGGCCCGCTCGAACCTTTCTACGACCAAACCTGGCGCCCCGACGACCTCGTCCTCGTCGCGGATTGATTCATTCGTTGACACGTCGCGGGCTTGTCTCAACACTCGCGGCATGAACGACCGACATCGAATCGACGTACGTGCAGTCATCCTTGGGGCCCTCACGTGGTGCGGGTGCGCGGGGTCCACTCCCGCGGTGGAGAACCCCACCTCCGGGGGGAGTCGCGACGACGTCGCTGAAAAGAACACCGACGGGTTCATCCCCATCACGGAGGAGAACTTTGCGCAAGCCGAAACGGCCAAAAACTTCCGTAATTGGGCGGCTCGAGACGCGAACGAGCACGTCACTCACATGCGCGGGCTTCCGCCGCGCGGTGATGCCGCCCCCACCATCCAGATGAACGACGACACCTTGTATTCGGTCATTATTACGGAGATCGACGACCAGCGCGAAGTAACCTTCACCATCCCGGAAACGGACGTGTACATGGCAGTGCAAGTCGTCAACGAGGGAGGACATGGACTGCACTATGTCGTCGACGACGGCACGCACACGGTGAAGGTAGACTCGCAGTTCGCCCTCTTGATCTACCGGTCGGGAACCGAGAAGGGCCTCGACGCCGCCCGAGCCGCCCAGGACCTCATCGAGGACGATGGGTTCAAGTTCGGGACTTACGAGGTGAAGAACTACGACTACGACGAGGTACAGAGGTGGGTCGAACGCTATCGCGAAGAGACGCGCGACTACGTCCTTGAGTACACGTTCCCTCGAAGCGCCTCAGAGATCACGGACCTTCACCAATGGAATCTCGAGGTGGCAAACGGCTGGGGTGGGTCATCTCCCGAAGTCGGCCTGTCCAACAAATACACCAACTCGAAGTTCATGGACGGTGCGACATGCTATCAGACCACGTTTGAGAACCCCAGATCGGTCTACTTCACGTCGGTCACTGCATACGACCAGAACCGCTACCTCTTCGAGGGCGTTCGGAACGTGAGCTCTTACACGTGGACGATGAACCGAAACGGAACCATCACCGTTTCCTTCAACTGCGGCGACGAAGCGCCGAACAACATCGACACCAAGGGCCAGACCTTTTCCTTCACGATGCGCTACTACGGGGTCTCGCAGAAGGTCATGGACGGGGAGATCGCGCCAACCAAGACGGTGAAGAAGGGTACGGCCCCGATGTAGCTCGCGTCCGAGCCGACCCCGCGGGGTTGCTCGCCTGCTGCGCAAGGGCCACGAGTCGCGGAAAGTCATCTTCACTGACTCGAAGGGACACGACGCGGGACTGTACGTCGGCAAAATATTTCGGACAAGAGGGCACGTTTATTAAGAGACGGTTCATGGTTCTGGCCTAGGCCGCACGGGCGGCCCGGTACTCCTTTTTGCGACGTTGCATCGTGAGCTGCTTGGTCTTGTCCCTTTCGGACAGGACCACATGGTGGCGACCGTAGTACACGTCGGCCGGGGTGCAGTTGTCGAGCGATTCGTGGTAGCGGCGGTGGTTGTAGTAGCTGACGAAATCGCGCACCGCCGTCTCGAGCGCCCACGGGAAGTAGTAGTGCTCTAGCTTGACGACGCTCTTCATCGAACGGTGGTAGCGTTCGATTTTCCCTTGCGTCTGCGGATGGTACGGGCGCCCTCGGGTGTGCGTCATGCCCTGCTCCTGCAGATACTCTCTCAGGTCCTTCGAGACGTAGGCCGGACCGTTGTCGCTGAGGAGCCTCGGGCGATGGCGCACTCGGACGCTCTGCACCCCGGTGAGCGCCAGTGCCTGGTCCAGCGTCTCGGTCACATCCGTGGTCGCCATCGTCGAGCCGAGCTTGTAGGCGAGGATGAAGCGCGAGAAGTCATCCATCACCGTCGACAGGTAGTACCAGCCCCAGCCGATGACACGCAGGTACGTGAA
>JAFDAJ010000440.1 GCA_019313915.1 Deltaproteobacteria bacterium
CGAGCGCGACCGCGAGGCTCCGCTCCGCTTCGGTCACCGTGAAGCAAGTCATCATGCCGCACTCCGGCCGGATCAAATGACGGATGCGTTCGATGACCCTAGGCCGTTGCAGAATTTTCCGTGAAAGGGGCAGCCGCGAGCTGTCGTAGAGCGAAAGCACCGTCAGCCGGCGGCGCATGTGTTCGTTCGGAATGCCGCTAATCAGGGAGAGCATGTAGTCCACCGCCGCCGGATGAATCGGTGCGGAGGTCAAGTACACCAAGCGAGCGCGCGGATGCCGAAGGAGGTTCAGCGCGAACAGCATGCGCTCTTCGTAATGGATCACGCCGTCGATCGAGACGTTGTCGATGCCGTCGAACGATAGGGATGGGACGACGACGATGTCCCTCGGCTCTGGGCCGTCGCCGTCGGCGAGCGCCCACCGGGAGGGCAGATGAGCTTGCAGCTCGCGAAATGCCTTCATTTCGTCGCTGCTACCACTCATTGTTTTTCTATAGCATGCCGATGCCGGATTTACTTGCAGCCACGGCCCGAGAAGGGCACAAGATCGCCTCGTGGCGACGGGAGACATGCCGAGCGAAGAATCTGCGCGCGACGGGCTCTTCAGCTTTTTGTCCAGGCGCCGGTTCTTGAAGGTGAGCCTCGTGGCCGGCGGGTCCTCGACGCGCACGAGTACCGCACGCTCCAAAGCCTCGTCGAGGTGATGCTGCCGAAGACCGACGCGATTCCAATCGATGCGGCACCGATGGACCTGCCGCGCGCCTTCGATAACTTCCTGGCCAACGAGCCGAAGCAGAACGTCAAAGACCTACAAAAGGCCCTCGTATTGATCGAGTTCGGGCCGTTGGCGTTCGACAAGAGACTCACGACGTTTTCGCGGCTCGATACCGCTGAGCGCACCACGCACTGGAACGAGTGGGCCCTCAGCGGCAACGTGCTGCGGCGGCAGGTCAGCATTGCGATGCGGAAGTTCTTCAACTTGGTTTACTTCGACCACGAGCAGGTGTGGCCGCACATCGGGTATCCAGGGCCATCGATGAAACGTACGCCGGGTGTGACGCCATGACCGACGGGATTACCGACCTCTCGAAAGAGACACTACCCGACGCACTTACGGCCGAGATCTGTGTCATCGGGTCGGGCTCTGGTGGAGCCACCGCGGCGCGCCTTTTGGCTGAGGCCGGGCACGATGTCGTCGTGCTCGAAGAGGGTCGCGATCTGATCGGGCCCGAGCGAACACAGCGCGACGGCGCGATGTACGATCAGCTCTTCATGGACCGGGGAGGGCGAGCCACCCACGACCTCTCCATCAGCGTCCTACAAGGCAGAGTGCTCGGCGGGGGAGGCGTGGTCAACACCTGCGACGTCGTTCCCATCCCCGAAGGCGTGCTCCACCACTGGGCGACAAAGTACGGACTCGAGGACTTCGCGCCCGAGCGGTTCAAGCGCTTCACAGACGATGCGCTCCGCGATCTTTCCGCGAGCCGGATCCCGGAGAGCCTGGTCAACAGTGCAAACAACAAGGTTCGCCAGGGGGCAGAAGGCCTTGGGCTACGCGGGGAGGTGATGATGCACAACCGCGTGGGTTGCCGCGGGCTCGGCACCTGCATGTTGGGCTGTCCGATCCACGCCAAGCAAAACCCACGCATGGTGGCGCTTCCAAAGGCGATCGAGGCAGGCGCGCGCATCTTCACGAGGGCCCGCGCCGTGAAGATCGACAAAACCAACCAGGAGATCAAAGAGATCACGGTTCGCACGCTCGACCCTGGAGGCTATCGCGAGCAGAACGAGCTCAAAGTCAGAGCGAAGGTCGTCATCGTCGCAGCCAATGCCATTTCGTCAGCGCAACTCCTCCTGCGTTCCGGGGTGGGGAACTCCCACGAACCTCATCCTGCAGCCTCAGCTCGCCATCATCGCCCTTTTCGACGAGCGGATTGCGGCCTTCGACGGTGTCCCACAGTCGTACGCAGTCACCGAGTTCGAAGAGGAAGACAACGCCGAGTTCGGGCTTTGGGGCTTTCGCGTCGAAGGCATCATGGGCACACCCGGCATCGTGTCGACCATGTTGCCCTTTTCAGGGGTCCCGGGAATGGAGAACATGGCCCAA
>JAFDAJ010000187.1 GCA_019313915.1 Deltaproteobacteria bacterium
CGTCGGGTCATACCCTAGGTACAAGCGAGAACCGTGCCCATCAGGATGGCCGCGTTTCGTCGCGCATCGCGACGCATGGGTTCGCCACGCCGTGGCGGTTCGCCAGGAGTCGCCGGCGACCGCCGGCACACGACAACATATGGGAATCGCGGACAGCTTGCTTCGTTTCGGGCAACGTCGGTCGGATCTTCGGGGCAACGTCGGTGGGATCTTCTCGGATCTTCGCACCTAGGCTTGTTTCATCCTCCCTAGCTGGCGACCACCAAATGCGCGGCGAAGGCGAACAATTACGTATGCCCAAAAAGAGGACCCCCTGATAGCGTCCAACCAATCGCCTGGAGGTGGCCATGAAGCCACACGTTCGCACACCGCCGAGTGTCCCTGGTTCGCATCCGTTCGGGTGCGCTGACACCGGACCCTGCGCTGCGCTCAGGCGCGAAGGGAGCTTGTGATGGGACGACTCGTTTTGCATTGGGTTTGTGTCCTCGCGTTGACCGCACTTCCCATTGGTGGTTGTAGCGACGAGACGACTGCCGCCGGTGGTAGTGGTGGTTCCGGTGACACGGGCGGCGATGGTGGTGCCGCCGGCAGCGGCGGTGACGGTGGCGAAACGTGGTTTGCCTTCGGCAAGGACTACGCACACACCCGCGCCAACATCAACGAAACTGTGATCGTCCCGGCTACCGTCGCGGACCTCACCGTGAAATGGACCTGGGAGGCACCCGGCATGACTGCCACGCCGCTCGTGGTGGACGGGGTCGCGTACTGGGCCGACTGGGGCGGCTCGGTGAGGGCCGCGGACGCGGTAACCGGCGAAGAGGTCTGGACCAACAGTAGCTACGGCGGCGACCTTCCCGGCGTGTCATCCACGCCGTTCCTCTCGGACGGCTATCTGTACGTGGCGCTGCGGAAGGGTGACGTCGTCAAGCTGGACATCGAGGACGGAAGCGAAGAATGGAACACACCTGTCAGGGCGAGCAAACACGTGCATCTCTACGGCTCCCCCTCGGTGGCGGACGGAATCCTCGTCCTAGGCGTGAGTGGCAACGGAACCTCGAGCGACGGCCAGCCCATCCCCGAAGACATTCTCGACGACTTCTTTGGCAACGTACACGGCATCGACATCGAAAGTGGCGAGATCCTGTGGGTATTCGAAACGACGAAGGGTCCGGACGGTACGCAGTACGGCGCCGGCGTGTCGGTCTGGTCGTCGGCCACACTCGATACGACGCGGAAACTCGCGTACGTCGGGACCGGCAACGGGTACTACCAGCCCGTGAGCCCCTATTCCGACGCGCTGCTCGCCATCGACTACATGACCGGCGAGCTGGTCTGGCACGTCCAGTTCACGGAGGATGACGACTATACCAGCGCCACTGGCGGCATCGATGCGGACGTGGGCGCGACGCCGAACTTGTTCATCATTGGCTCCCGGGAAGTGGTGGGGGTCGGGGACAAGGCGGGCTGGTACCATGTGCACGATCGAGACACCGGCCAGCGGATCTGGAGTACGAACTTCACGACGCCCGAAGGGAAAACAATTTTTGGAAGCACCTTGGGCGGCATCATGGCGCCAGCGGCGTACCACGACGGGGTATTGTACATCGCCATCAACCACGGCGATCTGTTCACGGTCAGCAGTATGCTGGCCGTCAACGCGGGTGACGGCAGCATCCTGTGGCAGAAGTCGCACAACGGTTCGCGGAACTTCGGGGCGCCCACCTACGCGGGCGGCATCATCTACACGGGCGACGCCGGGTTCCTCGTCGAGACCTCCACGCTCCTGGCGTACGACGCCGACACCGGCGACCTGTTGTGGAGCGAGCCTATGCCAGACGGACGAGGCGGCGGACTGACCATAGTGAATGGAATGCTCTACGTGGGCCAGGGCTTCCATCTGAATCGCCCCGGAAGCGCACCGCTGCCTGGCAGCATGACAGCGTACGGACTATGAGCAAACAATCACATTCCCTTAAGGCCGACCCACATGCACGATGTTCTGCATCGCCTTGGATGGTCTTGGTTGTGGGGTGTACTCTTGCGCTCGGCTGTGGCGGGACGGCCACGGGCGGACCGGGTGGTAGCGGTGGCGCGCAAGCACCTACTCACCTGTATTTCCTGAACTGGGCTGGTGGCGTGCTGTCGACAACACTCGACGGGAACGAACTACGGGACTTCGCTGACGGCGAAAGCCAGGGTGCCGATGGCGTGGCCGTCGATGGCGTGGCCCGGCATGTCTACTGGACGAACATGGGCGTGGCCGCGTCCAACGACGGTTTCGTCATGCGCGCCGAACTCGATGGAACGAACATCACAACGATCGTTCCGCCCGGCGGTACCCATACCCCGAAGCAGCTCCGCATCGACCCAGTCAACGCTAAGCTGTACTGGTCCGACCGCGAAGGTATGCGTGTCATGCGCGCGAACCTCGACGGCTCGGACATCGAGACGCTCGTAACGATAGCCACCGGAGACGCCGCCCGAAGCGACCTCGCCAACCATGCCGTGGGCATGGCCCTCGACGTCGCGGCCAGGCAGTTCTACTGGTCCCAGAAGGGTCCCACCGAAGGCGGGGTGGGTGCGATCAAACGTGCGAGCTTCGACATGCCCAACGGCGAAGACAGCACGAACCGCAGCGACATCGAAGTGCTGTTCGAAGGATTGCTCGAACCGATCGACCTCGACCTCGACGTCGATGAGGACATGCTCTACTGGACCGACCGCGGGGACGACACCGTGAGCCGGGCGCCAATGGCGCTACCTTTGGGCGCGAGCGCTGCGACGCGAGACGACCGCGAGATCCTCGTCAGGGACGTCGGCGAAGCGATCGGTCTCACGCTCGACCTCGGGGCCGGCAAGATGTACTACACTGGCATCGTCACCGGCGCTGTCGGCACCGCCAACCTCGACGGCAGCAACCCGACCGAGATCATTCGCGGAAACTGGTTGCTGACTGGAATCACGCTGGGCCCTGACCCGTAGCTCAGGAGGGCGGCATGACGAAGGCACAAGCGAATACGGTCAGGACCGCCACAGCTTTGATGCTTGGGCTGTCGTTTGCCGTCGGGTGTACCAACGGCAGCTCCGGCGACCAAGGCGTCGGCGGCACGGCAGGTGACGGAGGCGCTGGCGGAACCGGTGGCGGCGGAGACAGGGGCACACCAATTGGGAGCGTGCTCAGTGGCATCGATAGCTTGGCCGTCGAGATCATCGGCAAGAACCGATCGCTCATTGACGGAGTACGCTTCACTGTGTCGCATGTCGGTCCGGCCCTCGCGGACGCGATGCAGACGTCGGTTCCCGCCGCTACAAACAAAGACGGCGACGATCCGCCGTGCGCGCTGGGGTCCGTCGACGGCATGCAATTCGCCTACAACGAAGCGACCAACGCCTACGAGCCAACCAGTGATCGCGCCGAGCCCGACGGCTCGGTGAGCTTCAGCGTCTACGAAATCGCAGATGACACCCCCGATACCGAAACCCTCATCGGGAGCCTATTCCTGAGCTGCGCGGGAGACTCGGAGGAGGCGCACGTGACCGCGATGCTGCGGGTCGATGGCGTCGATATCATTCGCGCGGAAGGCGATGCAAGCCCCGACCCACGCGCGGAGCTAGGCTCGTTCGATATCACGCAAATTCAGGGGTTCCTTGCGAGCTCAGACGGGGCCCAACAGATCGACTTCGGAGCCTCAGGTGAGGATTCGATTTCGCGCGGCGGCGATGGCCGTTCGGGCTCTCTCGCGTTCAACGTTGGACCAACGATCACCGCAAGTCTCCAATACGATGAGCAGAGCGGCGCCGAGACCCACTATGACCTGAGTCTCATCGGAAGCTTTGACTCGGCAGAGTTTTGCTTCGAGGCGACGCTCGCTGGGACCGATGGCCGTTTGTCTGGCCCGGGGGTTTTCGCTCGCGAGCAACACGTCTGTTGTTTTGACGGCCGCTTCGAGGACATGGCAGTGAGCCAGGCGACCCCATCCTGTGATCCGCTCGGGGATTCCACGGCAACCCCGCTGTTGGATGATGAGCTTGCGGCGATTCAGGCCGGCTACCACGCGCTCACCACAATGTATGTCGCGGTCGAAAGTGCCGCAGTAGCCATGGGAGCGCTCGCGGATGCGAGCGCGAAGCACATTCTGCACACTCCGCCGGACTGCGACAACCTGCCGGAACCCGAGGGTGACGACTGCTTGGGTGTGCCGATCGAGCTCTGGATCAACCCGACCTACGATCCCTCCTTCTCCGCTATCTACGACGAGCTGTTCTGTTCCAGGGGCTGTGCCGCGGGCTTCTGCCACAACGATGGCGACGGCGGGTTGCTCTTCCGCTCCAAACAAGAGGCCTACTGCGCATTGGTAGACGTGGCCCCAAGCGCCCTTTGTGAGAACGACTTCAGTGCACGTGTGATCCCTGGCGATCCCGATGCGAGTCTGCTGGTGGCCAAGTTCGGATTCGAACCTCCATGCGGCGCACCGATGCCCATCGGAAGTCGCGAGTCCAACGACCTGGTCACAGACGAGCATCGAGCGCAGGTGGTGGCCTGGATCGCTGCGGGAGCCGAGTACAACCCCTTAGTTAGAGATTCAGAAAAGTGATCTAACGTGTCGAAAGTAGGCTTCGCGTTCCAAGCTGGCTTCGCCGCAACACCATTCGCCTTGTACGCTCGGCCCCGCATGGTTTTCCACGTGCGGGGCAAAGGCCTGGTGAACGCGAACGAGCATCTTGGGGGGCGTACCACGGGCGCGCATCGGGTAGCCGCATCAGTAGCAGCACCTATTTTCTTGATTCGCCGGTAGTCACGTATTCACCGGAACAACCTTGGCGGACTCAGGAGGACTCGAACCTCCAACCCCCGGCTCCGTAGGCCGGTGCTCTATCCAATTGAGCTATGAGTCCCCGGGGCGCGCCCCGTAAAGTGACTTTGTCACCACGG
>JAFDAJ010000188.1 GCA_019313915.1 Deltaproteobacteria bacterium
GACATTCGCGCCATCGGAGAGCTGAATCAGCCCATTGTCTAGGCGGTTCAAGGACTTCACGTCAAAGACACGAAAAGACACTCCCGGCTTGTCTAGCGCGGCACGCAGGAGCAGGTCGTCAAAGTCGTAGCGGTGTACGTGATCAAAGAAGTGCGTGCCGCTGCACTCCCACCAAGGCGTCCTGTCGGCGTGCAGGCAGACGTGTTCGTTCGGGTGAGCCCGAAGGTGGGGCTTGATCTCGGCGTAGTTTGGAAACTCCGCGGGCCAGTCGTGGCACCGAATCAGCGCACCTCCACATGCCTTGTGTCTTGGGAAAGACGTCTTGTCGACAACCAGAACGTCGAGGGAACCGGCGAGGTGATAGGCAGCGGTGCTTCCAGCGGGGCCAGCACCCACGACCACAACGTCGAACTGGTTCTTCCTGTCGATTGCAGGCATACAGACAAGTTAGCGAACCCCTTCCACGAAGGGAAGTTCGGGCCAATCCTGTCGCTGCTAATAGGTCGCCGTCGCGACCGGCGTCGTCAAGTCGTTCACATCGTGGACCCGCACGCCGCCGTAGCTAATCGAGTAGATGAACTGGTCGATGAAGACGCCGCGAGTAATCTGGGGCTGATAGCCGCAGTAGTAGTAGAAGTCCTCCACCGCGTACGGGACTCCGCCGCAGTCATCAAGGACGAGATCGGAGTGATTGACCGCGCCGCGGCGATGGGAGAAATCGCCCTCATATGAGACGAACGGAAACGCGAGCAGGCCTTTGTCCGTGTAGAAGTTGAATGCCTTGTGATTGTGGTTCGCCTCCGAGTAGCCCTCTCCGACGAGCGCCTTGTGCGCAAGCATCGGATTGACGGGGTCCGACACGTCGAAGATCTGGAGGGCGGTGCCGTTGTCTCTCTGCGTTTCTTCATCGATGTCTCGGCCGATCGTCAACAGATGGTTGTCGCCGAGCGGATGCATGTAGTCGCTGAACCCTGGAATCTTGAGCTCCCCAAGCACCTTGGGGTTTTCGGGGTCGCTGAGATCGATCGCGAAGAGCGGGTCGACCTGCCGGAAGGTGACGATGTAACCGAGGTCGCCCAAGAACCGCGCAGAGAAGATGCGCTCTCCTTCGGCGAGAGGCGGTGTCGAGCCAGCGAGCTCGAGCGCGTTACCGTTGAGTCGCAGGGTGCTCACGAGATTGTCGGTCGTCGGCGGAATCCATACGTCCGGTGCAACCGGGTCGTTCGCGCGATCTGGCCACGTGGTGCGCGTCGTTGCGATACGGATGATCCCATCCCGCTCGTCGATCGAGAACTGGTCGTTCACGACTCCCTGCACGAAGCCTGAGCCTTGATACGGCGTCCGTTGCGCTTCGAACGAAACCGCGAAGCGATGGATTGCCGTCCGATCGCCGTTGGTGCCCCGCTCGAACCAAGTCCAGTCGGGCTGAGCCAGGATCAACGCGCCCCCATTGGCATACACCTGGGTGGCCTGGCCGAGGATCGACGTGATCTGAACGGGGTTGTCCTCGCCCATGTCGATGCCGACGATCTGAGTCAGACCGTAGTTGGTGAGGCCCGGCGCTGGCGAATAGAAGTCCGCGCATTGCACGGGCTGCTGCTGAATCTCGCCGTCGATGCGCTCTCCCCAAACAGGCACCCACTCATCCAACGTCGTCTGGCGAATCGCATCTTTTGCAGCCACCGCCCACGCGCGAGCAAGGAGAATCTCTTCATCGCGCGACTCTGGGTAAGCGGCGCCGTTGTAGAGAATCTCGTAGAGGTTGGGCACGCTGCCAGGCCGCTGCATGCTGCTCTGCACGACGGCACGAACGATGCTGTCGTGCCGGCGTGATGAAGTGTACCAGCCGTCGACGTAAATTTCGCGCACGGCCTGTGGCAAATCGCCGCTGAGATCGATGACGGTGATCTTCACGAACGAACGCCCGCAGTAGTAAGCACCGTCGAACTCGGCCAATCCGGGCTCAGGAGCACCGTAGCCCTGGCACAGGTCACCGTCATCCAGCGCTTCGACGCCATAGGCGTTTGAGAACACGACCGCGCGGTCGCCTTCGACGAACATCTCGATCGCGCCACCTTCAATTTCGAGGTCGGCAACTTTGGAGGTCTCCTGCGCAGGCCACGAATCGAACTCGTAGAACCCATTGCCGCGGATCACATAGAGCTTGCGGCCTTCGTCACCGACTTTGACGATGTCGGCTTCATCAACATCGGCAACTTGGCGGTTCGTATCCGAAACACCGGAGGGAGCTTCCCCAGCAACGTCATCGTTAGCCGTCGGCGCCGCCAAACCATCGGATCCTTCGGGAGCAGCGAACGCGACGTCGCCTTCGAAGAACACCGGCCCACCCCCACGGTAGTAGTCCTGCTCGATGAACGACTCGAGCTCGAGATCGACCTTGGCGATGGCGTCGTCTTGAATCGCGTCGAGAACCTCATCGCATGTGGCTGCCTGCTTCAAGGCAGCCTCGTACTGGTTGACCTCGGGGGTGGTGTTGCACCCAATCGAGCCACCGATGAGCACCAAGCAAAATAGTCCGATAAACTTACGCATCCTCTTCCTCCTAGCTGAACTTAACCACAAGCAAACAGTGTGCCTGGCCAAAAACGAAGTGATTTCGCGGCAGCGCCTGGGCCAGGGTGTGCCACCTCGATCATAGTTGCACCCTCCATCGAGCATGCTATCGAAGATGAAAGTCATTTTCATTTGCAACATGGAGAGGTTGAAGATGAGGTTCGTATCCAAGGTTCTGGCGCCGAGCTGCTTGTTCGCGGTCGTGGTGAGCGGGCTGTGCTTGGCCCTTCCCACCGCGGGAGCACAGGAGCCGAGCACGCCAGCTGAACAATCGCCGGACGCTGACACTGGCACCGACACTGACACTGACTCTGACTCTGACACTGACGCTGACGCTGACGCTGGCACCGACACTGGCGCTGACACTGGCACTGACACTGGCACCGACACTGGCGCTGACACCGATGGGCCGGAGATCGTGTTGCCTCCGGGAGAGGTTGCTCCCGAAGAACCCGAGGCGGGATCGTATCGCGTCGAGATCGATCCCCTACGCGGCATGCAGCAGGGGCGCATGCGCCGCGAACAGAAAACCACCATCGGTGGCTACGGTGAGCTTCATCTGAACATGGTGAAGCCCGAAGACGAAAGCTTCAGCTCCCGATTGGACCTTCACCGTTTCGTCCTCTTCTTCGCGCATCGATTCAACGATCGCTTCCAGTTCTATTCCGAGGTCGAGCTAGAACACGCCTTCGTCGCAGAAAGCGGCGGTGTGGCAATCCCCGGTTCATTCCAAATCGAACAGGCCTTCATCGACTGGCGCTTGTTGAAAGACACGAGCGAGGCGCTCTACCTGCGAGCGGGCGTCATCCTCGTGCCAATGGGCGTCATCAACCAATGGCATGAGCCTCCGATCTTCAACGGCGTCGAGCGTCCGCAAGTCGATCGCGTGATCATTCCGACCACCTGGCGCGAAGGTGGCGTTGGCATCTGGGGTCAACCGAAAGAAGAGGTCCGATACGAGTTCTATGTGATGGGTGGCCTCGACGCGAACGGGTTCTCCGGTTCCAGTGGGCTTCGCGGTGGCCGCCTCAAGGTCACGCAGGCGGTGCTCAACGGCCCGGCATTTGTCGGCCGCCTCGAATGGGAACCCATCCTCGGCATGGTCCTCGGAGTTTCGCCGTACTTCGGATTGGCGGGCCCAAGAGAGCTCGCGGGCGTGAACGTGAAGGTTGGCGGCATATCGGGTGACTGGCGGGTCCTCCGCAAAGGCTTCGAGTCGCGCGCCCTCATCGCCTACTTCCACGTGAGCGATACCGATGCGCTCCGTGTCATTCCCCCGGATGAGACCCTTCCGACGAGCACGGTCGGCTCGAACCTCTTCGGCGCGTACGGAGAGCTCGGCTATAACGTCCTTTACTACGTCGATACGGAGATGGCGCTCGTGCCTTTCGTGCGCGTCGACTACTACGACACGACATTTCAGGAGTCGGACCCTAACTTTAACCTGCCGGCCTTCGTAGTGCCGACCATCGGGCTGACGTACCGGCCCATTCCCCAAGTCGTCTTCAAGTTCGACTATCAATACGAGCGCCCGTCCACCGGTGCGATCGCGAACCGCTGGAACGTTGGCATGGGCTATATGTTCTAAGGCGCCGGCGCACAGACCGCGTAGACGAACGTGAGCGTCTTCGCGATGATCGGATAGGTTGTCCCCGGCGATTGATCGATTTCGCAAACCGTCACACCCGAAGCCCCGGTCACTGTGGCCGTAATCGGCCCCTGCGCTGGGTCGACGGACGTAAAGACCAAGTCCGCGAATCCTCCGCTATCGGCAATGACGGTGTCTTGGACTACCGGCGAATCGTCGATGTCAAATGTAAGCGCCGCATCGCTTGACGCGCTGATGGTTCCGGTCTCGCCGCTCGCAGCGCCTTCGTACGTGATGTCCACAATACCGTCGTTCGGGTCGAGCGTGCGTGGGATTGCTGCGGCGAACGCGTCGATCGCGCCATCCGCGATAACTAGGAGCTCGATGCCACCAACCGTCTCACCTGGAACATCGTAGAAATCCACGGTGCCCCAATGCCCCGCTGCCGAGGTGATGAAGAAGACCTCCCCGTTTGGAACGTTTTCTAGGGTGAACTCCCCTGCTCCGTTCGTCGTGGCGGTGATCGATGTGCCGTTGACAGCTACGGTCGCGCCCGCGATGGCCATGAAATCTTCATCCTCGACCACTGTGCCCGTCACCGTCGACGTCGAAGCGCCACCAGTTCCAGCGGTACCGCCAGTTCCAGCCGTGCCACCACTTCCGGCAGTGCCGCCGGTCCCGTTCCCGTTGTCACCACATGCCGCGGCGGCAAGGGCGCACAATACGATCCCGAACATCTTTGCTTGCATTCGCATGGCCAACTCCCCGCGTTTCATATCTGAACCATAGCCCGCGCATACGGACCCGCAGCATGTCGATGCATGAGGCGTGCCAAGCAGCGCCGTCGCGGGTTCCGTCCCCTTTCCAAGAGGAGCGCGCGCAACGCTTGCGCTCGAGGCCCATGGCACGCCATTGTTGCGCGCCGCGGAGTGGCGACAGCGCGGCCGGGTTTGGCCTGCTGTGCTTGTTGGCGATGTCATTCAGACGCCGTCGTTTGCTTCGATTGGCAGCATGAGGTCTTCTAAAAAGAAGGCGGCAAGGTCGTGCCTTCCGGACAAGCCTGCCTTCTTGTAGACCGCCCTGGCCTGCTGCCGAGCAGTCGCGTCGCTGACGGACCGGACGTCGGCAACCTCCTTGTGACTGAGCCCTTTGAGGAGTAGCAAGGCGGTCTCTTTCTCGGCCGGAGATAGCGCCCAGCGATCGAACTGCTGGTCGAGCGCCGCGGCCAGCCCGTTCATCAGATCGCGCGCCTCGCTTCGCCAGCGGTTTGCCTCTGCTTCAGTCGCGGCGAGCCGTTC
>JAFDAJ010000189.1 GCA_019313915.1 Deltaproteobacteria bacterium
AAAGTGGATCGCCGAGCACTTTGAGCTCTGGGATCGCGCGGATGCCTTCGCGGATCTTCGCGCCGGTCTCGAGGATACGGCGGCTCCCATCGAGATATCCGCTCTCCCCCATGGACACCATCGCTGCCCAACACGCTGCGCTGAGCGCGCCCGGGCGGCTCCCCGCGAACGTGGGCGAGAAGTAGAGACCACCCGGCCAGTCGGCCACTTTGTAGTATTGGTAATGGCGAAGGTCGTAGTTGCGATAAAGCACCACGCTCGTGCCTTTCGCTGCGTAGCCGTACTTGTGGGTGTCTGCGGACATGGAGGTGACACCCGGCAAACGAAAATCGAAGGGCGGAATGTCGTATCCGAGCTTCTCAGCCCAAGGCAGGATGAAGCCGCCTAGGCAAGCGTCGGTATGGAAGCCAATGCCGCGCTTGCGAGCGAGCTCTGAGAGCTCTTCGATCGGGTCGATCACCCCATGCGGGAATGAGATCGCCGATCCAACCACACAAATGGTGTGTCGATTGATCGCCTTCTTGGTTGCGGCTACGTCGGCGCGGCAATCCGGGCCTACCGGCCCGACTTGTCGAAGGCCGCGTGCGCGGTGGTGGGTACGACGAGCTCTGGCGAGCTGATCCCCTTGGTGTCGCGTGCCCAATCACGGTAGCTGCGCATCGCGAGCATGATGCTCTCGGTTCCGCCGCTCGACACCGCCCCACATACCTGAGCATCCGTCGCTCGCTGCGCGCTCAGCATGTTTGCCGTCATCGAGACGATCTCCGCTTCGTACTTCGCGATGCTCGGCCACAGGTCGGAGTGGAGTGGATTCGTCTGAGACGTAATCGCGTACGCTTCGTTGAGAAACGCGATGTGCTCAGGGTCACCGTGATAGACCGCTCCCGATACGTAGCCATCTTTCCATCGATCGGTCTCCCGCCGGTCGAGGTCACGAATCTCGGCCAGAATGTCCGCGCGAGCTCTGCCCTCGGCCGGAAGCACGGTGTGACTTGCGACGTCGCCTGCATACGGCTTCGCCGACTTGCGAAGCTCCTCCATGATCGGCGCGTACTCCGCTTCGAGCCTCTCTTTGACGATCGGCAAGCGCTTCGCGTAGCGATAAATGCGCGCAACCAGAGGCTCGAGCGGCCCGAGCTTGACGCTGGCCAGATCCTTGATGTCCATCAGCACTCCGTACCGCAACGCGGCTAGCTCGGCTAGCCTGAACGACGCAACTACTTGTTGAGCCGGGTGTACATGGCCTCGTTGTTCTTGTGGATGTCCAAAAAGGCCTTGAAGAGCTCGTCGTAGATTGCGCGATGGTTCTGGTTGGGCATATAGCGCTTTTCAATGGGGACCCGCGAGGGAATGTCCTCCACCTCGAGCTTTCCCAACCCCACGGCCGCCACAAAGGCAGCGCCACGGACGTTCGCGGAGAGCGGATCGG
The DNA here is from genome assembly GCA_019313915.1 of Deltaproteobacteria bacterium. Classification (GTDB taxonomy): domain Bacteria; phylum Myxococcota_A; class Polyangia; order Polyangiales; family Houyiibacteriaceae; genus SG8-38. The sequence continues at coordinate 1,430 of JAFDAJ010000189.1, forward strand.
CGACCTGGTCGATCGGCCGGCCCAGCACATCCGCAAAGATCTGACACCAGGGGCCCGACTTCGCCCCGCCGCCGATGAACCGAAGCCCCTCGAATGGGCGTCCGATAAACGACTCGACACCGCCCATCAGCCATCGCGTGTTGTATGCAACGCCTTCCATCACTGCGCGGATCATGTGGGCGCGAGTCGTTCTCAATGACACGTTCGAGAAGGCGGCTCGCAGGTACGGGTCGGCCACCGGAGTGTGCTCTCCGTAGAGCCACGGCGTGAAGATCAGTTTGTCGCTTCCCGCGGGCACCCCGCACACCAGTTCTCCGAAGCGTTCAAACGCATCTTCCGGTGGCTCCCCCGGATCGAGAGCATCGTCGCGGCAAAAGACGCTGTCTCGCAACCACGCCATACACGCGCCTGCGGTTTCCTGCTCGTTCCCGATGAAGTAGCGGCCCGGCAGCGCAGATGGGAGCGACGCCATGTTGTGACTCAGGTCGGTCTTCTTGAAGGGTACGTGACAGGTCAACCAAGACGATGTTCCGACGTAGAGGTGTCCTTCGAAATCCGCGACGGCGCCCGAGCCAACGGCGGCTGCAGGTACGTCTGGAGTGCCTCCGACCACTTTCGTGTTTTCGTTCAGTCCCAGCTCGGCCGCGGACGCCGGCGTCAGCGTCCCGATCACGTCGACCGCGCGCGTGAGGTCAGGAAGCTTCTCGCGAGGCAGAGTGGTCTGCGCGAGCAACTGCTCGTCGTAGTGAATGTTGTCGATGTTGCGGTTGTTCGTAACCCAGTGCAGCGCGATCGAGTCGGTCGTCGCCAGGAACTTCCCGGTGAGCCGCAGGTTCAAATAATCCTTTGGCTCCATGAACTTGTACGCGGCTTCATAGATGTCCGGCTCTTCGTGCCGAAGAAACAAGATGTGAGCCACCGGCTCTTTACCGGCGAGGCTGGGGACGCCGCCGGTCTTCCGAATCCAGCTTTCGAGCTTCAGCGCGCCGTATCCTTGAATCCGCACCAATCCCCCGGCCACTTCCGGCACGTACTTCGCGCCGCGCGAGTCCAGCCAGATGATCGCTCTGCGGAGCGCCTTGCCGTCCTTGTCGACGGGAACAGTCCCCGCCCACTGCGACGTCACGGCAACAGCGATGATCCGCTCCCTCGGCACGAGCTCGCGATCGGTGATCCGCCGCGCCGCGGTCGTGATCGCGCGCCACCAATCGTCGGGATCCTGCTCTGCGCCGCCGCCGTCGCTCAGAAACAATTCGGTGGACTCGACCTCGGACGCCAGCACTTCGCCTTCTACGGTGATGAGGGCGACCTTGGGGCCGCTAGTCCCTAGGTCGATCGCGAGGATGCATTCCGGCTTCATGGATGCTTACTCCGTTCGGTCTCGCTCTGTGATGATCATGGGGGATTCTCTTAGCAGGAGAACGGCCCCCAAGGAGAACAACGAAAGAATTGCAAAGCCAATCATGAAGGTGGGGAGATAACGGTTGCTCTGCATGCTCATGCCGGAGACGAAAAGCAGTCCTGTGACCTGCCCAACCCATAGAAGCATTCCTTGGGAAGTCGACTCCGGGGCCGGGTGGCAAACCTCGGCGGCATACTGAAAACCCAACGGCCCTGCGCTCATGATGAAGAAACCGAGAACGAAGGAGGACGCGAGACTGATCGCGTAGACCGTTGAGGGATCCGTAGAGAGATCTCCGGCAAACGTCAGCCCGAAGATCCCTGGCACCATGCCCGCTATGCAAATGACGAGGAAGACCTTCCTTTTTCGGAATTTGTCGGAAAGGATTGGCAAGATCGAAGCGCCGAGGATCCCTCCGATGAGCATGAGGCCGCCGATCAGGCCGTCCGAATCCTGTACGCCGGCGTTTTCAGCGATGGAGTCTGTCATGGAGCTGACCGCATTGAAGATTCCGAGGCCGACGAAGAACAGCAGGAGCGTGATCCGCATGTCCCGTTGTCTCAGGATGTGCTTCACACCCTTTGCGAAGGAATGCCTTTGCTCGGTTTGGACGGACGGTGGCGTGGGCGGTTTTTCCCTGAGCAGCAGCAAGGTAACGACAGCAACGCCAAAGGTGAGCCAGCCGTAAATGAGGAGCATGTTTTCGAATCCGGTGCCGTACCCGGGTTTCGCCGGGTCGGAGCCCACCATGAGGGGGGTCACGAGCATCGCGATCACGATTCCGATGTACTGGGCGAGCGCCGAGAACCCAGCAGCCATTCCTCGTTCTCTCAACGGGAACCACCTCACCGAAACCGCGGTGACGGCGTTGAGGATGAATGGCTGGGCGATGGCCAAGCCCACCTGAGCGACCATGACAATTGTGAAACTGTCCGCGAATAGTCCCTTGGTCAGCCCGGAAACGCCCGCAAGCGCGGCACCGATCGAAACGCCCACTCGAATTCCATACGTATCGATCACGTACGAAGCCGGAAAGCTCATGACCAGGAAAACGAGCATGTAGACCATCGCCAGGAAGTCGATGTTGAAGAACGACGATGGATCAAACTGTCCCTCGTAGAAGACTTCCGCTGGCCTGGCGACGGCCGCGTGCGCGAGCCATTGGATCTGGACCACCACGGAAATCAGCATGAAGACGAGCAGGACGACCCAGCGGAAGGGATAGACTTTCTCTACTCTGGTCGATGCGAGCATGGTTCAGTAAGCGTTCATGCCCTGAGGCACCTGTCCTGCTGCGTAGCTCTCCGCTGCGCGTTTTTGATCTTTCCGCAAGCGTCGGCCAGCAACGAAGCGTTCCCACGCAGGGACTTTCTGAACGCGGTGGCCGCTCGCGTACGCGACGACAAATGCTTTTGCGCACTTTTCGAAGAGCTCGGCATTGAGCACGACGCGGTCCGGCGTCGTTCCGATGCAGACACGCTGCTCTCCATGGATCGCGATGTTGCCTCCACCCGCGAGTGCACCCAAGACGCATCTGTTGCGCCCGGCGACGACAGGTTTCCCGGTCTTAGCAATATGACGGGCCTGCTCATCGAACAAAACCGGTATGGTCGTGTCGATGGTCGCCAAGGCCGAGGACCATTGCGTGCGCCCAGTCAAAACAGCTCCCGCGTCCTTGCGGGACCGATAGATCGCCGCATGAAAACCGGCGGCGTCGTTCCCTTTTGTGCGGAACGGCTTCGTCTGCACGTCGTTGCTATCTGGGAACACCAGGACGAGCTCCTCACGCCCGGGAATCCGCATGGACAGAGAATCGCCCTCGTCGCCAAACAAGCCCTTGGCACGGAATCGCTCTTTGGCATCCCTCAGCCGCTCAATGATTTCGCTCGCGGTTGATTTCACTCCTCGTTCTCGCGGCGGATCGGGTGGATTCGCTGACTCACGAGATTGGTGAGGCATGCGATCCACTGACTCGAGGGTGTCGATCACCAGGGCATGTACCGCTGCGTCCAGCTTCATCGAGTTGTCCACTACGCGCGTGAGGAAGAAGGCAGCGCACTCGGATTCGAGAGCGGCCACGCGTCGCATGGCCTCATCGGCATCGATGCCGACACACACAACACCATGATTGCGCATCAGATAAGCGTGCGTGTCAGGCTTGATGGTGCGGGCGACACGCGTGGCTAGTTTTTCGGTTCCGGAGGGGGCGTATCCCACACAGGGAATGGTGCGGCCGAGAAGGGCACAGTGCACTTCGTCATGTACTTCGAGTGGCCTCCCGAGGAGCGTATGTGCACTTGCGATGGGTTGGTGCGTGTGGACGCTCGCTCCGCACTCCGGCCGTGCCAATAGAACGCCCGCATGCAAACCGCTTTCGACGGAAGCGCTGCTCTCTCCCTCGACCTGTTTGCCGTCCGACAAGCGCACGATGCAGATGTCCGCGGCTGCCATCGAGTAGTAATCGGTCGCCGACGGGGTGACCGCGAAGTGGGGCCAAACAGGTCGCCAGAACGTTTTCTCTCGTCGCCTGAAACCTCATTGCGATTGCCCGCGCTGTCCTCTATTTCGCGGCTGCTTCGACCGCTTTCAGGAGGCTTTTGCTGTAGACGCCGCGTTGGACCAGCTGCTC
>JAFDAJ010000441.1 GCA_019313915.1 Deltaproteobacteria bacterium
CAGGCGTACGGTTACTCGTTGTTCCTGGAATCGCAGGTCGGAGTCGTAACTCAACCGGGCATGGGTTTCCGCCTGTTGACCGTTCTGCTGTTGACGGCTGGCGCGATCTACGTGATGTGGTTGGGTGAGCAGATCACAGAGCGAGGCATCGGAAACGGTATGTCTCTGCTGATATTCTTCTCAATTATCCAGGGCTTCCCTGGTGCCGTGATCAACACCTTCGAGCTCTGGCGGGCGGGTGGGATCAGCCTGTTCATGCTCGTCGCGCTCGGTGCCGTACTGACAGCAGTGACCGCCGCGGTTGTGGCGCTTACGATGGCGGCCCGACGGATTCCCATACAGATACCTCGGAAAGTCGTCGGGCGAGGACGAGTCCGGGAAGGTCAGAAATCCTTTATTCCGATTCGGATCAACTCTGCGGGCGTGATGCCGATCATCTTTGCGCAGGCGATCATCATCATCCCGGGCACGCTCTACACCTTTACGGGTGGACAGGGGGCAGCAGCTGGTGGAATGAGCGGATTCCTGTACGACTTGAGCCAGATCTTCGCGATTGGCTCACCCTGGTATTACTCGACCTACGCGCTGCTGATCATCGTGTTCACCTATGTCTACACGGCGATCATCTTTGACCCCATCGAACTGGCGGAGAACCTCAGAAAGCAGGGCGGGTTCGTTCCAGGTGTAAAACCTGGCGCCTCAACGGCCGAGTACATCGACGGCGTATTGACGCGTGTCACGCTTCCTGGCTCTGTCTACCTGGCGGTGATTGCGCTTCTTCCGTTCTTCATATTCGACGCCTTCAATATTCAGACGTTCTTCTTCGGGGGCACGTCCCTGCTGATTGTCGTTGGTGTGGCGCTTGATACCGTACAACAGATGCAGCAGCATCTGCTGCTCAGGCAGTATGAGGGATTCATGAAGAAGGGTCGCGTGAAGTACCGAGGCCGTCAGCGGTACATGTGACCTGGTCTTGCGGCTAGTGCTGATGGGCCCACCCGGGGCGGGTAAGGGAACGCAAGGTGAGCTACTGGCAAGCAGGTTTGGCATACCGCGGTACTCGACGGGCGACATCCTTCGTGCGACGCAGCGTGACGGTTCCGAGCTTGGCCGGGAGGCTCAAGGCTACATGGATTCCGGTGAGCTTGTGCCCGACGACGTGATTCTCGGCCTCATGACGAGAGTGTTGTTGTCGACGGATGCGGCCGGCGGATACTTGCTCGATGGATTTCCTCGCACGGTCGAGCAGGCCGAGGGCCTGCAGGACCTGCTTGAGGGTGCCGAGCAGCAGCTGGATGCTGTGGTCAACCTTGCTGTGGGCGATGAAGAGATTTTGAGACGGATTTCGAGTCGCAGGTTGTGTGAGAAATGCGGGGCGGTCATGCGGCCCGCGGTACGGTCGTGCTAGACATTCCCGGTACGCGTGATATCGAGCAGGTACAGGAGGGAATCCTGGATGGTCTGGCTTCATGATTCGGCTTAAGACAGAGTCCGAGATCGAGACGATTGCCAGGGCAGGAAGTATTGTGTCTGACACTCTGGCTCATGTAGCCGAATTGGTTCGGCCGGGGATCAGCACTGGAGAATTGGATCGCAGGGCAGAGGCGTTTATCCGGTCGCATGATGGAGCGACGCCCGCGTTCAAGGGGCTATACGATTTTCCAGGAACGCTGTGTACGAGTGTGAATCACGAAGTGGTCCACGGGATACCGTCCGATCGACGAGTGATGGAGCCCGGAGACTTGCTCAGCGTCGACGTTGGTGTGCGGCTCGATGGATTGTACGCGGACGCGGCTCTGACCGTGTCAATCGGTGATCCTGAGCCGGCGACGGCGAAGTTGCTTGAGACGACGGATAGAGCGTTGCACGCGGGGATTGATGCAGCTCTCGTCGGTGCCACGATAGGTGATGTAGGCGCGGCCATTCAGGAAGTGGTTGAGCGAGAGGGATTTGGCATTGTTCGTGAACTTGTGGGGCACGGAGTCGGTCATGCGCCACACGAAGAACCACAGGTGCCAAACTATGGCCGAGTCGGGACCGGACTGACCCTCGAGGCCGGGTTGGTGATTGCGATTGAGCCGATGGTCAATCTCGGAACGCGAGAGATTCGAACATTGGATGACGGCTGGACAGTTGTCACCGCCGACGAGCGGTTGTCCGAGCATTT
>JAFDAJ010000055.1 GCA_019313915.1 Deltaproteobacteria bacterium
GGCCAACGTGATCTGCCCCCGGGCACGAACGCGCATGAACGACAGCGGGCCTTACGCCGCACTGTTCGCCAAACCCGAGTCCGGCTTTGACGTCTATGATCCGGAAAACATCGGACCCTTCGTCGCCTACCTCGCCTCGCCCCAAGCCCAGCGCATTTCAGGAGAGGTGTTCGTGGTCTGGGGCAAGCAGGTCACCGTCGTCGGCCGCCCTACCCTCGATACCCGCTTCGAAAACGCCGCCAACGCCCCCTGGACCGTCGATTCCTTGCACCAGCAACTGGGGCCGCACTTCGAGCAGCGCGAGCCGGTGACAGACGGCTTTTCGGTACCGCCCCAGTAATAGACGATAGACGGCTAGCTAACTAACCGACCGCGGCCACTCGCCGATCCGCTCCGAGCTCGCCCAGATATTCCACGACCATATCGGCAACGGCCATGCCCGAGAGGGCAGATTGGTGGGTGCCCATGCCGGCGGCACCCGCGTCAGCGCCCGCAAAGTACACGCCCGGAATCGGCGACTTAGACTTTGGCTTGAACTGTCCACACTGTCCGGCGATCTGCCCGAGACCCACACATTCGCCACCATGGCCCGGCAGCACGCTGTCGCGCGTTAGCTTGCTGATATCTCTGGGGCCGCCGTACTCCCGCCGCTCGGTCGCCTCCCAAATGTTGGGAAACAGTTTCACCATCTGCTCGTCCATGACCTTCCAGAGACCCTCGATCTGTGTCGAGTCGGGGTCTGGCGGGCAGATGGTTCCCGAGACCAACACCTGCTTGCCGGGAGGCGCGGCGTTCTCGTCGTAGAAGGAGTGGTTGACCATGAAGAGAATGACCTCTTTGGGGATCTCGCCTGCCACGCAGCGGTCGTAGCGTTCCTTGTTCCACCAGCTCTCATCGGAATAGGTCACGTACATCGCAACATCCATCACCGGTTCTTTGAGGAAGTAGCGAATGCTGGTGAAGGCCCAACCGGGCTCTAACGCGGCGACATAGTCCCTGTAGGACTGCTCAAGGTGCTCGGGCCCGATCAGTTTGAGCACCGTCGGCTGTAGCCCCGCGGAGCTGACCACCACAGGTGCTCGAAAGGTGCCTTTGGCGGTGACCACGCCGGCGGCGACGCCGTTTTCGATCAGAATACGCTCGACGCGATTTTGGCGGATGAGCGTGCCGCCGTTCTTTTCGAACTCGCGGATCATCACTTTGGTGAGTTGCCCAAAGCCCCCCTTGTATTGTCCGCCACCGCCCTCGAGCATCATCTGCTGCATGATCAAGATCTGCTCGCTGGCTGAAACGCGGTCCACGGCCTCGGCCAGTGAAGCGTTCGCATGAAACGCCAGATAGCTGTAGATCGCGTCCGGCACGTTCTTGGTCAGGAGGTAGTCGTGCATCGTCACGTCATCGAGCTCCCGTAGCTCCTCCTCCTCCATCGTCACCATTTCCGTCATGAACTCCATGATGCGCTCTTGCTCGGACTCGGGGATGTCCCACAGTTTGAAAAACGGCGTGGGATCCTCCATCGCCTGCCCTTGCATGACCTCGCGATACTCTTTCCAGCCGCGCGCACGATAGGCGATGCGAATGATGTCCCGCGGGTCGTCGGCGGCCAATGCCGGCGCCCACTCGTCAGCCACGCCGAGCTCCTCATAGATTTGGTGGAACGCGGGTTGGGTCATCGGCACTTGGCCGTGGGGGAAAAGATCGTACGCGTAACCGTCCTTTTCGATGCTGATCATCTTGCCGCCCAGCACGTCGTTCTTTTCCACCAATAAGGTGCGAACGCCCCGTTTTTGCAGCAAGGTCGCGCAGCTAGCTCCGCCAGGACCACTACCGATCACGATCGCCTCAAACTCAGTATTGCTCATATACAAAAAGTATAGTTGGCGTATCGCTTATTTACAATCAGTAAAGCTGGCCTAGGGCTGAGTCAATTCTTCCGTGAAGATTGGCGCCCCCGGATGGTCGGCTAGGCACTTGGCCGGGGCGCCGCTTCTATGGAAGGACATCCACGGACACCCGCCTGAACACGTCTGCGCACGCCTCGATTTGGTCCTGGGTCATCCAGTTGCTCGAGGCCGCGACAAAACGGGATCGGAGCCCGAGCTTGTCGACCTTTTGGCGCCAGAGGGGGTTGTAGGGCATCAGCTGCACCTTTTCGACGCCGTGCTTCCTCAGGAACGCGGCGATTGTGCCGAGATTCGTGACGGTATCGGTGATGCCGACAATGAGCGGGATACGTGGCAAGACCTCGACTCCGCCGTCTAGCGCCATGGCATGAAGCCGAATGAAGTTGTCGAGGATGGTCTCATTGGCGGCCCCGCAGTACTGCTTGTGCGCCTGAGGGTCCGCGAGCTTGAGATCGTAATAGATCAAGTCCAAGTGGGGATAGACGAGTCGCTCGAATGTCGGAAACGAAAAGGCGCCGCATGTCTGCAAGAGCGTATGGATGTCTTGCCTCTTCAACGCTTGCAGGAGCTCACAGAGATAGTCCATGAAATAAGTGGGCTCACCCCCGGACAGGGTCACACCACCGCCTGAGTTGTCGAAGAAGGGCTTGTCTTTGCACAGGCGCGCGACCAGCTCCTGCACACTCATCGACTCACCCATCTTGGACAGCGCTCCGGAGGGACACGCGGAGACGCAGTCGAAACATGCGGTGCAACGGCCGGTGTCGATCACGAGGGTTTTCCCGAGGGACAGCGCATCCTCCTTGCAGGCTTTCACGCACTCGCCACTTTGGACGCACGTGCTCGCGTCGTAGGAAAGCTCGACATCCTTGCCGATGCACTCGGGGTTGTGACACCACACGCACGAGAGCGGGCATCCTTTGAAAAAGAGCACCGACCGTATGCCCGGCCCGTCATCGAGCGAGTTCTCTTTGATGTCTACGATCAGAGGCTGTGGAGTCGACCCCATCTCATAGCCCGTATTCCGCTCGTTCGATCAACTCCAACTGAATTTGCTTGTTCAGCGTGACGAAATAGGCGTTGTAGCCGGAAATGCGCACGAGCAGCCCTCGGTAGTTTTCGGGGTGGGCCATAGCATCTCGGAGGGTGTCCGCGGTGACCACGTTGAACTGAATCTGCATGCCTCCCTGCTCGAAATAGGTCTTCACGTAGGAGCGCATGGTGGACACGGTCTTTTCACGGCCGTCTCGCGCGTCGGGGACGAGCTTGACGTTGAACGCCATGTTGTTGTCCATGTGCTCTGGCGTGAGCCGAGCCACATCGAGAATGTTGTTGAGAAAGCTCTTCGAAGCCGAAGGATGCGGTGTAAGACCTGGAGTAAACGCTTTGTATGCCAATCGGCCGGACGGCAATGCCCCTGACAGATTGCCGTACGCCACGTGCTGCGACATGGACCAGAAGCCCACTGTGTACGGGCCGCCGCGATAGTTTTCATGCTTGCCGTACATGTCGTGCACAAGACTCAAGACCCGATTCGCCATGGCCAGGGCTTCCTCATCACCCGAGCCAAAGTGGGGTACTCCATGCTCTGCCAAGGCTTTGAGCGCGGGGTCTTCCTCGAAGTTCGTGTCGAGCGCCCTCTTGAGTTGCGCAAAGCTCACCCGTTTGTCATCGAAAACGAGCTTCTTGATCGCCAACAAAGAGTCGGTCACGTCAGCGAGCCCAATGTTCGACGTGCCAGAGCTATTGAACTGCGCACCCCCGCGGGTCACGTCTCGTCCGCTTTGTAGGGTGCCTCCCATCAAAGCGCTCAACAGCGGCGTAGGCCGGAACTGTGCGTGCACTTCAGCAAGGTGATTGTTGAGCTCGACCGCCAGACCTATCAAGTGACCTTGCTGCGTTGCATAGGCGGCGAAGAAGTCTTCAAAGGTCTCGAAATCGCCGGAGCTGACATCGCCCGTGCTCGGTCCCGCGTGCCCGCGGATCAAGGGATGCCGCCCGTTGTTTAGGGTCATCTCGAATCCGGCAACGAGGTTCATCAAGATCGAGCCCGTGTGGGCCATGTGCTTGCCGGTGATCGTGGGTTCGACACAGCCGGTGGCAGACCAGTCTCGAATGTCTTCGAGATCGTATCCGTGAGGACGCAATGCCGCGAACACGGCATCGTCGTTGTGCATGGACGGCGTCCCCGCAGTGATGAAGTTGACCTCGCACACGCGGCTGAGATAGGCGTCCGAGTTAACGCCGGGTTTGAAGCGAGCGTTCACGTTGACATCGCGGATGCTCAGCATCTCGGTGACCTTGAGAAAGATGTAGGTCATGTCGCTGACGCCATCCTGGCCGTTGGGCGTGACCCCGCCGAGCGTCAAGGCCTGGGTCGAGGAGGCACCCCCGAACAAATAGTTGCCAAGGTCTGGCGACAAGGGAAAGTGGTCGGTGCAACGCATGAAGAAGCAGCCCGCCAGCTCGATCGCGCGCTCGATATAGGCTTGCCTACTACTGTTGGACGGCAGCTTGAGGAGATCGGCCTCGAAGTATGGCTGTAGCAACTGGTCCAAACGTCCCAGGGAAAGACCTGTGTCGGCGTTTTCATTGTGGAGCGCCACCCACGCGATCCAGATCGCGGTCAAGGCTTCGTGCAAGGTCCTCGCCGGATGTTGGGGGACGTGGGCGCAGACTCGTGCAATCTCCTCGAGCTCTTGCTTGCGCTCGGGGTCCGGTTCCTGGCTCGCTTCGTTGGCCGCGTGCGCGGCAAGGTGCGCCGCATACGCATTCACTCCCTGCAGGCACTCGATCTGGGCCTGATAAGTGACTCGACTTTCCTCATCTTTGAGCGCGGGATCATCGAGTGTGTCGACGAGGTCACTGATGAGACCTCGTGTGCCCTTACTAAGGAGGCCCCGAAAATCCGGAATCGTGTGCGAGATGCCCACGAGCTTCCAGACAAAGTAGGCTACACCGCGTTCGCCGAGGTTTTGGCTCGGTCGATCACCGTATTTGCTGCGCGCCCACTCGCGGAAGTTGCGCTTCGACCAAAAAGGAAAGACATCGTGGTGCAGGGTCTGGGCGGTCTCGCGCGTGATGTCGAAGGGGATCAACAAGCGCTTATCGATCGAATCGAGCTCACCCCAGATCATGGTTCCCTGCGCATCGGGGAACACCACGCTGCCCGTGGTCGGCTGGGTGGTCGTGGTGCCTGGGAGCAAGTCCGCCTGTCGAACCACTGGCGTCTTTTGAGACATTAGGTGTTTGAACACCTTTCCTTGCCGTGCGACCGGATCCCAGGGCTGGCCCGTGTGATCGTTTTCGAAACCGTGCTCGCGGAACCATTGCGTGATCAGCAGGGGTCGCTCCGAACAAACCTCTGGCTTCTTTTCGAGGTGATCGTCGAGGAACGCCTCGAGACGGGGAAAATCACTCAGGCTGTATTCCGAGAGGTAGGGATCCTCGAGGTAGTGGACCCCGGGATCGGTCTTGTGACCGCGCATGCGATAGGCAGTGCGGGCTTGCAGCTCTTTGAGCACATCGGGATCGCAGGGATCGCACGCTTCCTTGCGAGACTGGTGCTCGTCGCGAGCCGCCTTATCGAGCATCCGCTGGTGAGCTCGCCCGAGCAAGAGGGCCACCAGATAGTTGAAGAGTTGCAGATAGGCCCAGTTGCCCTCGGGGATCAGCTTGTTGTTGAGGATGAGAAGGAGAACCTCGTTTGGCGTCGCGCGAATCATGGTGAAAAGCGCGTCCTCATCCACGAATCTCAGCGTGACGTCCACGTCGTCGGGAATGGAGCTCCGCGCCTTTACGCGTCCGCCCACAAAGGAGATCGACTGCTCAACGCCCCCCGTCTCGGTCATGATCCCCACGCTGAAGTCGATCCAGCCATCTCGACCCTTGAGGTAACTCCTCAACGACGGCCTGGTGTTGTACTGCAACGCCATCAGCTGCAGGAGTGCTCTAGTGACAAAGTTGAGCCGGTTTCGACCGACGAAGAGCTTTTCCATGGAGACCTGCGAAAGACTCGTGAGCAATACGGATGCTGTGGTCATGGCAGTCCTTTCATTGTCGTAAGAGAGTCTGTCTAATCTCATCTACGATCGCGTCGATGATCTCTTGGGCGTCATCGGTGACCTCTTGCAGTACACGGGTGTGCATGAGGGAAACGAGGCCATGCAGGTTGCTCCAGAGCCGAATGGCATACACCCGTGCCGAAAAAGGCATGCGAAGGTCGCGCTGATCGATCGCGTCCGAGATGACGCGCTCCACTAGATCGATCACCGCAACCGCGGTCTCCTTTTCGTGCCGCGCCACGGGCTCGAGCGCGGTGCCAACATAGTCACTGTACTTGGGCGTGTTCCTGCCAAGCATCACGTCATAGTAGTCCTTGTGCTTGAGCCCAAAGTCCACATAGGCCCAGGCAAAGCCAACCAAGCGCTCCACCGGATCGCTCGTCCTCTCTAAGACCACCGCAAATGACCCGTTGAGGAGCAAGAAGCCCCGCGTCTGGATGTCGAGGTACAACTCGCTCTTGTTGGCGTAGTAGTTGTAGATATTGGCTGCGGTCATGCCGAGACGGTCTCCGAGCTTGCGCATGCTGAACGCATCAAAGCCTTCGGTGCAGATCAGATCGGTGGCCGCCTCGAGAATCTCTTCCTTGATCGACCGAATCTCTTCGGGCTCACGCGTGGCTCGAGGCATGTCTCCACTCCATCCCGTTCTTTGAACGGCGTTAAATTAACACTGTTCAGAGTGGGGAGCAAGCCCTCTTTCGCCTCTGCCGCTCCCAAAACTCTCGTCGTCAGGGCCCTAGGAGTTCGGCCTGCTGTCCCAAGGCTCCTCTATTTGGTGGGCGAGGTCTGGGGCATGCTTGAGCGTCATCTTTCTGATGGTCCAGTGCATCCAGGCCAAGCAAGCGACCGAGAGAACCAAGAAGAACATCCAAGTGGTGGTCCAGATCCCGGTGCCTTTGAGCAGGTAGCCAAACAGGATCGGGCAGACGAAGCCACCGAGCCCACCGAGGACGCCGACGATGCCGCCCACCGTGCCGACGTCGTTGGGGTAGTAGTCGGGAATGTGCTTGTAGACAGCAGCCTTGCCGATGCCCATCAAGATACCGATCACGAACACCAGCGCGGTGAAGATCCAAATATTGGCTTGGAAGTAGATGTGCGTTTCACCCTTGGCCAACAATTGCTTCCGCGAGACCTCGTCACCGACTTCGACCGTGGGCTCCTGGCCAAAAGACATCGTGGGCCAAATGAGCGTGCCCTCCCGTCTCGGCCCTTCGACGGACATCGGAACGAGCGGATAAGGCCACCCGTCAACCTCGACGACATCCTCAGCCACGGCGGTCACGACGCCACCCCGTAAAGCGATGACCCCCTGGCCCGGTGAATGCACGTCCATGCGCGGAATGATGAGCAGGAAGCAGCTGATCGCACAGCCGCTCAAGACCCAGTACATCACCGTGCGCGCACCGAGCTTGTCGGAAAGCCAGCCGCCAAAGGCCCGGATGAGGCCTGACGGCAAGGTGAAGATCGACGATAGGAGGCCGGCTGTCGCCACGCTAACCGTGTAGACATTGACGTAGTAGGGGATCAGCCACTGGGCGAGAGCGACGAAGCCCCCGAAGACGAGGAAGTAGTAGAGGCCGAACCGCCAGACGCGCACCTTTTGCAGCGGGCTCAGCCGTTGGACCATCGTGCGGGTGACTTCTTCCTCGGGCTTCTTTGGGTAGGTCATGACCCAGAAGATCACGGTCATCACGAGCAGCGCGACCGCGTAGATACGTGGCAGCCAGCGCCAAGCCTCCAGATTTGCACCACCGTCGGTCAACGCATTGAGGATCCATGGGGCGCCCATCGCGGTGATCGCAGCACCCGCATTGCCCGCTCCGAAAATGCCAAGCGCCGTGCCCTGTTGGTGCCGGGGAAACCACACCGAAGAGTAGGCGATGCCGACCGCAAACGACGTGCCGGCGAGCCCGAAGCCAAGCCCGCCCACGATGAATCCCCAGAACCCGCTGGCGTAGCTATCGAGGTAGGCCGCCGCCGCCGTGAGCAACATCACGATCGCGAAGACCCCGCGGCCACCAAAGCGATCGGTCAGCATGCCGGCGGGCAATCGGAAGATGGCGCCGGTGAGCACCGGGATTCCGATCAACCAGCCCATCTCGGCCTTGTCGAAATCGTAAATTCCGTTGTCGACGAGGAAGGTGATCAACACACCGTTCATCATCCACACTGCAAAACACACCGTGAACGCCAGCGTGTTTGCTGCCAGCACGCTGAACGCCTTCCCCCGCTCGCTCATTTGTCACCTCGTTCCGACAAGATTTAGCACTCCTACTGCGACGGAGACAGACCCTCTGAACCCACAGGTAGGCTCGTGGGCCTACGAAGTAGCTGGTCTACAGAGAACTTGCCTGAGCCCTGCCATACAAAAAGTGCCAGCACCAAGAGAACGAACATGGTGAACTGCAAGGTGGAGTCCGACGCAAACAAGCCGCCGCTCGATGCCGCCAATATCGCCCCAATGAGTACGGGAATGTTGACGAGCGCCGCGAACCGGGTTCCCAAGCCGATCGCAAGAGCAGCGCCGCCCACTACATGCGCGGCCACGACATACCAGGCAACGACCGTTGGGAGATCGCCTAGGGTTCCTGATAGTTGTTCGAAGGCGTCCATGTTCATGATGAAATAGATGCCCTTGATGGCCAGGGCTACACCCAGGTAGATGCGCAGCACCGCAATGGGACGCAGAGACCCTAGCAACTCTGGCAACGCCGGCCGGGGAATGGCAGGCGCGCGCTCTAGCTCGGCCGCCCGTCGATCAGCGAGAGCTTTGTCGTACTCCCTCTTGGCTTCTTTTTCTGCTGCTGGCGAAAACGTGACAGCAAGCGTCGCAAAGGAACATACCATCACAGCGCCGCCCAGAATGAGCAGCGCCGTGGGCCATGTGAGCTTCTCGGCACGAAATAGGAAGCCGGCCGCGACCGCCCCTGCGTTTCCGCCTGCGCCAACGATGCCGGCGACGGAACCCAGTGCCTTCTTGTTGATGAAGGGAACGACCGAATAGGTGGCGCCTTCGGACATCTGGACGAAAAGACTGAAGACAACCATCGAACCGATGGCGACTGGCAGGATGGTCATCCTCGAAAAGAACATGAGAGCCAAGCTCTCGACAAAAAGGGCGATGAAGAGCCACTTCACGCGCCCTTTGAGCCCCCAGCGAGCGGCGAATTTATCGCCGATGATCCCGCCGGTGGTGCGGGCAAAAATATTCATCAGGCCGAACAGGCCAGCGACCAACCCCGCTGTCTTCAAGCCAAGACCGAAGTAGTCTGTGTAGTAAAGGGCGGCGATGTTGTTGAGGGTGAGCTCGACGCCGAAGCAGGCGGCGTAGACGAAAAAGAGTGCCCAAACCCGCTTGTCCTTGGCAGCCTCACGGAAGGAGCCTTTGATCTTCTCTGGCGGATGGTACTCGCCCGACGCGCGGAGCTCCTTGAAGTTGCCATTTGGCAAGTCCGTCGTGAAGAAATAATAGGCGATGCCGGTCCCAAAGCAGACGATACCGGCGACCGTCATCGAGAGACGCCAGCTCCAGAAATCGGAATAGCCTAGGCCGACGAACGCCGCGAAAATCAACGGCATGATCATCTGGGTCACGCCACCGCCGAGGTTGCCCCAGCCGGCTGATGTCGCATTGGCCGTACCCACGACGTTCGGCGCAAACATGACCGACGTGTGGTACTGCGTGATGACGAAAGACGCCCCGATGACGCCGATCGCAAGGCGGAAGAGCAGGAAGGAATAGTAGCTGTCCGCAAACCCAATTGTCATCACGGGCAAGGAGCCGATGAGTAGGAGCCACGTGTAGGTAATGCGGGGCCCAATGCGATCGCAAAGCCAACCGATCGCCAGTCGGGCAACGATCGTCACGGCCACCGAAGCGATGATGGTGTTTCCGACCTGGGTCTTCGTGAGGCCTAGCTCGTCGCGCACTACCACCATGAGCGGGGCGATCCCGAACCACGCGAAGAAGCACAAGAAGAACGCGAACCAGCTCATGTGGAACGCGCGCATCTGGGGCGTCTTCAGGGAGAACAGGTCGATGCGGGTCGCTTTGTTCTTGATGATTTCGTCAGTCATCGGGGCGCTACTTTCCTCCACAGCCGGCCCCGGTGGTTGACCGGGGTCCGCTGTCTCTAGGTTGTCCTGTTGAAGTCACGAATGAATCAACAGGGGACTTCAGCGTTCTTTCGGGCGTAGAACCACCAATTGACGACCAAGCAAGTCAGGTAGTACCCAGCAAAGCCGTAGAGCGCGTATTGCGGCGTTCCCGCTTTGATCTGCGTCGCAAAGATCTTGGGAATGAGATAGGCGCCGTAGGCGGCGATTGCTGAAGTCCAGCCGAGCACCGGTCCACGTTGGTCCTTGTCGAAGATCACGCCGATCATTCGGAACGTGGAGCCGTTGCCAATGCCCGTCGTGGCAAAGAGCAGGATGAAGGTCAACAGGAAGGGGACGAAGTACTGTTGCGGTTCCGGTGAGACCATCGCCACAGATACGATGTACCCCGCGGCAATGGTGGAACCGATCATGATGATCGTGTCCCAGTGCGTCACCCTCGCCCCACCCACTTTGTCCGAGAGCCAACCACCCACCGGGCGAATCAGGGCACCCACGCCGGCGCCGATCCAAATGTAGGCCGCCGAAGACATGCCCGTAGGCTCCCCCGCGAGCTCACCCACTCGGTAGACGCCAAACACGTCGTCGATCAGCTTCGGGAAGGCATTGGCATAACCGATGAACGAGCCGAAGGTCATGACATAGAGGTACGTCATGACCCAGTTATGCTTCTCCTTAAAGATGGCAAACTGATCGTCCAGGCTCTCGCTGATCTCACCAGGTGTGAGGTATTTCATCGCCGCCAGGGTGACCAGAATGGCCGCCAACATGACCAGGAAAGTCTTGATCAGCATGGGGAAGCCACCCCAAGGAATGATCAACAAGACGATTCCCACCACGGCCCCTGCAAAACCCAACAACGTGAGCCAGATGTACTTGCTGACGGCCTTTGCGGTCGAACCGACTTTGTGGAACGGCAGGTTGTTCATGAAGAGGAAGGCCATGACCATGAAAATGGACAGGATGGGTACCCACACCAAGCCAGCATTCTGAATCCAGATCTGTACTGGGCTCCCCCCGCTCATGTATTCGTAGGGCTCCCCGCTTAGACCACCGAACATCCGGAAGGTGATCACCCAGGGGATCAGGAACTGCATCACGCTGACGCCGAGGTTGCCGAGACCCGCGTTCAAGCCCAAGGCCAGGCCCTGCTGTTTCTTCGGAAAGAAGAAACTGATGTTGGACATGGACGAGGCGAAGGCTCCGCCGCCGACGCCCGAAAGGCCCGCCAAGATGATGAATATGTAGAAAGGGGTCGATTGATTCTGCAGCGCAATCCCGGCACCCAGCGCGGGAAGGATGAGCAGGAAGGTGGTCATGAACTTGACGTTTCGACCACCGCAAATCGCGATCATGAACGAGTTGGGGATGCGGAGGGTCGCACCGGAAAGGCCTGCCACAGCGGGCAAGGTGAAGAGCAACGCACGATAGGCGGCATCTTCGTAGCCCTGCCCGTTGTTCATGAACGTGAAGTCGAACAGCTCCCCATCGGTTCCGAAATGAAGCTTCTGGATGTACTTGGCAACCATGCCCCAGTAGATCCAGACCGAGAATCCGAGCAGCAGGTTGGGAATCGAGATCCAGAGATTCTTCTGGGCAATCTGCTTGCCCTCGGACTCCCAGAATTTTTCATCATCCGGCTCCCACCGAGCCAGGGTGATGCGTTCGTTCTCTTCACTCATCCGGCACCTGCCTTGTGTGTTCGATGCTGTAACTTCGCGTCGTCTGCACTCCGCGGGTTCGCGCTCCGTCAGCGACTAGTTGTTCTTCGGACGTGCCTTGCTCCACGGCTCTTTCGGATTTCGAACCGCCTTGCGATCCCAGTTCCATATGACCACCTGATAGGGCCGGAAGAGGTAGTGCAGCGGTGCGACGACGAAATGCGCGAGGCGCGTGAACGGCACCATGAAGAGGATCAAGAACGCGCCCGCGATGTGAAGCCTGATCACCAAAGGTAGAGCGAACACCGCATCGGTCTCGGGGCTGAGCGCAAGCAGCGACCACAGGTAGGGTGTGAGATCGGCCGCAAACCACGAGGACCCCCAACGAAACCCGAGGGCGACCCAACATCCGAGCACCACCTGAGCCAGCAAGAGCAGCTCGATCGCGATGTCCATTCGGCTGGTCACCACGCGCACGCGTGGGTTGGTGAGTCGCCGCCATAGCAGGCTCAACAGACCGAACAGGAGGCTCAGGCCGAAGACAAACGCGCTGACCTCGAGGATGATCAGGCGAACAGGAACACTGTTCCAGGCCAGCGTCGCTTGCGGGAGAAGAAACGCGAGCAGGTGCCCGAAAAACACGGCCAGCAGGCCAATGTGAAAGGGAACGCTACCCCAGAAAAGCTTGTCTCCTTCGAGAAACTGCGAGGAAAGCGACGATACGGTGAAGGCCGTCCGCCTGTACCTGTACGTCACACCGACTACGAAAACGATGCCCGCCACGTAGGGAAACACGACGAACAGGAATGTGTTGAGCGTATTCAATTCACCCTCCTACCTGCGCGGGGCTCGCGTCTTCAGCTTCGATTTCCATCTCGCGTCCAAGGGATCGCAAGAAATCGCTCCTCTGCTCCGGCCGCTCGTAGTCCGAGAGATTGAAGTCCTGTTTGAGCACGGCCAGAAGCCCTTGGAGCGCATCGATGTACATGGTGCCGCGGTCCGCGGAGGTGGCGATCAGGGTCTTGTAGTGCTTTCGATAGAGCCTGTTTCGCTCGAGTATCCGGTCCGCGCCAAACTCATACGTCATGTTCTCGATCGCCGGATGCAAGATTTCCTCGACGAACTCCGCCACGATCTCGGGGTCCTGCCACTTGGCAATCAGGCGCAGGACGTTGGGAAGGTGGTCAGAGAGCTCGGTTCCACAATCGAGACCGGCATCGCGGTGTTCCCGGTTTAGGTTCACCAAGAGCTCGGCCCTCTTGTAATCGTCCCCGAAGATGATGTAGCCGACGCTGAGTGTCGTGATGGCTTGCACATCGAACGAGCGCGTGAAGATCTCCTGAACCTCGTCCAACTCCGTCCCCGACAACTGCCCCCCGGAACCAGGCAGAGCCTCCGCAAAGAACTCGAGGCGGGATGCAGCGTCCGGATAACGGCTTTGCAGCGACTCGCAAAGCTTTCGCAGCTGGGCGGGCAGATCCGCCCCAGGGTAATCGAACACGGCGGCGAGTTGATGATAGTGGCTGAGTGTACTCATCGTTAGGATCCCCGTTCGGCCGACTTGTCCTTGAACCCGAAGCCGGTGTTCCCCTTCACATCGCCGGTGAACTCCATCATCTCAATCGCTTGTTCGCGATGCGCCGCCGGAATGACGAAGCGGTCGTCGAACTTGGGTAGGGACGTCAGATAGTAAATCGCGTCAGCCAACTCAGGAGTCAGTCCAGCGGTGGACAGCGCCTCGTTCGACTTCTCTTCCGAGATATCGCCGACGGTCTTGTGCCGACGGTAGATTCGGACGGCCATGAGCTTCATGATCCGCTCCTTGACCTTCGAGGTGTCGCCGGCGCTAAAGAGGTTCGCCATGTATTCGAGCGGGAAGCGCGCCTGGTCGATCGTTCCAAATATCTCTTCGGTGCTCGTGTCGTAGAGCCAGTTGTCCGGCCACTGCTTCGCGATCGGATTCAGCTTCTCCTGTTGAGCTTCATTGCTGACATCTCGAACCGAGGCCATCACGGGCAGCAACGGCGGCACGTAGAAGAGCATCGGGAGCGTCCTGAACTCTGGATGCAACGGAAGCGCCAGACCCCAGGTCTTCACGAATTTGTAGGTGGGCGAGTACTGCGCCGCGTCGATGGTCGAGTCTGCGACGCCGTTGGCTTTCGCCGCCGCGATGACCTCCGGATCAAAGGGATCGAGGATCATGTTCATCTGCTGATCCACCAGGCTCTCCTCGTCCGACGAGGCGACGCTTTCGATCTGGTCGGCGTCGTAGAGCAGGACTCCGAGGTAGCGAATGCGCCCCACACACGAGTGCATGCACGCTGGCGCATGGCCTGACTCGATGCGCGGGTAGCACAAGATGCACTTCTCGGACTTGCCCGTGTTCCAGTTGTAGTAGGTCTTCTTGTAAGGGCAGGCCGTCACACACATGCGCCATGCGCGACACACGTTTTGGTTGATGAGCACGACCCCGTCTTCTCCCCGCTTGTAGATCGCCTGCGATGGGCACGCTGCGACGCAAGCAGGGTTGAGACAGTGGTTGCAGATTCGCGGGAGATAGAAGAAGGCCATGCGCTCCAACTGGAACATGGCTTCTTGCTCTGCCGGAGAGAGCTTCGTGAGATTGGGGTCGTTGCGGGCGTAGTCCGGGGAGCCGCTCAGGTCATCATCCCAGTTGGGACCCATCTTGATGTCCATCGGCTCACCGGTGATCATCGAGATCGGCCGTGCGGTCGGCTGGTCGTCACCGGCGGGTGACTCGATCAGGTCGAGATACTTGTAGGTGAAGGGCTCGTAGTAGTCGTCGATCTTGGGCAGGTGGGGATTGTGGAAGATGTTCGTGAGGCTCTTTGGCCTGCCGGCGCCCTTCAGATAGATCTTGTCGCCGTCCTTCTTCCAGCCTCCTTTGTAGATTTCCTGGTCTTCCCACTTGCCGGGATAGCCCGTACCCGGCTTCGTCTCGACATTGTTCCACCACATGTATTCCGCGCCCTTGCGGTCGGTCCAAATGTTCTTGCAGGCGACGGAACAGGTGTGACAACCAATGCACTTGTCGAGGTGGAACACCATCGAAATCTGTGATCGAACATCCATATCAGAACACCACCTTGTCCATGCGTTTGACGATGACGTGCGTGTCGCGGTTCGGGGCGATCGGCCCCCAGTAGTTGAAGTGATAACTGAACTGCCCGTACCCGCCGGCGAGGTAGTTCGGCTTGAGGTGAATCCGGGTGAAGCTGTTGTGCCCCCCCGCTCGCTTGCCGCCTCGGACTTGCGACTTGGGGATGCCCACTGTCCGCTCGGGAACGTGATACACGATGCACACGCCCTTGGGGATTCGAGCGCTCACGGACGCGCGGGCACAATAGACACCGTGGTCGTTGTAGACCTCGACCCAATCGTTGTCTTTGATCTCGAGCTCCGCGGCGTCGACCTCGCTCATCCACACCGGCTCGCAGCCTCTGGAGAGGGTCAACATCCGATGGTTCTCCATGTAAGTGGAGTGGATGTGCCACTTGCCGTGCGGGGTGAGACAGTTGAGAATCCGCGCGTCTCCGCCCTTGAGCGTCTCCTTGAGGTCACCAGCCCTTGAGCGTCTCCTTGAGGTCACCATAGGCCTCAGGCTTCGGGGACGGCTTGTAGGTGGGGAGGTTCTCCCCGTAGGCCAGGTACATTTCGTGATCGAGGTAGAAGTGCTGGCGACCTGTGA
The DNA here is from genome assembly GCA_019313915.1 of Deltaproteobacteria bacterium. Taxonomy (GTDB): domain Bacteria; phylum Myxococcota_A; class Polyangia; order Polyangiales; family Houyiibacteriaceae; genus SG8-38. The sequence goes on from JAFDAJ010000055.1 coordinate 15,458, forward strand.
GCGTACGCCACGGAACCAGCTTCTCGACGTTGTACGTATAAGCCGAGTACGCCCGTCCATCGGTCATCACTCCGGACCACAGCGGTGAGGTCGTGTACCTACGAGGCTGCGCCTGTAGATCCGCGTAACGGATGCGCAGATCCTCACTGCCCTTTCCGAGGTCGGCGAGCTCCAGGCCGGTCTTCTTTTCGGCGTTTTCGTAGGCGCGGACGTTGAGCTTGCCATTGGTCAAGGTCGAGAGATGCAGCACCGCGTTGGCCGCCCACTCGTCTTCCTTCAGCGAGGGATACGTCTGGCCGTTGCTTTGCTCGACCGGGAAGTGGTTGGACGCAACCATTTCGTCATACGCGTCCTCGCACTGGAAGTGGTTCCCGTGCGCGCCTAGACCCGAAGTCTTGATCTTGTCGCCCAGGGTGATGAACTTCTCGTAGAGGCGAGTGTAGTCGCGATCCACAACCGTAATCTTGTGCATCGTCTTGCCGGGGATCGCTTCACATTCGCCGTGGTACCAGTCCTTGATGGTCGACTGAGCGATCTCGCCCGGGGAGTCATGCGCAAGCGGAGAGGTGACGATGTCCTTCTGTGGCTCCGGGAGATACTTCTTTGCAGCCTCGCTCGTCACCTTGGCTAGCTCGCGGAAGATCTCCCAGTCCGTCTTGGACTCCCACACCGGCGCAATCGCCGCCGAGAGCGGGTGGATGAAGGAGTGCAGGTCGGTGCTGTTGAGGTCGGCCTTTTCGTACCAGGAAGCCGCCGGCAGCACGATGTCGGAGTACAAGGCCGACGAATCCATGCGGAAGTTCAGGTCGACGATGAGGTCCATCTTTCCGACCGGTGCGACGTCCTGCCACTTGACCTCCTTGGTGTGGTCCTCCGAGTCCTCGGCGATCGCATTCGAGTGGGTGCCCAAGTAGTGCTTCAAGCAGTACTCGTGCCCCTTCATGCTGCCCATGATCGCGTTCCCGCGCCAGATGTACCAAACCCGTGGGAAGTTCTCCTCGGCTTCCGGATCGCTCACCGAATAGTTGAGGTCCTTGCTCTTGAGCTTCTCCAGGACGTACTTCTCGATGCCTGCGTCGTCCGTAGCTCCATTGGCGGTTGCCTCTTTGGTGAGCTCGAGGGTGTTCTGCTCGAACTGTGGGTAGAAAGGCATGTTCCCCATGCGCACCGACTTGTAGATCTGGTCGGCGGTGTGCTGCTGAGTCATCTCGTTGTCGGGAACCGTGTTGTACTTGGAGAACTGCCCGTCGTACCGGTATTGGCAGGTGTTGATGTAGTGCCAAATCGGCGCTTGCTGGAGCCGGACGGCACTCTGCCAATCCTTACCGAACGCGATCGCTCCCCAGGAATCCACCGGTGCCAGCTTTTCCTGGCCGACGTAGTGATTGAGCCCTCCGCCGTTCTTGCCGACGCAGCCGGTGAGCATCAGAGCCATGGCGCCGGCTCGGTACATCAGGTTCGCGTGGTACCAATGGTTGATACCCGCCCCAATGATGATCATGCACTTTCCGCCAGTGGCCTCGGCGGTGTTTGCCCACTCGCGAGCAAACTGGAGGACGGTCTTCGAGTCGACGCCGGTGAAGATCTCCTGCCACGCGGGCGTGTACGCAGCGTCTTTGTCGGTGTAGTCCTTCGGGTACTCGCCCGGAAGACCCCGGCTGACGCCATACTGCGCCATGGTCAAGTCGTAGACGGTAGTGACGGGAACACGGCCTTCCGCGGTGTCCATGTACATGATGGGCACACCGCGGTACACCTTGTTGTCTAGCCCAAACTCCGTAAAGCTCGTCTGCGCCACCTCGTCCGACCGGCCCAACAGAGTGAGCACGGGATCGTAGGGCTTGTCGTCGGCGACGTTCTCGAACTTCATGTTCCAGTTGCCAGGCTTCTCATCCCAGCGAGACCCCGAGCTCCCCTTCGGAACGACAGGCTGGCCGGATGTTGCGTCGATGTTGACGAACTTCCACTCGCCGTTCGACATGTCCTTGAACTGAGAGAGCTCCGACGCGCGAAGGAGACGGCCGGGCTTGTAGTTCACGCCGTCTTTCTCGAGCTTCACCAGATACGGGCTGTCGGTGTACTTCTTGACGTAGTCGATGAAGTACGGCGTCTGCTTTTCGTGGTGGAACTCCTTGAGGATCACATGCGTCGTCGCCATCCAGAAAGCGCCGTCGCTTCCTGCGTGCAGAGGCACCCACTGATCGGCGTACTTAGAGACCTGGCTGAAGTCGGGTGCGAACACCACGGCCTTCGTGCCGTTGTGCCGCGATTCGGCGAAGAAGTGGCAGTCCGGGGTACGCGTCATGTTGAGACACGCGCCCATGTCCGCGATCATCTTGGAGTTGTACCAGTCGGCACTTTCACAGACATCGGTCTGCTCGCCCCAGATCTCGGGGAAGGCCGTTGGAAGGTCGCAGTACCAATCGTAGAAGCTGAGGTTGACTCCGCCGAAGAGCTGCAAGAATCGAGCGCCCGCCGCGTAGCTCAGCATCGACATGGCAGGAATCGGGCTGAACCCGATCACTCGATCCGGGCCGTACTTCTGCGCAGTGTGGATGTTGGCGACGGCCATGATCTCCTGGACCTCGTCCCAAGCCACTCGCCGGAAGCCGCCCTTACCACGGGCCGTCTGGTATTTCTTTCGCGCAGCTTCGTCCGCCTGCAAGGCCTTCCAGGCCTTCATGGGGTCGCCGATCTCGCGCTTCTTGGCTCGATAGGCGTCGATCAGCGCGCTCCGGATGAGCGGATATTTGATCCGCAGAGGGCTGTACAAATACCAGGAGTAGGAGATCCCTCGCTGACACCCGCGCGGTTCGTAGGGAGGCAGCGAGTCCTCCAGCAACGGGTAGTCCAGCTGCTGCGTCTCCCAGGTTACGATCCCGTCTTTGACGTGGATCTGCCAAGAGCAGCCCCCGGTGCAGTTGACGCCATGCGTACTGCGCACAACGCGGTCGTGTTGGAAGCGGTTCCGGTAGAACTCCTCCCACTTCCTAGTCTGCGGTGAGATGATGTCTTTGATCCAACCCATAAATGTTTCCCGATCGCTTCCTGTCGTAAGTTCAGGTGGATTTGACCTGTCTGTCGTAGATCGATTGGTTCACTGAGGAGCGCTTCCGCCGACGCCAGAGGAGCGAATAGAAGGCCAGCAAGATGCCCGAGCCCACTACGCCACTCGTGAAAAGCCCGATGCCGTAATCGCGTGGCTGGTGCAGCGACTGCTCGCTGTCCGCCTGCTCGAGGAAGCCAACGAGGGCTTTGACCTCTAGCTCGGTGAGCGGCTCGTCCTTGTAGGCTTCTTGCATCACCGGAAATGGCGGGCTGCCAAGAATGGCGCGCACCCCGGGGCCGCCCAAGCGTGAGAACACGCTCGTGAGCTCTTTGGCGAGGATCCCACCACCGATGACCGCATCGTTGGTGACGTCGTGGCACGAGTTGCACGCCGGCCCCCCATTGCTCAACCGAACGCTTCCTTCGAACAGATCCTGCCCTAGGACGATGTCCTCTTCGGTGAGTGCGACCGGCTCATCGGGTTGCGCTGCACCGATGACATGAGGCGTCTTGGCGTACTCCATCACCGCCAAGACCTCCGCCTTGGTCAGCGCTTGATCGGGCATCGTGACCTTGTTGTGTTCTTCGAAGAGCCCGACGGCGACGGGATCGCCCGCCTCCACCATGGCCTGCGAGTGCTGGACGAACTTGACCAGCCACTCCTCGGTTCGGCGCTCGGACACCCCTAGGAGGTCCGGGCCGACCAAGCGGCCACCGCCGATCGTATGGCAGGCGTTGCACCCGCTTTGAAAGATCTCCTCGCCCGTTTTTGCTTGCGCAACATCAGGATGGAGCAAAACGCCGGCGACCATGATCGACCCAACGAACAGCACCGTCGCGGAGACACTGAAACCCTCGGCTAATTTGTGCACGCTCTCCCTACTCCTCTTCTCGGAAGGTGACTCACACGCGTTTGCGGCCGCTGCAAAATGTGATCCAACAAAGTCGCGGGCCCGGATCCCTGGTTGCCTCTGGGCACACTGAAGCAGGAATCGCGGGCTGTGCGTGCCAACACGGCAGCACTCCGAAGCCGGCCGAGCGCTGGTCGGAGGCGGCAAGTCGGCGCAGATTTTGCGGCGGGCCGCAAGCGTAGCGCGGTCAATGGTGACCTTATCGTCGTTGTCTCCACCACGAAGTCACTTCTGAAGGTCGTAGCGTTCACAGCGCCGCCGGTGACACGAATCATGGCGTCCGCAGGGTGATCATCGCGTAGGCCCAGTGCGTCGCGATATCGTGTCCAAGGTTTGCGGCGCCTTGGTTGGGGATGAACACGGTGTAACCTCCGGACAAGGACGCCCATTGGACAAATCTCCACTTGACGAGGGCGTCGATCTCCTGGCCGAGGTTGCGGGTCGTGTTGGCCGCGTTCTGACCGAGCGTAACTCCCGCTACTTGCGACCATCGCGCGCTCGGATTGGAGAGCGCCATGTTGAAGAGCTCGAGCTTGAGGCCCACCGGTGACTTGGGTGTCGTGACCCCGACGGCGAGGTGGCCGTCGATCAGGTTTCGGAGCCCAAACAAATCGGCGGCGCCGTAGAATTTGTGGTTTGTCGGAAAGAAGTTGTTGAACTCGCCGAGCTTCCCATCGGTGGCGCCCGATCCGTAGGCGACCCCTCCATACAATGTTGGCTTCCACTTCGCGTGGAAGGTGTATTCAACGTCTCCCGACACGGCGAAGGCGAAGAAGGACAGGCCGACCTGCTTGCCTCCCTGCATCGTGAGCTCGCCCGTGTACCGCAGCCCATCGACCGGCACGCCCGTGACGAATACGCCCGGCGAAACGATGTCGTTCCGGGGCGCGGCGGGGACGGCGGCAAACGGTCGGTCATGGCGATACAAGACGTACGCTTCCATGCGCAGTTTCGCGCTGTGCTTGTAGATCGCGTTGACCGTCGCCAGGTATGCCCCGTTGTTTTGCTCGGTCACCGGCGGAACCACGGTGTCGTCGACGACGAAATTCTGCTGCCGAGCCAGCATCGCGCCAAAGGCGTCAACCTCGACCTTGTCGCCAAAGAAGCCGTGGAACCGCAGTGCGTCGAAAGAACGTGCGCCCATCAGCCAGTCGAGGGCGCCGATCATGCGCTGGTTGCCGTAGTTGATCTCTTGACGGCCGACGCGAACGTATCCTCGCTCGTCGTTACCGAACTCCAGAATACCTTGGTGCAAGGCGAAGGAGCCGCCATCGTCGAAGCCCGGACGCGTTCCGAACAAGCGGGCGTCCTGGACCTGCATCATCACCCTCAGGAACTTCCACTGCGCGTCGAGACCCAGTCGCACACGACTGGTAACGAAGTGAATGCTCTTCGCGGCTTGCACCCCGTTTCCGTACACGTTCGCTCGCACCTCTGGCCGGAAACGGGCTTCGAGAAACGGCGTGAGGGTGAAGTCGCCCACCTTGAGCGATATGGGGTTCTTGCTGAAGGTTACCGATGGTGCTTCGACCTCTTCTTGTTCGCCAGCCGGAAGCGGCGCCGGGGGGCGAGTGAAGGTTTCGGGCTCCCGGGACTCGTCGGCAGCCGGAGGCGGTGCTGTAGCTTTCTGCGTTGGAGTTTCCGGCTGCGCCTGCAGCGACACGGGTAGCAATAGCGTCAGAGCTAGTACGATAACTGAATAGATAGATCGCATTGGGCACACCTCTCCTCTACGTTCACTGGAGCGTCGCGCATCGCGCATGCAAGTCTTGAGCCGCACGGGACGATCCACGAATGGCCCGACTTTTCACTGCGTAGCGACACAAGCAACGGAGCGACGACGGCAAAGCTTGCGCAACTTATGCGCTTGAACGCACCAGGTGCACGACCGGAGCAAGGAGACGCAACGATGGCACGAGTAAAACTGCTAGATCCCGAGGAGGCCGCGGGCTGGACAGATGCGGAGATCGTCGAGATCGTCGCCGCCGTCGCGCTCATGCGTTACACGACGACGGTGGCGAGTGCTCTCGACGTGCCGCTCGAGAGGGCGATGGACGGCGTGGGGATAAGCTGCGGGGTTCCGCTCGATCGGCGCGACGGCTGAGTCCGAACTACGACCAAGCTTTTCCGGTGCTTAGCGGGCATGGCCGCGACGGGCGGCCCAGCCACGTTCGCGGTGATCGCTTGCACGCACGGAGCTAGCGAGACAGGACTCGCCTCATGGCAACGCTCGAGCTCGACGGCACCGTGCTGATCACCGGTGCAAGCGGATTCATCGGTTCCCGTTTGAAAGATGCCCTGCTCGCGTCGGGAAGCGACGTGGTCGCAGTTCGCCGCGTGGGCTCTCCGGAGCAGACCGCGGGCCGTTCCGTCACGGCGGACTATGCGGACGTCGAAGGGCTCACCGCGATCGTCGCCGAAGAAAGGCCAGACTACGTCCTGCACGTCGCCGGCGTCACGAAAGGACGCACATACGAGGACTTCCAGCGGGGCAACGTGATGCCGACCCGCAATCTGTTGAAAGCGCTTCAAGCCGGACACCCTACCATCAAGCGGTTCGTCCACGTGTCCTCCCTCACCGCGTACGGACCTTCGGCGCCAGGTGCGCCGCTACGCGAAACCGACCCGGCGAAACCGATCGAGTTCTACGGTCGGAGCAAGCTCGAAGCAGAGCAAGTCGTCGCTGAGGAATCGGCCGGCATCGCATGGACCATCTTGCGGCCCGCCGGCGTTTACGGACCCGGTGACGTCGACTACTTCAACCTGTTCCAGAGCGCGATGCGTGGGTGGAACGCTTACTTCGGCAACCGCAACCGTTTGATGTCGCTCGTCTACGTCGACGACTGCGTCCGCGCGATCATCGAGGGTGGCAAGCATCCGAACACCACAGAGAAGGGCTACTTCATCGCTGAGGAAGAACCAGTGACGTGGCAGCGCTTTCAAGATGAGATCGTCGACATCATCCCCCGCAAAGTGCGCACGCTCGACCTACCCGAGGGCTTGGTGTCGATGAGCGCCTTCGCCGGAGAGCTTGCCACGCGCTTCGACGGAAAGCCCCGCCTGCTCAACCGCCAAAAAGCCAAGATGGGCGCCCAAGAAGCCTGGACCTGCAGCGTGGACGCCGCGAAGACCGACTTCGGCTTCGAAACTCAAACAGGCCTCCACGAAGGCATCCAACTCACCCACGACTGGTACACGGAGCACGGCTGGTATTGAGCAGGAGCTCGAATCGCATCAGTGCTCATTGATGCTGGTGGGCGTCCAGCTGGTGAAGAGCAAGCCACCGTGTGATGTCGCCTCTGTGCAGCAGGCCGACGATGTGTTCGCCCCTCATGACGGGGAGCGGATCTCTCTCTGACTCGGCGAGCGCACGCAGCGCATCGCGGCCCCCAACGTCGGGGCTCAAGCGCTCACCGATTGGGCTCATCACGTCGCGGACGGTTTGCGTGGCGCGCTCGTCCTCGCTGGTCACTCGCGCGTCGTCGAAGGTGATGAGACCGACCGTCTTGCCGTCTTCAATCACAGGCCAAGCCGATTGGGCGCTCCGCAGTAAGAACTCGTTCACAAACGCCTCTAAGGTCAGGTCGGGATCGACGACCTCGAAATGCGTTCGCATCAGGTTTCCGACGATCAGCTCGTCGAACGCCTGTTGCACCAGGAGCTGCACGTAGCTGTTGCGAGCCGCGTTGTTGAGGAACCAACCGATCAAGAGCAGCCAGACGCCCTGCACGAAGCTGCCCCCGAGTGCTTGCAGCACACCAAAGCCCATGAGCGCCCAAGCGAAGGCACGGCCCATGTTCGATGCCCATTGGGTGGCGCTTCGCAGATCGCCCGAGATGCCCCACAGAATGGCTCGCAGCACCCGGCCGCCATCCAGCGGGAAGCCGGGCACCAAGTTGAAGACCGCCAACATGAAGTTGATCGGGCCCAGCCAGAGGAACAGCGTTGCTGCCGGTCCGAGGTGGGCCATCGCGGCCTCGGGGTCCTTGAAGACCTCGACGCCGAAGTCGGCGCCCGCCAGCATGGCTCCAAGCCAGCTGAACACGAAGCCGAGCAGAGCGCTCATCGCAGGACCCACGATCGCGATGAGGAACTCGGTTGCAGGCGTATCGGGCTCCCGGTCGAGCTCGGACACGCCGCCGAAGACGAAAAGCGTAATCCGCGGCACCGGGATACCGCGGAGCTTGGCGACAACCGAATGGGCAAGCTCGTGGGCCAGGAGGGAAGCAAAGAACAGCACGCCAGCGGTGAACGCCGTGCCCCACGTCAGCGTGGCATCCCAGGTTGGATGCCACCTAGGAAACAAAGCAGCGCCCAAACTGTAGACGACCAGCGCGAAGACGATGAGCACGCTGAAGTCGAGTCGGATCTCAATCCCGAAGATCCGGGCTAGGGACATCCCTGTCCGAGACGGCCGCTGCTTTCGCGGGGCTCGAGGAGCCTGTCCCGCCGAAGCCCGTGGTGGTTGCTTGGCGTTCATGGCGCGAGCCGCAGGATGCGCCAGCCTTGGGCTTCGCGGACGTACTGGAAGCGGTCGTGAAGGCGATCGGGTTGGCCTTGCCAGAACTCGATGGTGCTCGGCACCACGCGGAAGCCTCCCCAGAACGACGGGAGGGGCACTTCGCGGTTGGCGAACTTGCGCTTCATTTCGTCCAGTTTCATTTCGAGCGCCTTGCGCGAAGTGAGGACATGGGACTGCTGGGATACCCAAGCTCCGAGTTGGCTGCCCCGTGGACGGGTCATGAAGTATTTGGCGGCTTCCACAGCAGAAATGCGCTCGGCGACGCCATTGATTTCGACTTGCCTTTCCAGCTCCGGCCACCAGAAGAGGAGCGCCACTCGATGGTTACCCTCGATGTGCGCGGCTTTGCGACTCTCGAGATTGGTAAAAAACAAGAACCCGTCTCGATCGAAGAACTTCAGGAGCACCGTTCGAACCGTTGGCGCCCCGTTGCTATCGACCGTCGCCAGCGTCATGGCATTGGGTTCGACGTCGATGTGCTCGCAGGCTTCTTTGAACCAGTGCTGGAACTGCACGATCGCGTCTGGGTCGAGATGCCCTCGCTCGAGGGGGCCACGGACGTACTTCCGGCGCGACTGATCGATGGATCCGTCGTCAGTCATGAGGGGCTCGTGGGAAGTAGATAGGCCAGAGGACTTCGCTGAAGATGGGCACGGGCAAGGGGAGGAACGGCGCCGGTGCGCAGAAGGCGTGAGCATAGCATAGTAGACATCGACGCAATGTGGGCCGGAACTCCAACCTGGGAAGAGTCGTGAGGTGATGACGGGGAAGATCGCGTGCGGGTTGTTCTGGGACCGTTGCTCGGAGTTGGATGCGTGATCGACGGAGCTGCGATCCAGACGCTGGCGGTGCAGGCGCTAAACGTCTCGCTGATGTTCTCGGTGGGTTTGGAGATCCAACCAACCGAGGTCCGCACGGCCACTCGGCGATGGGGGACGCTGCTCGTAATTACGGCGTTGAACTTCGGCGCGGTCCCGCTCGTCGTTCTCGGCTTGGTACGCGGTGTCGACCTGCCCTACGCCGTCGGGGCCGGGCTCTTGCTGTCAGCCTTGGCACCCGGGGGCGGCACCGGAACCCTGCTGACGCGCGTCGCCGGCGGCAACCTCGAGCTGTCCGTGGTGTTGCTCGCCATCTTCACGGGGCTGGCCGTAGTGCTCACGCCACTGCTTAGCTTGGCCATGTTGTCCAGTGACGAGGTCTCCCTCGATTTGGGCAGCATGTTGACGACTCTCGTGCTGTTCCAACTCGTGCCGCTGTGCGCCGGCCTCGCCTTGCGGAGCGCTCACTTGCGGACTGCAAGCCGTGCGAACCGCCTTGCGCGACCGATC
>JAFDAJ010000056.1 GCA_019313915.1 Deltaproteobacteria bacterium
CGTAACGGGGCGAAGGTTTCTGTTTGCGCCGGGCGAGGACCCATCCGAGGTCGTGCATCGGTTGATCGATGGTTGTCTCGACGTCGCAGAGTCGACCAAGGCTTCGTCCATTCATCTCCTGTTTCTGAGTCCTGAAGAGCACCAATGGGTAGTTCGCGACGGCCGGTTGATGAACCGCCTTTCTTTTCAGTTTCATTGGCGGAACAAGGGATACGACACCTTCGCGGATTTCGTGGGCGACTTCCGCTCGTCCATGCGAAAAAAGCTACGAAAAGAGCGCCGTGTTGCAGCCGAGGCCAATCTTCGGATCGAGGCGTTACGCGGCGACGAGATGAGCGTTGCGGATTGGCGGGCGCTCGAGCGCCTCTACCGCGCCACATGCGGACGCAAGGGGTCGTATCCCTACTTGACGCCGGAGTTCTTCGAACTCGCGCCGTCGACCCTCGATGGATCCCCGCTAATTTTCACGGCCAAGGACGAAGGACGCATCGTCGCTGCATCGGTTAATTTCTCGAAGGGCGGACATCTTTACGGCCGCTATTGGGGCGCAACGCAGAGACACGACATGCTCCATTTCGAGCTCTGCTACTATCGGCTCATCGAGCACGCCATCGACCATCGCATGCGCCGTTTTGAAGCAGGTGCCCAGGGTACCCACAAGCTGCGGCGTGGCTTGATGCCCGTCCCCATCCATAGCGCGCATTGGATCCGCCATCCCGTGCTCCGGCAAGCCGTTGCCGATTCTCTTCCGCGCGAAGCCTTCTCCGTGCAGCAGGAGATCCGAGAGCTCAGTCATCACGGCCCCTTTCGACGAGTCGACGACGGCAAAGCGGAACCGAGCCGAGCCCCCGGATGACCCTTCTTTTCGTCTACGGCGGAATCGCTCTCGGAGTGTCGTTCCTCTGCTCAGTCCTCGAGGCGGTGCTCCTCAGCATCACACCATCCCACCTTGCCAAGCTCGAGCAGGACCGCCCCAAGGTGGGAGCGCGGGTTCGCATGCTCAAAGCGCACATCGACCGGCCGCTCGCCGCGATTCTGAGCCTCAACACCATCGCCCACACGGTCGGCGCGGCAGGCGTCGGTGCGGAAGCGCAACGACTGTGGGGTTCGGAGGTGTTGGCCATTACCTCGGCGCTCCTGACGCTGTTGATTCTCTTCATTTCGGAGATCATCCCGAAGACGCTGGGCGCCATGCACTGGCGCCGCTTGACCGGGTTCATTGCGGCTGTCTTGCCGCCGTTGATCTTGATCATGCTTCCTTTGGTCTGGCTCGCCGAGGTGACCACCGGTTTCATGCGGCGCCGGAGTGTTTCCGAAAAGCTCTCCCGAGAAGAGTTCGCAGCGCTAGCGCGCGTCGGCGAAGAGCAGGGCGTGTTCGACAAGTCGGAAATGAGAATTCTCCGTAATCTGTTTCTCTTCGGCTCGCTGCGCACCAGGGACATCATGACCCCGCGCACTGTGATGTTCTCACTCGAAGAGAACACGATGGTGAAGGACGCCATCGCCGAGCGCGGCTCAATGACTTTCTCGCGCATCCCGATATGGAAGGAAACTCCCGACCAAGTGACTGGGTACATTCTGAAAGACCAGTTGCTGCTGCGCGCTGCGCGCGACGAGCTGGATGTGCCTGTCCATGCTTTTTCACGAGAGGCGTTGATCGTGCCCGATACCGTGCCACTGCCTGCTCTGTTCGAGAAGCTCCTCGACCAGCGTGAGCACATCGCCGTGGTTGTCGACGAGTATGGGGGCGTGGACGGCGTGGTCACGATGGAAGACGTTCTCGAGACGCTCATCGGGCTCGAGATCGTCGACGAGATGGACTCGGTCAAAGACATGCGGGCGATGGCACGCGCCAAGTGGGAAGCACGCGCGAAGCACATCGAGACCGATCCGCCCGAGCCACCCACCCGGGCGGAGCCCACCCAGGGAACATGAGAGCCTCGCTCACGAGCGGTGGTCTCCCCGCCTCGAGCTTCGAACGATGGTTCTATGCCCTCAAGCCCGCGAGCTGGCCGAAGCTCTTCGTGCCGGCGCTCTTCGGACAGATCCTCGGCGCCAGCTCGGCCCACCCGTTCGATGTGCCGGCGCTGGGCTGGGGCCTCGCTTTCACGGTCTTCGGGCTCGGCTTCATCGTCTTGCTGAACGACTGGGGCGACCGCGACGTCGACGCGATCAAACGAAAGATGTTTCCCCACGGGTGTTCCCCCAAGACGATTCCGGATGGCATCCTCGGAGCGCGGGTGGTGGGGGCCGCGGGTCTGCTACTTGGAGGCGCAACCCTGGCCGTCGCCGCCGGTGCGGAGTGGGCGCTGCACAGGCCGGCCGCGCTCGAAGCGGGGCTCTCGTGCATGTTGATCTTCGCGGCGTACACGCTGCCGCCAATCCGGCTGAACTACCGTGGTGGGGGGGAGCTTCTGGAGATGCTCGGCGTGGGCGCGGCGCTCCCTCTCTACAACGCCTACTTACAAGGAGGCGCCATCGGGCCCTGGGTCTGGCCCTGGATCGCAGGATTCTCGGTGTTGAGCCTTGCCGGTGGGGTCGCGAGTGGGCTCTCCGATGAGGAGAGTGACCGTGTTGGAGGGAAGCGCACAGTTGCGTCCGTCTACGGAAACGTTGCCGCTCGCAGGTTGAGTGAAGCGTGCGTGCTGCTCGGGGCCGGAATATGGGTGGCTGGGTCTGTGTGGAGACCGGATTGGGTTCCCGTCTGGGCCGCCGTGCCGGCCGCGGCGGTCGTGGTGTGGAATTTCGTTGGGATGCGGAGGGTCAGCCACGCCGCTGTGACCAACGCGTTTCGAGCACAGGGTGAGTACAAACACTTCCTTCATCGAGCGATCTGGCATAGTACGATCGTGGCTGCGGTGCTCTTGTGGCTACGACCGGGATCAGCATGACGGCGCACGCGATAGACGGGACGAACGACTCTCTGGCGGAGGCGGAAGCTATGATCGACCAGCGCCCCTTAGGCGCGTTGACGCTCGACCCAACCCGATCGTCCGCGACTCCGCTGACCGAGGTCGTTTCCGCGCTGGCCGATTCGCGCCAGTCACCACACCTGGCGGCGGCGGCAGCAGCGGTCGCAGAAGCACAGGTCCAGAGCTTCCCGGAGAATCTTTTCTGGGATTTCGATTTCTATTTGGCGTCGATTCATCGCCGAGCCGCGGCCACACCCGACTACCCCAGCCATTTGGAGAACGTCACCGGCATCACCGTGGGCCTGATGCGGCTCTACGGCCAACAGTCCCCGATTCGGTTTCGGTATGTCCATGACTTCATGTACGGGTTTGACTGGGCGCGCTGGGTCCGGCGCGAGCCCGCGGCGCGGCGCGAGGCGGAGCCGTTCGGCCTCGATTTTCTGCGACAAACCCAGAGCCGTGGCCGGGACATCGTCGCGCTCATCGATGCAGATGACGACTTGTACCCCAAGCTTGCCGAGGGCGCTTCACGAAACCCGTTTCCGTTTTTCCGTGAGCCCAATGATGAGCTTCCCCTCTACCGACTGCTTGCCGAACGCGGGGATGTGCCTGTGGAAGCGTGGCGTCTCGACGCGCGACCCGATCCAGGTCGGGATTTCGATGCGCTTCGGCAAGACGCTGCCGCATCGCTCGGCTTGGCCCGCTAGAGCTTCAGAACCATTGCAACCATCCAGAGCGCGACCAGCAAATTGAGCGCGATGCTCGACCACCACGCGGCGCGGAACGGGTCCTCGGCGCGGGCGCCGGCCAGCAAAGGTAGCAGCGGCACGATCGCCACGACCGCTTTGGCCGGAACCGAGACCCAAGGCGTCCAGAGGAATACACCAAATGCCGCGAAGGCGATTCCCGCGGATGCGAAGCGGCGCGCGGACTGCGTGCCGTGCCGAACCGGCCATGTCTTCTTGTGGGCGCGCTCGTCATCGTCGACGTCGGGGAGGGCAGTCAGAACGTTGCTGCAAACGCCGAGCAGTGTGGCGGGCGCAATGATCCATCCCGGCGCGAGCACACCCCCAGATTGCATGTAGTAACCGAGCGAAGGGAGCCCGATGCCCACTCCGACGCCCTGAAGGATCTCGCCCCCACCGCGATAACTCAAACGCACGGGCGCAAAGCTGTAGAGCCACATCAGCAGCAGGGCAGCGAGGCCGTACAGGGGCGTCCAGGAGCGCCCTGCAAGTGACAGAACGCCGGAGTAGAGCAAGAGCATGACGGCCGCAGCTCCTGCAGCTCGCGCAACCTGCCGTGGCGTGAGCTTGCCCTCGGGGATGACGCCCGAACCTCCGGAGAGCAACGTTCGTCGTCCGCTATCGGCTTCGTGGTCCGCAACGTCGTTGGAGAAGATGACGAACAGGTGATCCAACACTCCCCACAGCAGCGCCGCAGCGAACCACGGCCAGTAGAAGTTTCCGGTGACGTGCCACGCGGCCACCTGTCCGAGGACCAGCGGCACGCCGATGTTGACGTGCGCGAGCGGCCGCGCCGCTTGGATCCAGCTCTTCATACCGGTCACGTCCCTCGATATCATGTTTCGATCCTGCTAGGGATTCGACGTGCACGCGCCCATTCGGGAACCCCTCACCCGGGCCGTTCAATTCTTCACCGGCAAGGGCGGCGTGGGCAAATCGACGGTCCTCGGTGCTCTCGCCACCGCTGCGGCGAGAGCGGGAAAGCGTCCGTTGATCGTCGAGCTAGGAATTCACACCTCGTCCTCGCAGTTGTTCAACGGGCCAATCGTAGGGTACGAGCCCGCGGAGGTTGCGCCGGGCGTGCATGCGACGAGGGTTCAATTCGAGCCGGCGTTGGTCGACTACATCACGTCGCGGCTCAAGCTGCGACCGCTCGCGACCCTCGTCGCCCAAAACAACTCTCTGCGGCGCCTGTTCATGGCGGCTCCAGGAGTGGACGAGATCGTGACTCTGCACCGCGTGGCCCAGCTCGCCGCTGATGAGCGATGGGGCCCTATCTTGGTGGATCTCGAGTCGACTGGGCACGCGCTGATGTTCTTTGATCTTCCAGGGGTTCTCGAAGTCTTTCTCAGTGACGGACCCCTCCGCCAGGTGGTCGATAGCGCGACCGATCTGGTCCGCGACGAAACACGATGCGCGGTCCACATCGTCACCGTACCCGAGCCCTTGGCCGTGAATGAAACGATTCAGCTCTATGAGAAGCTTCGCAAGCGCGAGGACCTGCACCTCGGGTGCCTGTTCATCAATCGCATCCCGCGCGCCTGGCTCGACGAGGAAGAGCAGCGGTTGGTGAAAGCCGAGCTCGAGGGCGCCGGAGCTGCACAGCCTTGGGCCCCGGACCTCGTGCTTGCGGAGTATCTGACACGTCGAAGACAGACGGCCGACAAGTGCCTGCACGGACTGCGACGCGATATCGACCTCCCGACCATGGCGTTCGATGCACATGATGAGACGAGCTCCGCCATCATCGAGGCGCTGTCTCGGGCGATTGACCAAGCGGGGGTCTGGTGATCGAGCTTCCCGACGATTGCAGGCTTGCTTTTTGTGTCGGCGTGGGCGGGGTGGGCAAGACGACGTTTGCCGCGGCGTTGGCGCTTCGCGAGGCGCTGAGGGGGCGCTCGGTCCTCGTGTTGACTGCGGACCCGGCGCGGCGATTGGCCGACGCGCTCGGGATCTACGGTCTGCGCGACACTCCATCCGACATTCCGCTTCCCTCTCACGCACCCGGCGGTGAGCTGCACGCGGCCATGTTGGAAACGAAGGCAAGCGCCGACGAAATCATCCGACATGCGGCGAACGATGCGGGGAGGGCGCAGCGTGTCCTCGACAACCGCATCTACCAAGCGTTTTCCAATACACTCGCGCGGTCTCACGCCTACGCCGCCATGGAGCGGGTGCATGACGCCGTTCACGACTCCCGTTACGACCTCGTCGTCGTCGATACGCCACCCGCGCAAAGCTCGATCGAGATTTTGGACGCTCCGGCGCGCCTGGTTAGTTTCCTCGACCAGCGTGTGGTCCGCTGGTTCCTCCAAGCGTCCGATGATTCTCCAGGGTTACGCGGCGGAGCGATGGCGCAGCGCCTACTGCGAGCCGTCGCAGGGGCTTCGCTGGTCTCGGCCCTCACCGAGTTCCTCACCGAGATGGCGTTTCTTCGAGAGGGATTCGCCGAGCGGGCACGGGAAGTCCGTGACCTCATGCGTTCCTCGAGCGCGAGATTCGTTCTCGTTTCGTCCGCGGACACCGTAGGCATCGAGGCGGCAAAGTCGGTGGCGGCCGAGATTGCGAGCCGGGATCTCGAGCTTGCCCACGTCGTTTTCAATCGGGCGTTCGTTCCAGAGGTCGGCCGCGCAGCGCATGCTCCGGTCACCTATCCAGACTCACTGGCCGCGCTCGCGCCCAAGCTCGAGCAGATGCGCGCGATTCTCACACAGGAAGAGCAGCAGAAGCGTTCGAATATGGTGGCGTTCTGCAGGGAGCAAGAGGTGCCGGCGTGGTCATTGCCCGAAGCTACGCGACCGCTTGCCGATAGTTCGGCCTTGGCCGCTTGGATCGACCAGGGCCGTCAGGTCGAGCCCTTCGCGTAGCGTACACCCGCCCTTTCGTGCAATCCTCACGCCCATCGAGAGGCTTCATGCAGCACATCATCAAACACGACCTCAGTCCGGAGCTGGCCAAGAAGGCCGCGGACAAAGCCGCCGAGCACTACGTAGCGAAGTGGGAGAAATACGATGCGAAGATGACGTGGCTCAGTGACACCCACGCTGAGGTCACCTTTCGGGTGAAGGGCGTGAGCGTCGCCGCCACGATTGACATGCAGCCAGGAGAAGTCGTCATCGACATGCAGAAGGTCCCGTTGCTCCTCCGCCCGTTCAAGAACATGGCGCTCGACGTGGTGCAACGGGTGATGGAGAAGTGGATCGCCCGGGCTAAGGACGGGGAGCTTGGATGAGGACATCCGCTCTCCGGATCGGAATCTTGGGGGCAGCACGTATCGCGCCGATGGCGTTGATACGACCGGCTCGAGACACCGATGGTGTGTCGGTGACCGCCGTCGCCGCGCGCGATCGTGGCCGGGCCGAAGAGTTCGCTCGCAAACAGGGCATCGAGAAGGTCCACGACGACTACGAATCACTTCTCGCGGACCCCGAGGTCGACGCGATCTACAACCCGTTGCCCAACAATCTCCACGCTGAATGGACGCTCCGCGCGCTCGACGCCGGCAAGCACGTGCTTTGCGAGAAACCCTTCACGTCGAACGCGTCGGAGGCCGAGCGAGTGCACCAGGCCGCGGAGCAAAGCGACCGCGTCGTCATGGAGGCGTTCCACTACAGATATCACCCGATGGCGCACCGTTTGCGCGATCTCGTTGCATCCGGTGACCTCGGAAAACCGCGTTTCATCGAAACGTGGATGTGCATTCCCCTTCCGCTCCCGCGAGACATCCGCTACCGCCTCGATCTGGCGGGCGGCGCGACGATGGACACCGGTTGCTACGCGATCCACCTCGCGCGGACAATTCTCGGCGAAGAGCCAGTCGTCATGTCGGCTCGCGCGAAGTTGGCCTCGGAAGGCGTCGATCGCGCGATGGTAGCCGACGTCCGCTTTCCAAGTGGAGCCGAGGGGCGAATCAACTGTTCATTGTGGTCATGGAAGGTCGCCAAAATCGCCGCGGTCGTGAAGCTCGACGGTGGGGAGATCCGGGCGCTCAACCCGATCGTCCCACAACTGTTTCACAGCTTGAAGTGGCGCGAGACCGGTGGCTCGTGGAACAAAGAGAAGTTCCCGAAGAAGGCCACTTATGCCTACCAGCTCGAAGCCTTCCGCGATGCGGTCGTCGACGCAAAACCATTCATCACGACGACCGCCGAGGCGGTGAAGACGATGCAGGTGGTTGACGCGGTTTATCGGGCCGCCGGGATGGATCCGCGTACGTGAACGCCTAGGCGCTTACGAATTGCTTCAGCGCGGCATCGCCGTGGACGGTGCGGAGCTTGCGGAGGGCCAGGGCTTGTAGCTGACGAATTCTCTCTCGGCTGAGCCCGAACTCGCGACCGATCTCAGCGAGGGTGTGTGACTCCTTCTCGCCGATTCCGAAGCGCATTCGGATGATGCGTTGCTCACGCGGGTTGAGAGTTTCGAGCGCTCTGAGAACGGATTTCGAGAGGTCTTCGCCGATAACCGAGTCCATCGGGGTGCCTGCCTCGTCGTCGGCGATCAGGTCGCGGAGCTCGCTGTTCCCATCGTTGCCAACCGGCATCTCGAGCGAAACGGTGTCACGCGAGATCATGAGCAGGTTGGCTACCTGGTCGGCCGGAAGCTTCATGCGCCCCGCGATCTCTGCCGGGGAAGGCTCGCGCCCGAACTCTCCGGTGAGCTTGCGGGTCATGCCGGTGACCTTGGTGAGAAGCTCACAGGCGTGAACTGGAATGCGAATCGTGCGCGCTTGGTCGGTCGTCGCACGGGCCATAGACTGACGAATCCACCACGAAGCGTAAGTGGAGAGTTTGTAGCCGCGACCGTAGTCGAACTTATCGATCGCGCGCATCAGCCCCATGTTGCCTTCCTGGATCAGGTCCATGAAGGGCAGGCCGCGCTTGAGATATTTCTTTGCGATGGCGACGACGAGCCGAAGGTTGGCTTCGACCATTTCCGCCTTCGCGCGTTCGACGTCGGCGTCGGCGGTGGAAACGGTCTTGTGCAGCTTGCGGAGCTGGCTGGCGGAAAGCCCCGAGTCAGCTTCCGCCTTCTTGCGAGCGACAGACCCTTCCTCGCACGACTGAACGTACGACGCGAGCGCGCAAAGAACTGCTTCGAAGCTGGACTCGATGACTGCCTCTCGAACGGACAGCTCGCCAGCTGCAACCCGCTCACGCACTTCGATGATGTCACCGGCGTGGAACTCGTGCCCGACAACCGCATCGAAAATGATCTGGCGACCCTTTTCGATTTGCCGCGCGAGCTCGACCTCGCCCTCTCGCGTGAGGAGGCTCACGGCGCCCATCCAGTCGAGATAGGTCTGCACCGGCTCCGCGCTGAGCAGGTTGGTCTTGTCCGTGGACTTGGCGGTGCGCCGTCGATCCGGCTTCCGGTTCTTGCCTTCTTTGACGGTCACTTCGACCCCGGCGCTTTCGAGTCGCCGAAGGAACTTCCGAACGGTCCCCTGAGTCGCCCCGATATTTGCGATGACCGCAGACGCTTCGTTGTAGGTGATCCAACCCCGTGCTTTCACGGCATCGACCACCTCGTTCATCATGACGGTATCATTGGATTCTTTTGCTGACATTGCTTCTTCTCCGCTGTGTCTAAGCGTGTGGTACCACTGTGCTGGAAAATTAGCAACCATATGATCAAAAAAATCCAGTTACACTGTGAACAGAACATCACTGGCGGGTGCCTCACCTTGCGTCGAATCCGGAAAGACCATTGCTTTTAGGCCTTTGACTGGGGTAGGCCTGCGCGATGCCGGGCTTTCCTGAGTACGACGCGTACGACGCCCTGGGTCTCGCGGAGCTGGTCCGAGCCGCTGAGGTCAGCAGCACGGAGCTCGTGGAGGAGTGCATTTCACGGATTCAGAGGGTGAACCCGCAGATCAACTCCGTCGTGTTCGAGCTGTTTGACGCAGCGCGCGCGAGGTCGACGGGGAACTATGGCGATGGCCCGTTCGCCGGCGTTCCTTTCCTCATCAAGGACCTCATTCAGCGTATCCCGGGCGTTCCGACGCAAGAGGGCTCGATGTTCTTCAAGGGGTGGACGCCGACCGACGAGACCAACCTCTATAGGCGTTGGCTCGATGCCGGGGTCGTTCCGGTGGCGAAGACCGCAACGTCGGAGCTAGGCCTTCTGCCGGTCGTCGAGACGGCACTCCACGGGGCGACGCGCAACCCGTGGATGCTGGATCGAACCGCGGGTGGCTCGAGCGGCGGTTCGGGCTCCAGCGTTGCTGCGGGTGTGGTGCCGATGGCCTCGGGAGGAGACGGCGGTGGATCGATCCGCATCCCGGCCTCGTGTTGTGGGTTGTTTGGTCACAAGCCATCGCGGGCCCGCAACCCATCGGGTCCCATCGCCAGCGAGCACTGGTCGGGTTTGGTGTCGGAGCACGTGCTGACGCGCACCGTACGGGACAGCGCCGCAATGCTCGACGCGACGCACGGCCCGGACGATACGACTCCGTATTTCGCGGCGCCGATCGAAGGAACTTTTCTAGCAGCCGCCGAAACCGACCCGAGGCCTTTGCGGATCGCGTTTCACAGTCAGCCTGCGTTCCCTGCAACGGTGCATCCGGATTGCAAGGCCGCCGTCGAAGATGCGGCGCGGCTATGCACGGAGCTCGGGCATCACGTCGAGGAAGTTTCGCCTGGTCACGATGCGCTCGCGCTTGGCCGAGCGTTTCTGATCGTGGCTGCAGCAAACGTCGCCGCCGAGATTCACGAAGGCGAGCAGCTCCGAAACCGGCGCGCAACGTCGAAAGACTTTCAGCTCACGACTTGGGTCACACACATGCTCGGAAAGGCGGTCAGCGGACAGGACTTCTTGGTTTCGCTTCGGGCGCTACAAACGGAGTCGCGCAGACTCGTCGATGTGTATCGGGACTACGATCTCGTGCTCACACCTACGTTGGGAACGCCGCCGGTGCGCATCGGCGAGCTCGATCCAAAGGGAGCCGACCTCGTGGCACAGAAGGTCATCACTGCGCTCGGGTGGAGCGCCCCGCTCGGCAGCACGAAGATCATCGACCAGGCCGCACAAAACACGTTCTCGTTCATACCGTTCACGCCAGTCGCGAACTTCACAGGGGAGCCCTCGATGTCGGTGCCCTTGTACTGGAACACGGAGGGGCTTCCGATTGGCGTGATGTTCACGGGCCGCCCCGCGGACGAAACCATGATGTTTTCGCTCGCGGCCCAACTCGAGCGTGCGCGGCCGTGGCGGGACCGGCGTGCTCCCGTCTATGCGGGCAAGAAAAATAGTCCGTAATTTCATCTGGATTGAGCTGATTGAACCTTCATTCATTTTTTGGTTGCCGAGGGTCGTAGGCAGCCTCTAGGATTCCCGGGCATGTCCGAACAGCGCTATCCCGTCCTGCGTTCGAAGGCCGATACGAAGTCCGAGACGTACCAGGTCAATCGCGAGGGCAATCTCGCAGCACTCGAAGTCGTGAGCGAAGCCCTCGCCAAGGCCAACGGAGGAGGCGGCGAGAAATACGTGAGCCGACACCTCGCCCGCGGGCGCATCTTGCCGCGGCAACGCATCGAGATGCTGCTCGATCGCGACAGCTTCTTTTTGGAGATCGCGGCGCTCGCAGGGCACGGGATGAAGGGAGAGGTCACCGGCTCGTCGGTCGTCGGTGGTGTGGGTCTCGTCAGCGGCGTCGAGTGCTGCATACTCGCGAGCGAGGCGACGGTGAAGGGCGGGGCGATTACCCCGATCAGCATGGTGAAGACGGGGAGGCTTGCGGAGATCTGCGAGCAGAACCGATTGCCCGGGATCAGCTGCATCGAATCCGCCGGCGCCGATTTGCCGAAGCAGGACCAGATCTTCGTTCCTGGTGGTGCAGGTTTTCGTCACCTCACGCAGCGCTCCGAACACAAGATCCCGACCATCTGCCTGGTTTTTGGAAGCTCGACGGCTGGCGGCGCGTACGTGCCCGGCATGAGCGACTACGTCGTGATGGTGAAAGAGCAGGCTCAGGTCTATCTGGCGGGGCCCCCTCTGGTGAAGATGGCGACCGGCGAAGTGGCCGGTCACGAGGAGCTCGGCGGCGCCGAAATGCACTCCTCGATCAGCGGCGTTTCCGACTACCTCGCCGAGGACGAGATGGACGCGATTCGGCTCGGTCGGGAGATCGTGGCGCATCTCGAGTGGGAAAAGCGCGGCAGGCTTCGCCCCCGCCCGGTGGAAGCGCCGCTCCACGACCCCGAGGAGCTCCTGGGGATTGCTTCCTCCGACGTGCGCGTCCCTTTCGACCAGCGCGAGGTGATCTCCCGAATCGTCGACGGCTCTCGCTTCAGTGAATTCAAGCCGCTGTATGGCAAGACGATGCTCTGCGGCTGGGCGCACATTCACGGCTTCCCCATCGGCATCATCGCCAACAACGGGACGATCTTCAGCGACAGCGCCAACAAAGGCGCGCAGTTCATCCAGCTCTGCAACAGCAGCAACGTTCCCTTGGTGTTCCTCCAGAACACGACCGGCTTCATGGTCGGCAAGCAGTACGAGCAGAACGGGATCATCAAGAACGGCGCGAAGATGATTAACGCGCTGTCCAACAGTACCGTTCCGGCAATCACCATCATGACTGGGTCGAGCTATGGCGCAGGCAACTATGCGATGAGCGGCCGCTCGTATCGGCCGCGCTTTCTCTTCACCTGGCCGAATCACAAGATCGCGGTCATGGGCGGCAAGCAACTCGCGGGCGTGCTCGACATCATTCAGCGTGGCGCCGCCAAGAAGAAGGGTATCGAGGTAGACGAAAAGATGCTCGAGCTGGCCAAGATGATGACCGAGAAGCAGATCGACGATCAGTCGACCGCGCTTTACGCGACCGCGCGGGTTTGGGACGACGGCATCATCGACCCGCGCGACACGCGCACGGTGATCGCGCTCTCCCTGTCCTCCGCGTACAACGCTCCCGTAGAAGGGACCACATCATGGGGCGTCTTTCGCCACTAGGGAGCAAGCGGGCGTTGACTACCACGATTCAGAAGATTCTTGTCGCCAACCGCGGCGAAATCGCGCGTCGGATCATGAGGACTTGCCGCAAGATGGGCATCGCGACGGTTGCGGTTTACTCCGAGGCAGACGCGGACATGCCGTTCGTTGCGGAGGCCGATGAAGCGATTCTCCTGGGTCCGGCCCCAAGCACCGAAAGCTATCTGCGCATCGACAAGATTCTCGAAGCCGCGGCTCTCACGAATAGCGACGCCATCCATCCCGGGTATGGCTTCTTGGCGGAGAACGCAGCATTTGCCGAGGCTTGCGGTGACGCCGGCGTGATCTTCATCGGGCCCACGCCCGACGCGATTCGTTCGATGGGCTCGAAGCGCGAAGCCAAGGCCCTAGTCGAGAAGGCCGGCGTTCCGGTGATTCCGGGCTACGACGGGTCAAGTCAAGATCCGAAGGTTCTGGCGAAAGAGGCGATCAAAGTTGGTTTTCCCGTTTTGCTCAAGGCAAGCGCAGGTGGCGGCGGCAAGGGCATGAAGCTCGTTCGCGAGGAGGCTGGGCTCCCCGACGCGATTGCGTCGGCTGCGCGCGAGGGGCAGAGCTCTTTCGGCGACGGCACGCTGCTGGTCGAGAAGTACATCGACGACCCACGTCACGTCGAGATCCAGATTCTCGGCGACAGCCACGGCAACTTGATCCACCTCAACGAACGAGAGTGCTCGATCCAGCGACGGCACCAGAAGATCATCGAAGAGACGCCTTCAACCGCGCTCGATACGGCGCTTCGGAACGAGATGGGCGAGGCCGCGGTCCTGTGTGGCAAGACGATCGGCTACCAGAACGCGGGCACGGTCGAGTTCATTCTCGCGCCCGACCGGAGCTTCTATTTCCTCGAGGTCAACACACGCCTTCAGGTCGAGCATCCAGTTACCGAACATGTCACGGGGCTCGACTTGGTCGAAGAGCAGATCTTGATCGCACAAGGTGAGGCGCTTCGCATCTCCCAGGAAGCGGTCCGCTTCGAAGGCGCCGCCATCGAGGTTCGCCTCTATGCCGAGGATCCGGCTGCTGGTTTCCTTCCGCAAAGCGGCAAGGTCGTCGACTGGGACCTGCCGCCCGCAGAAGGATTGCGGGTCGACAGCGGCGTCGAAGCCGGTAGCGAGGTCAGTATCCACTACGATCCGATGCTCGCGAAGATCATCACATCCGGTGAGAACCGTCCGGTCGCGCTGCAGCGGATGCGGCGCGCGCTGCGTTCGCTGAGCGTGCAAGGTGTGACCACCAATCGGGAGTTCTTACTCCGCGTCCTCGACCATCCCGCGTTCATTGCGGGAGAGATCGACACGCACTTCATCGATCGGCACCTGCAAGACGAGCTGGGCGAGGGACCTGCCGAATCCGACGAGCAACGTGCAGCAATCGCAGCGGCGCTTGCCCAACAGCAACAGCGCGACCGCGAGCGGGTTCTCGTGCCCAGTGTCCCATCGGGCTGGCGAAACAATTACCACACGCCGCAATCGGTTGAATTTGCCGTGGGCGACCACGAGGTCCGCGTCGACTATCGGCACCTCGGTGATGACCGGTTCAGCGTCTGGACAGGGGAGGACGAGCGCGGTGTTCGAGTGGCCTCTTGGGAGCCACCGGAGCTGACCCTCGAGGAGGGCACGCACCGCTGGCGCGCGCGCATCAGCTTCGACGGCGACCGGACGTACGTCCACACACCCGACTTCAGCATCGGCCTGCGGCGCATGCCCCGCTTTCCGGACAAGTCACAAGCGATTCCCGCCGGCGCATGCATTGCACCGATGCCTGGCAAAGTCGTCGAGCTACGCGTTGCGGAGGGCGACACCGTGCAGGCGGGCCAGGTGCTCTTGATCATGGAGGCGATGAAGATGGAGCACTCTGTGACCGCGCCGCAAGACGGCACCGTGTCTCAGGTCACTGTGGGCGCGGGCGATCAAGTCGACGCCGACGCTTTGCTGATCGTCGTTGCCGACGCCTAGGCTGCGTCGAGTTCGGCGATCATCTGGTCGCCGCTCAGCTGACTTGCCGACGCGCCCTCGAAGTACTCCATCAGGCCGGCCCGATGGTAGTGCGGCTTGATCCGCTCGCTCATCAGGCCGATCTCGCGGAGGTTCGGAACGAGACGCTTGAACATCACTTGCCGGAACAACGCGAACCCAGGCGATGCGGTCACGAACCCGGCCCATTCCTTGCGCGTCATCTTGTGCTCGAACCACTCCTCGTACACTTCGAAGGACAGGAAGCGATTGCGCATCAGAATGGCTACCTCGAAGGCCCAGTCCTCGCGCTCCCGTCGCTCGCTTTCACTGAGCTCGTATCGGAAATGGTCGCGCAGGGCGAGCACGCCGTAGTGAACGTGCCGCGCCTCGTCTTGAATCACCATCTTCAGGAGCTCCTTGAGGAGGGGCTCTTTCGTCATTTGATACATCGTGCCGAATGCGCCGAGCGCCAGGCCTTCGACCATGATCTGCATTCCGAGGAACTTCACGTCCCATCGCGAGTCTTGGATGAGGGAATCGATGATGACGAATAGATTGTCGTTGATCTGATAGAGCTTGTTCATCTTCGTATCGAGGTAGCGGTGGAACACCTCGACGTGACGGCCCTCGTCGACGACCTGCGTCGCCCCGTAGAGCTTGCCATCGAAGAACTGCACGGCTTCGGTCACCTGCGCCGCCGCAAAGAGCGCGCCCTGCTC
>JAFDAJ010000190.1 GCA_019313915.1 Deltaproteobacteria bacterium
AGCTGGCTATCGCACAGGCGCAGCGTTCTACGGCTTGTATTTCTTGTCGATTTGAACGGCGCCGTCTGGCAATCCACTCAGAAGCTTCCGATAGACAGGTCGCTTGGCCGCCTTATCGGTGACCCGGGCCATTGCTTCGTCGTAGTTCAGGCTCTGGAAGGACGCGCGAGTCATCTTGATCGTGCCGACCGTGTCCCCCTTGTACTTGAAAACCTGCGCGAGGCCATCCACTTCAGGGAGGTCCTTGTACAAAAGCGGCGCGGTGTAGAACGTGGCAAACATCATTGCGTCGGTCACCTCCTGTGGCGTGGACTTGTCGGTGACGGTCACGGCTTGTTCCAGAATGAATGTGATCTGGATGCCGGTGTCGGTCCGCTCTACGGCATTAATCTGCGTGAGCCCTTGCACCTTCACGACCAGCACCCCGTCGTCCGCCGGACTATCGGACGGCGGCTCGGTCCCGGCTGAATCCTCCGTCGCCTCTTGCGGCTCCGCGGCTGCCGCTGTGTCGGATACGCTAGGCGCTGCGCTGCTCGAAGCCTCCTTGCTTCCTTGACAGCCGAGTACGATGAAAGCTACCGCCAGCAATGGAACGCTCCTCATGAAACTCTTCACTTCTCACCTCCGGGTATCGTGTGAGTCCAATGCTAGTCGATTTGTCATGAAATCGCCTCCCGTCCGGGCTTGGATCCTCTGCCTTGCCGCCGCCGGCACGTTTGGCTGTGCTACGGCTGCCAGCCCGCGGACGGTCCCAGCGGTCGCCGAGGCCAGTGTTCGACCGGGTATCAACGCCCCCTACGTCCAGCCCGATGCGCTCGACAAGTTCACACGCGTCCTGGAGGCCGAAACCCGTGAGGTTGCTCAGCACCGTGACGAGATCGTCGACGCTATTGGGCTTCGCAGGGGGATGGTCGTCGCCGACATCGGAGCGGGCACGGGCCTGTTCGTCACCGAGATCGCGAAGCGGGTGGGGAAGCGGGGCGCGGTGTTTGCCGTGGACATCGTGCCCGTGTTTCTCGAGCGGATTCGGGAGCGCGCCAAAGCGGATGGTCTGACCAACGTCACCGCCGTCCAAGGTGAGGAGAAAGCGACCGCACTAGAACCGGACTCCGTCGACCTCGCGTTCATGTGCGACACCTACCACCACATCGAGTTCCCGCAGACCTACATGCGTTCGCTCTTCCGCACCCTGCGTCCTGACGCGACACTGGTGCTGATCGATTTCGAGCGTATCGAAGGCAAGACCAGCCCGGGAATCCTGCAACACGTCCGCGCAGACAAGCAAACCGTCATCGAGGAAGTGAAGCAGGCGGGGTTCGTGTTGCAATCCGAGACCGACCTGCTGGAAGAGAACTACTACCTGCGCTTCCGGCGTCCCTAGAGCGCTCTTGTTCGTCGGCGGCGGGTTCTTACGTTCAGGGCCAAGACGACCATCGCAAGCCAGACCACTCCGTTCGTCGGGGTCGTCGCGCCGCCGACTCGACAATCTCTGACCGGAATCGCGAGCTCTCGATTCGAGCTTGGGCTCGTGCAATCAGGGTCTCCGCCGAAGTCCGCAGTGCCGTCACCATCGTTGTCGAAGCCGTCGCTGCACTGGGGGTTCTCGATGCGGGCCGATGAGGATGCGCAGCCCGGGTCCGCCATGTCGATCAGGCCATCACCGTCGTTGTCGATACCGTCCATGCAGGCGTCGATGACGCTCCCGGGATTGGCTGAGTCCGTACCTGATTGGGCCTCGGAAAAGTTAGGCATCCCATCTCCGTCGCGGTCCAGGGCGATGCGTCCCCCGGAGCCCGGTGGCACACAGGTAAACGTGATGGCCTGTCCCGGCACCTGGGCCATGGTGCGCATGTCCGCGGCCGTGATCGCGGGCTCGCCCCAAGCGTCTGGCAAGTACGTGTTGGTGCCTGGGTCATAGAGGGCACTGCGTCCGCGGTTGTCCCAGATCCCTTGGGCGACGAGATCGCACTCTGTCGTGAGTCCGCCTAGAATCGCCGACACGAAAGCCGCGCCGGCCCGCTGCTCGAGCAGGGAGAGACGGCTACTGACATCCGCGAAGTTGGTGTCATCGAGTGTGACCTGCTGCCCCACGATGGGCGCCAAGTCGGAATCAAACGCGAGCAAGGCCTGCTCGACATCTTGGCGCTGGGGGTCACCACCATTGAACCCTACGTTGGGATCGCCGTCGATGAGCCCGGGGTTCTGGAACACGTCAGCCGTGAAAAAGCGAAACAACGTATCTGTAGCGCCATCGTGAAGGTAACCGGTGCCACGGACCTGATCGCCCATGTGACTACCATCGCCGGGGAGATTGAAGTCGACCTCGGGCATGCCGAACATACCAACTTTCTGATAGAGGTTCCTAAAATGGGGAATCTTGATGATCTGCGGTTCGTTCTCGAAACTGGACTTCTTTCCGGTGCCAAAGAACCCTTGGCTGGCGTCGTGGCGGTGACAACCCTCGCAGGTGAAGCCGTTGGCCGCGACACCGTCCGAGATCTGACCGGTGCTGCCGTCGAAGAAGTCCATTCCAGCTTGCTGGCTCGATGTTCGGCTGTTGTCGAGCGCCCGGTTGGGATTCGGGGGCAATGTGACCTGCAAAGTGAAATTCGTGAAGGCTGTCATATCCGATTGCAGTCCCAGGTCCGAAGGTTGCCTATCGTCCCCGACGAGGCCCGGCATGGCGACGATGAAATTCATGAAAGACAGGAACTCATCGGTGACATTGATCCCAAAGAAACCGTTCGACCGATCCCCGCGCCAATGCATGGGCCCACTGTTCGACAGGCCGCGAAGCGTTTGCGTCGTCATCGGGCCCTTCATCGGATGAAAGTCACGTATATTGCCCGTACCGTTCAGCTTGGATGTGTCGACTGGGAAGAACTGAAGGACGTTCTCGAAATTGATGGGCATCGCGTTCAAGGACACCACGTCGTCCGGATTACCCAGGTCCCAGGACAGACTGTCGAAATCGCCGAATATGTGGCAGCTCGAGCACGACGCCTCGCCGTTGCTCGATGTGCCAAACGCGTCGTACAGCACCGGCCGGCCGTCGACTACCGAGTCGGGCTCAGGATTGTGCAGCGGGTAATGATTTCGCTCCGTGCCAGTTCCCAGGTTGACGACCGAGATCGAGTTGTCGAATCTGGTGAGCACGTAGAGGTTTCCGTTGGCTTCATCGAGAGCCAAGCCTCCGGGACCGCCCCCCGATAGGTTCAAGTAGTTCGCGCTTTCGACCGTCGGATCGAACGTGCCGTTCTCGAGCGCGGACGTTGGAATCACCCCCACTTTGCTCGATCCGAATGCCGCCACATAGAGAGTCGCACCGTCCGACGAAATTACCATATCCGTCGGCGTGGCAAGACTGTGGTCCTTTGTCCCAGGCGGCGCCGGCCTGATCGCGTAGTTGATGTGGGAGTTCAGGTGCCTCGGCGTCACGGTTGACCCCTGCAACACGGTGATCTGTGCCTGATGCAGATTTCCCTGAACGGTCGAGCCACCAAAGCTTCCCGGGCCCTCGAAGCGGGTGAGGTTCTGGGCGTCGGTATTGGATACGTACACGTTTCCATTCACCGGGTTGACCGCCATGTTGAAGTTGATGGTGCCTACGTGCGCGAAGCTCGAGGTTTCGTTCAGCGTCGCCGCGTCGATCTCGAAGACGTCGAGATCCGGGAGGAAGAATCGAACGCCGTTACTCCAGTTTCGGCCGCCTTCGTCACGCCATTCACCGGACGCCTCGTCGAACTGCACGACCAGGCCGACTTCGGGTGCGTCGTCGCCCTCGAAGTTCGTCGAAGGCCCAGGGTTACCACCGGGGAGTCTTCCATTGTTGAGTCCATTCGGAGAGGAGGTCCCGTCGCCGTTGCATTGGCTGCCCCCAAATCCGTCGCACACCATGCCTTCGTTCACGACGGCAGTCTGGTTGCCCGAGTGAAAGACCGCGGCGTACACCGAGCTCCCATCGGCGCTGACGGCAAGAGCGCGTGGCGTATCGCCAAATAGCTCCACGATCTTCAGAGGAGTCCCGCCAACTCCACTGCCAGGGTTGTCCGCGTCGAACACCCATATATCGGCGCGCGGAATGCTTGGCGTGGTTAGCTGTGGATCCCCCGCGCCGGGCACGCCCGCAATCGAAGCGTCGGTGCGGTGCTGCCCCCGGTGCGCCGTAGTAATGAAGACGCGCTCTCCAAGCGGGCCGGCGCCGTCCGGATCGGTGATGACGATATCACGCGGCTCGTCTCCCACGAGCAAGGTGCGAGTCACGGTGCCCGTCGCCAGATTCACCACGCTCACGCTATCCGACAAGTGATTGACGACCCAGGCTTCGGCGCCACCCGGTCGGATCGCCACCGCGCACGGCTCGAGGCCTACCGGCGCAGAGCCTCTGCGGGTGATCCCGTTAGGACCGAGGTTGAACGTCTCCAACCTGTTGTCGGGCGTGTTGACAGCAGCGAGGATTGCTCCCTCGATCGCGAGCGGCCTCACGGGGCCTGTCTCGAAAGCCATAAACGAAGGCTGAGCGTCGGCTGCGATAGGGGTGAGAGCGAGTATTGCGGAGGCGAAAAAGGACGAAAGAATAGAACGAGACATAAGTCTTTTCCTTGGGCAGCGGGGTCACGAAAGGTACCTCAGGCGTCGTTCGCATGCCAGGGCGGTTGTACACCGGCGCTCTGCGGTTCGACCGTCGTAACGAAATCTGTCGCGTAGGGTGAGAGATCCCGGGGAGTTATGGTTCTCGGCGCAGACTTCGCGCTTTGTATCGACGACCGGAAATGGTACCAAGGAGCCGAGGTCCGGGTGAGGGAGCCTGTGCGCTCCTGTGAGCCGAGGAGGCCCCGACGAGGTCCAGCCGGGCTTGGGTCGTGGTCCTGATGACCATTGCGAGTGGTCTTGTTGGTACTGGCTTTGCGGCCAGCGCCACCGCGCAAACGCTTCCCCAGTTCGATCTGAACCAGTTTCGACCTTCGGAGCTCGCCACCGATGGATTCGCAGTGAGCAACGCCGACGGGCAGGGCCATTTGCGGTTCGGCTTCCAACTCTACTTGGACTTCTCCCGAGACCCGATGGAGCTCCGCGTCACCAATGGACCGATCCCCGATCAGCGCCTCGAGATCGTTCACTCGCAGCTCACCGGCCATCTCACGTGGAGCCTCGGTCTGTGGGAGCGTCTCGTGATCTTCATGGACCTTCCGTACACCTTCATTCTCGGCGACAACCTCAGCGACGTCGGCGCGGCCTTCCTCGATTCAATCGGCCTGGGCCTTCTGATTCCGGCGGGAAGGGGCCTCGGCGATTTATATGTGGGTGCTCGCGGCGTGCTGTACGGGACGCGCGAGAACGTCTTTCAAGTGGCCGCACAGGCCACCTTGACCACGAACACGGCGTCTGCCGCGAGGCCGCAGCAAAACTATCTCGGCGAACCAAACAAGAGCCCCAACATCGGCGGATGGTTCGAAGTCCTGGGAACCTTCAATGCCGGTGAGTACATCCGGATTCCGCTCAATGTCGGTTACAAAACTGGCTTCAGGCAAGACGTCCCGTCGCTGGAGCTCGGTAACCAACTTACCTTTGGAGCCGCGGTCCAAGTCCTCTTGGGGCTGGACCGCTTCATGTTCACCGTGGAAGCCTTTGGTCGAACCGCCGCCGCCTCAGGGACCGGGTTCGGCGGC
>JAFDAJ010000191.1 GCA_019313915.1 Deltaproteobacteria bacterium
CCGAGATGCGCGCCCATGTGCGGGCAGTACGCGTCGAGGACCTTGGCGTCGCCGGACTCGGTCCGGAACAGCACGAGCTCTTGGTCGAAGCGCTTCAGTGGCACCACTTGGCCGGGCTCGAGCTCTTCAGAGAACATCAGCAAGAACCAGCCCCTGGCGAAGCCCGCCCACGGGTTCGTGTTCGATTCGTTTGTCATCGCGGCTCCAATCGTCTCTTCGACTTCTTGCGGCGGCCGTACGACGGCCTGGAAACTAGAACGTGTTTCACTAGAACATGTTTCAATTTGCACGTTATTGCAAGCATTCTTTGAGGTGTGTTTTGGCGTGTTTTCAGGGGCTTGGGCGCGCAAAACCTGCGTTTGGCCTGCCGCTTGCGCAGATTTTGCGCCAACCCTTGACCCCAGGGCCCCGGGAGACGACCCTCCGCCGGTGACAAGGCATTACTTCTTGGCCGCCTGCTGCGTTGCCGGGCTTGTGGTTGTTG
This sequence comes from Deltaproteobacteria bacterium, assembly GCA_019313915.1. Lineage (GTDB taxonomy): Bacteria > Myxococcota_A > Polyangia > Polyangiales > Houyiibacteriaceae > SG8-38. The sequence continues at coordinate 485 of JAFDAJ010000191.1, forward strand.
GCTGCGACTCTTCTTCTTCCGGAGGTTCGGGCGGATCGGGCGGATCGGCCGGTGCTGGCGGTAGTGGAGGCTCGGGTGGTGAGGTGCGGTTGGTGGTTACAGCCGACTGGCTGAATCAATCGCTGACATTGCTGGACTACGACAAGCTCATCGACGGGGAGAGTGATGGACCCTCGTCCGTCGTGGGCACAATTGACTTGTCGGGTTGGGAGCCCGGTCCGATCGAGGTCGAGGTCACGCCGGATGGAAAGACCGCGGTCGTGTCGGTCGGGCCAGCGTTCTTCGACGTCGGGATCACGAACATGCTCATCGGTTCGCCCGAAGTGCCCGAGGGAGGGACGCTTCTCATCGTCGACCTGGAATCCGGCGAGGCCACCGAGGTCGTGACCTCAGACGTTCCGCTTGGGATCGCGATTAGCGCCGACGGCACCCGTGCATATACGGCCAACTACGGAACCATGAATGGGTCGGGCGACACGATGTCCGTCATCGATATCGCGGCGCGCGAGCTCATCGAGGAAATCACCTTCGATGGGCGACCCGAGCAAGTCGCGCTGAGCCCCGACGGCACGCTCGGCGTCATCAACATTGCAGGTGCAAACGGCGGCATTCATGTGTTCGAAACCGCCGACATCGAAGGCACGCTCAGCCCGCTCGTTGCAACAGGCAACGACCCCTCTGACGTGACGTTCCTCGGTGACGGGACGCGCGTCGTCGTGGCAAATAGCTTCAGCCAGGATGTCACCCTCGTCGACACGTCGGACCCAAGTGCCCCTTCGGTCATCGGCAGCTTCGCGGTCGCTGGGGGCTTCCCCTACGGCGTCACGTACACGCCTAGCCGCGATCAGATTCTCGCGCCGACCGGAACGGGCTCGAACCTGGTCACGATCGATGTCGATGGTGACCTGCTGGCTCCCTCCGAGCCTGCCATGCTACCGGGCGGCGCGTTTCCGCTGACCGCAGCGGTGGACGGCACCGACAGCTTCGCATTCGTGGCCCACATAGCCGACAAGAAGCTCTCCATCATCGATGTCGAGAGCGGCGCCTCACGCGCCATCACATGGCTCGAAGGCCCCGGCCCCTCGTACGTCGCGATCGTGCCCTGAACGTTCGATCACACTCGACAGCGTGGTTCCGTTGACGACGGAACACGGGCCGCGACTGTCTGCGCTGCCTATAGTGAAGGGCAGAAAAAGAGGGGGTCTCTTTTTCGCTGGGGGTCGAAATATGCCGTTGCTTCGTGGATGGGGAGTCGTTGGTTTTGTCTTTGCAGCGGCGTTGTGGTTGGCGCCTGCTGAGGCGCGCGCGTTTCCCGACGAGCCGTACAGCCTCGACGAAGGCAAGAAGGCCCACACCGATCGCTTTCACATCATGGGCGAGCTCGGGATGTTTGCTGGCAAGCTCGAGGGGGATCAGCGGTCCATCGTCATGAGCCCGCTCCTCGAGATGCGTTTCCAGCTGGCCTACAGCGTTGTGATGCAGGCCGTTTGGGGGATGTCCTACGTCAACGTCGACACCGAACAGGGTGAGCCCGATAACGACTTCCGCTTCGGCAATCCATACTTGGCGTTCCACTACCAAGGCAAGAAGGGGCAATTCTCCTATCGCGTCGGTCTGGGCGTGACTGTTCCTGTGGCGACCCTCCCAGGCGATATCGTCGAGCGGGTGACGGCGGCATCTGCCTACTTCCTGGCCGCCGCGTTACGCGGTAACACGATGTTCTGGCTCTGGGATCCACACACGGTGAGCGTGATCGTCCCGATCGCCTTCGAACGCAGCAAGCCGAGCGGTTTCCTTTGGGGCGCCTACCTCGACACGGGCGCTCTGATCAAGCTCAACGACAAGAACGCGAGGACCTCCAAGACCGATTTCATCATGCAGATGGCGGCCATGATGGGCTACCAGGCGACGGACTGGCTTCGAGTTGGCTCCCGTTTCAGCCTCGTGCTGATACCGAAGTTCAACGAGCAGAAGACGCAGCTGGCCGTCGAGCCCTATCTGCGATTCGGTAGGGACAGGGCGTTTGGCGCGATTCGGGTCAACATCAACATCGACAACCCCAATGGCTTCTCGTTCGACTCGCGCCAGGTTTGGGGCCTGCGAATCGGGGGCGGCGCCTCGTTCTAGGCGTCGAAGATCGGTAGGTCTTCGCCGGCGAGTGGGAACGCCGCCTTGTAGTTGTCCGGCACGCCCGCGAGGTTACGCAAGGCACGATGGACGTGGGCAATGGAGAGCCTGGTTCCCGTTGCCGTGTCCGGCGAGCCAGTGGCTTGTAGCGTCACCGGATCGATGAGCTGCAGACCATGCCGCTCATCGGTTCCGCCGATGACCCGGTTACCGGGGATTCCCGGGCCCATCATCATCATGCTGCTGATCGGCCAGTGGTCCTTGCCGTTGCCGCTGTTGTATCCAGGCGTTCGGCCAAAGTCCGATCCCATCACGACCGCGACCTTGTCGGCGATACCCATGCGTTCCGCTTCTTGCATCGCGAAGTTCGCGCCGTTGACGAAGTCGATGAGGTTTGGCAGGTGGTTGTTGTCGTGGTTGCCGTGCGTGTCGAAACCGCCAGCACTCACACTGACGCTCACTGAGAGCCCCGCCTGATAGGCAGCCAGCGCGACCTGGATCTGTCGGTGAAGCCGGTTGTCCGCGAAGTTTTCGGGCAGCGAGTCGGACACCCGTTTGAGGTCGTCCTGTCCGAGCCGAGCCAGCATGAGCTCGTTCTGGCCGTCCCAGATACGCGGCAACCGCTGCCTACCCTGAAGCCTTAGGAGGCGAAGCTCCTGCTCGCGCTGAATGATGCTGGGCACGTCCGGGTGACCGAAGTAGTTTTCTTCGGAGCCGGTTGGGTCCGGACGGGAAGGGTGCGCGAGATTGTGGAGAAGACCGCCGTCTCCGAGCGGCACCGCGTTCGTGACGCCTTGGGTGTCGAGGTATCCGCCGTACCCGATCAGCGGCATCGGAAGATTGGGGCCGTGCGTCGCCGCGATCAGCGCGCCGATGGGAGGATGGCCCTCCGCCGTTCGGCCGCTCCAGGTGCCGCGCGTGCCCTGGTCATGACCGTTGGTCGTGGTGTCCATGCCGTTGATGACAGTCAGGCGCTGGTAGTGCTCCTGAAAGAACGCGTCGAGGGCGGTTCCGTCGTCGCCGAGCGGCGCATACTCGATGTTCCCCGCGGTCCGAATATCGCTCCTGAGAAAGCGTCCCATCGGGTTGTTCTCGTTGGCGGTCGCCCGGCCCTTTGGGTCGCACAAATGAGTCGGATCCCAGCCGCCGCCGGCGTGCATGAAGATCCAGTACGTGCCGGTGTATGCCGAGCCGCTGATCGACTGGGCGCTACCGCGCAGGGGGTCCACGACGGACGGTAAGACACACGTCAGCCCGGCCCAGCTTGCCATTCGTATGAAGTCACGACGATCCACAGCTAGTCCTCCCTCACTCGTATAGGTACCGGTAATCGGACAGGAGATAACTCACCGCCGCCATCCAGGCGCGCACCGTGTACTCGGTGTCCCGGTTGATGTGGCGCTCTTGAGGCAACGAGGCGCCAGTCATTCGATCGTTGAACAGCCGGCATTGCCCCGCCAACTGCTCGGGCACGGTCTCATTCGCCAGCCCTTGGCGTCCAAGATCGTAGGCCTCCATGAGCACGACCATCGTTGCAGCGACTTCCTCGTCGGAGCCCGCAAGCCCCTCGCCGAGAAGCCGGTCATGAAGATGCCGTACTGCTTCGCGCACCTGGTCTGAGGCATCGGAAAGCTGTGTGGTTCGGTCGATATTGGGGAACAGGAGGCGTTGGTTGGCCGGCTTGGAGAAGTCATACGGAACCGCGGAGCATGCGACCTCGTAGGCCATGCGTTGTGCAAGGCTTGCCATGACGCCGTTTGGTTCGGTCACACGTTGGGTCACCAAGTCCGAGTCGATGCCCCCGTAGAAGATGCTGTACTGGCCGAGCAGATAGTCCGTTCGACCCGGGCCCGATCGCCAGCGGACACCGGTGGTCGCCTCGATCTTGCGGGATAGATGCTCCGGCGTGAGCAGCCGGGACGTGCCAAAGGTCGAAAGCTCGGTCTCCATCTCGCTGGTGAGCGGACTCGCGTTCTTGGCCCGGAAGTAGGGGCTCAGGATGATCTCGCGCACCAACACCTTGAAGTTGTGCTGGCTGTCGATGAACCGTCGCTGAATCGTCCGAAGAACTTGTTGCTGCACGTTGTATGCGCGCTCGAGCGCTGGGTCGACGTCAGGATCAATCTCCGGATCGATTTCGGGAAGCGGCGGAGGAGGGGGAGGGGGAGGCGCACTACCCATGCCGCCCATGCCGCCGATGCCACCGATACCGCCTATGCCCAGTACCACCCATGCCACCGACGCCAGCCATGCCGCCGGTGCCACCCATGCCGCCGACGCCACCGTCAGGGTCCATCATGGGAACGGGATCCACGATCGGATCCGGCTCCTGCATCGCGTCTTCGACCATCTGCGGCGTCATCGGCGCGGTGATGTCGAGGATCTTCTGGCCGGTCAGCCCTTGGAACACCGTCTTCACGGTGGCTTGGGCGAATCTCGGATTCTGGGCGATCCTCTGCGCAAACCATTGCAATGCGTTCTTTCGGCTGCCGTCGGGCAGCGCTTCGCCGTTGAAACCAGGGGGCAGGATGAAGTCCGGCCCAAACCATTCGCCCTTGCCGCTGTACTCGCCGCTCTCGTTCCAGTTCATGTAGAGCCCAGCGACGGGATCCATGGTCGTGTGACACACAGTGCAACCCGGGTTGTTGAGCGTCGGGTTCTCACCGAAGTCGTCGCTTGCGTCGACCGGACGGCTACCGAACTGATTGATGTCGATGTCCAGGAAGAACCAGTAGGTCATCCGCGATCGATGTCGGTTGATGTTCGTGTCGCTCGTCGGAAAACGATTGAGGAACATCGCGGACGTCAGAAGGCCCGCGTGAGGGATGCCCGGGAGTCGAACCTCTCGGAAGCTCTCGGGGTTTTCTCCGATTCCGAGTGGGACGTCGGGGAGACCGACTAGTGACAGTTGCGAGTAGCCGTTCGCCATTGTGTAGTTTGCCGTCAGGATCTCGGTAAAGGGACGCTCTGTAGCGATCACGTGCGCGATTAGCTCGAGCGGCCCGCGTGCGATCGAGTCGTTGGTAAGCTGCGCTTTGCCCTCGTCGTCCGGATACTTCCTCTCGAACCAACGAAGGTTCGGATACACCTCCTCGTCGAGAAGCTCGATCGCGTTTTCTCGGCCGAGGTATTTGTCGGTCAGAAAGTG
>JAFDAJ010000192.1 GCA_019313915.1 Deltaproteobacteria bacterium
GACCCTCCTCTGCCGTTCCAAACAGGCGCGCTTCAGGATGTGCCGCCAGGTACTCTGCATGGCGATCGTGGGCGCCCGGGTAGTACGCGTAGCGCGGGGGAACTTGCTCCAGGAGCCCGCCGACCGCGTCCATGAGCGGGTTTCGTTGCGTCCAGGAGCTGTGTTGGATGAGCACCCTCGGGGTTAGACAGTTGAACCCAGCATTGATGCCCAGCCAGGTGGCAATGTGCTTGGCCTGCTCGTCAATGTCGCGTTGCGTCCAGGGCCCAGGAACGACAATGACGGGGCTGACGTTGCCGAGCTCGCCGGTGAACCGCTTCGCGATGAGTGGGCGGCGTTCAGCTTTTCGTTTTGCGCCTTCTGAGCCAGGTCCAAAAACGACGGCTTCGAACGTCTTGTCCGAACCGGTGAGGTGCAAATCGTCTACGTCCGGATGACTGGTGAGATAGGCACCCTCTTTCGCCCCGCCGTACACAACGGCCAGGAAGCCGCGCTCGATGAGCACTCGGAAACCCTCCTCGATCAACGGCCCGAGGTGCGCGTTGACGGGGTTCGGTTTGAGAACAACCACCTGCAGCTCGACGAAGAGCTTGTCGAGCGCATCGGTGACGGGAAGCATCGACGCGTTCCCGGCACCCAGCACCAGGCAAACCCTGCCCTCTCGGTTCGCGTCTTTGTAGGCCGCCGCCTGGGTGGCCACCATTTCGTCGACGCCCACGCCGGGCTCCATCCAAACTTCGCCCGTGGTTCCAAGGAAGAGGAAACGATCCCACACTGAGAGGGGAAACGTTTGGGCGACGACTTGTCCATTGGGACGCGATGAGATCGGCCCGGGCACCTTGGGCTGGCCCAGCGCCTTCACCTCGGTGAGGGACTGTCGAAGCGTGCGGAGGGCTCGATGAACTGTGGCCAGCATGGCCCATTCTTCCGCTTCGCCGAGCGTTTGCGGTGCGATCCGCTTGGCCTCGAGCTCGGCCGCAACCCAACGGTCGCTCACGGAGATGAAATCTTGCCGCACCTCTTCTAGTAAGGACAGCCGTTCGTCCATTCCAAGCCGAACCCAAGAGTCCTTGTTGGCCTGAAGCTGGCCCAGGACTTCGTCGATGTCCGGGCGATACGTTTCGGGGGGATGCTCGCTTAGATCAGCGAAGTAGGGAGAGCCACTCACAACCGGGCCTTGACCTCCGCGAACGGTGGATGAAACGGCCATCGGGAACTCCCTTCTCGTACTTTGCGCGATGCGATGAGAGTTGATGCAAGTTGTGGACCACGAGGCGGGCCGTTGAATACGACGATCTAGCACTCGCAATCGGTGCAGGTCTTGCGCGATGCGGCGGGATACGCGCAGCGCGTTCGTGTCGGGATTTGGCTCGCTTAGCCCGTCGGGCTCATGTTGAGGGCCCAATTGCGCGGTACCAGATGTTATGTCGAGTTGCGGCGCGCCCAAGACCGCCTTTGTTTCGCCTGTCCGCTCGACGACCCGCTCGCGGTGTCACGTGCGGTGTCATGGATGCGTGTCGTGTGTCATTCTCTGCCGCTCTGTGACACCGCGTGTCGCAGCTAACTCCCCGTGACCTTGCGTTTTGGAGGGTCTAGGGAGTCGTAGATGGCTTTTCTTAATCCATTGGCTCCTGGTTCGAGTCCAGGATGGCCCACCAGAAACAGCACCTCGCTTCCGATCCGCCGCACGCTGGCGGCTCGCTGTCTGCGGTGCGTGCTCGCGTACACAAGTACGCTCCGCGCGCTCCTCGCCACCGACCCACCATCGCACGACGCCTCGAAACCGATCTGCCGCTTCTGTCTCTCGCTTGAAGCCGGTTGGGGCCCGCGCATTACGCGGTACTAAATGTTATGTCGCGTGGGTCGCCACGTGGACAGGGCGTTTGTTCTTCCTACGCTCACGCGGCGATTTCGTCGAGGTACGCCTCACCGTATACGCCGGGCTCGGGCTCCACCCGCGACCAACTCAGCAGGAGTCGCACCATGGTCCAACCCATCGCGGCGACCATGTAGGCGTCTTCCTCGGTGAAGGGATATGTGGTGAACAGCTCGGGATCGTACTGCCAGTACTCGACGTGGGCGTTCACGTTGACGCCGCGGAGCAGCACCTCGCGACCCGAAGAGTCGACGATGCGGCCGATGTCGACGTCGGGGACGGCGGAAAGCGGGGGGAGCGCGTCGTTCGGGGCCGGCGCGCTGTAGCCACCTTCGCTGCTGCTACTGCACCCAAGGACGAACGACAAGATCAGCGTGAGCGCGAATCGGGCTAGGTTGGAAGGAGACATAAGTAGCCCGCAGGGTGGTGAAACTACGGGGCGCCTTTACCAGACCACAGCGAACCACGCATGCAGGGCGATGCCGATGGCGTGAGTTCAATTGGCAGCTTCGCTCGCCGCCGGTTGTCGCTCGGTCTTCGCCTCGGTGCTCGCCCGGACCTCCACGCGTCGGACCTGCACCTCGTGTCCCATCATGATGGCCATGCCGCTTACGGGCTCGAGGTTGGCGTGGCCGCCCGGGATCACCTCGTTGACGTTGGCGCCGGGCAACGCGGCGGCTCTCTTCACTTGGGTCCCCTTGTGTCCCCATCCGTGCGGGACGGCGACCACACCGCGCCGCATCTCATTGGTGAGCCGGGCAAGGAGACGAATGCTGCCTTGTTCGGTCCCCACCTCGACCTCGTCCCCGTCCGCGATCGAGAGAGCCTTGGCGTCGGCGGGGTGGATGAGCGCCCGGTTGCCGGACGGTTGGCGAATGTGCGGACTGTTGTGCATCCAGCTGTTGTGTGAGCGGCGATCCCGCTGCCCGATCAAAACCAGCTTCCCCGGTCGCGGACTCAAGCGACTCTCCTCGCGGCGAAGTCGCGGCAGGTCGGCGGCAACATCCTTTGGGTACAGCTGGACCTTGCCGTCTTCCGAGGGAACACGTGCGCCGAAGAACGAACCTGGCTCGTTGGGTGGTAGCGGGATGCCGCCGGGCGCTTGCTTGAGCTGCTCGAGTGTGACCTCGCCACCCCACCGCATCAGGAGCGCCAAGACGTGGTCGGGCGTGACCTCAGCATCGCCGGGCAAGCGCGCAAGCAAGCGGTTGATCCGAGGCAGGAGATTGCCCACTTTGCCCCACGGCTTGGCGCCGCACGCCACAGCAAGATCCGAGAAAATGCGCCACTCCTCGCGACGCTCGTACTTGGGTGGCACCATCGCGGGCGTGTACTGAGCATGCGGCGTCACCTGCAGCATCGCATGCGAAGCCGGATAGTCGGACCGCTCGAGCATGTCGGTTGCCGGTAGCAGATAGTCCGCATGGGCCGAGGTCTCGTTGCGATAGATGTCGATCGAAACCAGCAACGAGAGTTTGTCGAACGTGCGCGCCAACGCCCCGCCCTCGGGCATCGAATGCACCGGATTGCCCGCAGACACGAAGAGCGCGCGGATGCGCCTGGGGTCGTCGTTGTCGATCTCGCCAGGCAAGGCGGCAATCGGAAAACACCCAGCAACCTGGTGCCAGTCCCCCCGAAGCGTGCGGTGTTCGTTGAAGCCGCCAAGCCCCAGCCACCCCGCAAGCTTGAGGCTGTCGAACGGGCCCCGCGGCACCAGCAACCCTCCTCGGCGATCGATGTTGCCGGTGATCAAGTTGAGCCCCTGTACCAACCAATAGGCGATCGATCCAAAGGGACCCATATTGACGCCCGTCGACATGTACAGCGCCCCCCCGTCCGCGTCTCGGTAGGCACGCGCCAACTCGCGGATCGTGGAAGCGTCGATCCCGGTGACCACCGCCGCGCGCTCGGGCGTCCAATCAGCAGCTACCCCAACAAAGTCGTCGACGCCGTGAGCGATCTTCTTGGCCGGTCCGAGGTCGAGGCCATCCTCGTGCGCGATGACGTGCAACATCGCCATCAACAGATATGCGTCGGTTTGGGGCTGAATCGAGATGTGCTCTCCGACCTTCTGCGCGGTCTCGGTGCGGCGAGGGTCGACGATGACCACCCTGCCCCCCCGCGACTCGACGTCTTGGAGGCACTTGAGCGAGTTCGGGAGCTGGATGATCGACATCTGGCTCACGACCGGGTTGCTACCCATGCACATGAAAAACTCGGTGTGTTCCAAGTCGGGGACCGGATGCACCATCGATCGCCCGTACATCACGGTGGAGACGTGTAACTTGTTGTTGTTGTCGACCGAGTGAGACGCGAACAAGTTCGGCGAATGCAGCGCTTCGATGAAGCCCGACGACATCAAGATATTCTGAAAACTGAAATAGGTAGGGTTGCCCGTGTAGAGCCCTACCGAACGGGGACCGAACTCTTTGCGCAGCTGTCGAACCTTGGCACCAATCTCCGCGATCGCTTGCTCCCAGCTGATCCGCTCGAACGTCGACCCGACGCGCTTCATCGGGAAGTTGAGACGTTCTTCGTCGTCGTGCATGGCCCCGCTTCCAAGCCCCTTCACGCAGGAATAGCCCTTCGACACCGGGTTCTCGTGGTCGGGGCGAACCCTCCCCACGCGCTGGGTTCGCTCGTCCACCTCCACGGTAAGGCCGCAATGAGCCTCGCAAATTCTGCAGTACGTGCGCTTGATCGTGGTCATGCTCGTGCCCTTTGCTGCGCGCCTCGAATGACAAGCTCCACGCTGTCGAGAAGAGCACTGCGAAAATCAACGTCGTAGAGTTCCATGCCAGGTTGTTCCTGGACTCTACGCAAGGTTGGCGACGGGTCTGCGAGTTGAGCGAACCCAAGCGCCATCGCGTGAACTCGGAGCAACAGCCTCGCACCCTCTCGCACCCTCGCCTTCGGTCAGGAAGCTCAGGTGCCGTTCCCACTGCTCACCGACGCGGGACAGCAACGGAATCAACGCACGACGAAACTCCAACGCGGCTTCGAACGTCACGTTGTGCTCGAGCACCACGTGAACCAACCCGAGGATGCGCACGATCGCGGGGTGCGCGTCGATCGTTGCACCCAACCCCGCGACGACGGCTTCGCGTCCGCTGGGCGTTGGGTGGCCCGCAAGCGCGCGTTCGAGGTCAGCAAAGAACGACTCGATCTCGCCACGGGCACAAGCCAGGAACAACGCTTCTTTGGTGCCGAAGTAGAAGAACACCGTGCCCTTGCCCACTGCGGCCGCGCGCGCGATGGCCGCCATGGTCACTTCCTCGTAGCGACGGTCCGAGTAGAGGGACTGCGCGGCGGCAATGATCGCATCGCGCCGTTGCTGCTTCTGCTCTTCGGTAAACGCCCGGCTGTACTCGACCTGTGCCACGCAGGACTCCTCAAGCTTGTCGACCCTGGGTCAGGGTAGTTGACCCAGGGTCAATTTGCAAGCCCAACTAGGAGTCACCTAAGGCACGAGCGAGGTTCAGGACTCTCCTAGCCCATTGGGCCCATTCGGGAGTCCGATGTCAAAACCAGGCGTAAGTGTCCGGTGGTTGTGCCAGTTAGAAATGTCCGCTACCGAATGGGGACTGCGGGGTAGCGGGCCTGCAGGGGGCAGGGCGGTTGGCGGCCTGAAGCACCCGGTAAGTCAGGGGGAACGTGAGCATGGGGCAGGAAGCAGATGGCTTGAGATGCCGGTCGGCGCCGCGTCGGGCAGCGAGCTCGGCTCAGGGACCGGGAGGCGGCAACCGGCCGGCAAAGCGGTCACGCACGATGCGCTTCACACGCTTGATCTTGGCGGACTTGACGAGCGCCTGCTCCTTTTGTTGTTGGCGCTTGCGAATCTCGGTGAGGGCGCCGCTGAGGAGCTTGTTTTCGACGATGGTGCCCTGGGTCACGCAGCCGTCCTTGTGAAAGGGTCGAGCGACAAGCGCGATGCCCTCGAAGCGAATCGACACGCGGCCGTCCTCGTACTCGACGACGGTCACGCGCTTTTTCGCTGCGGCCTTCGCCTCCTCGGTGGGCTGCAGAAGATACATCGTGCGCTTGTGATGCACGGTGAGCTGAGCGGTCACGCGCCGCTGTTCTTGCCAAGTGAAGATGTCGTCGTGACCGTCG
>JAFDAJ010000057.1 GCA_019313915.1 Deltaproteobacteria bacterium
CGCCATGGCGCTTGGGACCTCGCAAGCCCTGTTGGACTACACGATTCCGTATTGCAACGATCGGATTGCGTTCGGAGAGCCGATTTCGCATCGGCAGGCCGTGGCCTTCATGATTGCGGACATCGGCATCGAGATCGAATCGATGCGCATGCTGGTCTACCGCGCGGCCGCGCGCATCGACGCGGGGCTGAAATGCCGGCGCGAAGCCTACCTCGCGCGCACGCTGTGCTCGGAGAAGGCCATGCAGATTGGAACCAACGGTGTCCAGCTACTGGGCGGCGCCGGCTTCATCAAAGACCACCCGGTGGAGATTTGGTATCGCCAACTTCGTGCCATCGGTGTCATGGACGGCAATCTGCTGCTGTAGGGAATTCAACGATGTACTTGGAAATTCCGAAGAACCTGACGCTCATCGTCAACCAGGCGCACCAAGTGGCCAAGCACGTCTTCCGCCCGATCTCGCGCAAGTACGATCGCGCCGAACACGACTATCCGAAAGAGCTCGACATGCTGGCGGCGCTCATGGACGGTCTCAGCGCCGGCGGTGGGCAACGCGGCGCCGGCGTCGATCGGCTTCAGCGAGAGGAAGGTCGCGAAGAGGGTGTGCGCAACGGCGCCAACATGTCCACGTGCGTCGGGATGGCTGAGCTGTGCTGGGGCGACGTCGGTCTCGCGCTTTCCATTCCGCGCCAGGGTCTCGGTAACGCCGCGATCGCCGCGGTTGCCAACGCCGAACAGCGGAAGCGGTTCAAGGGCGTGTGGGCCGCGATGGCGATCACGGAGCCAGGCGCAGGGTCCGACTCCGCAAACATCCGGACCACGGCTCACCTCGATGGTGAGGATTGGGTGCTGAACGGCGAGAAAATCTACGTCACCGCGGGCAGCCGCGCAGACGCGGTGGTCGTTTGGGCGACTCTCGATCGCAATCTCGGGCGCGCGGCAATCAAATCGTTCGTAGTGCCGCATGGGACCCCTGGCATGGAGGTGGTCCGCCTCGACAGGAAATTGGGCATCCGCGCGTCGGATACGGCGAGCATTACTCTGACGGACTGCCGCGTTCCAAAAGAGAACCTGCTGGGAACATCCGACATCGACACGAAGAAGGGCTTCAGCGGCGTCATGCAGACGTTCGACAACACCCGGCCGGTCGTGGCGGCGATGGGGGTCGGCGTCGCACGCGCTGCGCTCGAGCACACACGGGAGATCCTTGGCCGGGAGGGCATCAAGGTTCGTTACCGTGGGCCGCTCCTAGCCAAGCGTGCAGTCGAATCCGAGCTCATCCGCATGGAAGCGGAATGGGAAGCGGGTCGACTGCTCATGCTCAAAGCCGCTTGGATGGCGGACAACGGGATCCCCAATTCGACCGAGGCATCGATGTCCAAGGCGAAGGCTGCGCGCGTCGCCAACGAGGTCACGCTTCGGTGCGTCGAGTTGTGTGGTGGCCTCGGTTACTCGGAAGACGAGCTCCTCGAGAAGTGGGCGCGGGATTCCAAGATCATCGACATTTTCGAGGGTACTCAGCAGATTCAACTGCTGATCATCGCGCGTCGGCTGCTTGGAAAACGGTCGTCCGAGCTCCGGTAAGAGAGGGCGTCATGGAGATCAACGGCATCGCGCACACGTTCATCACGGTCGGCGACTTCGATCGAGCCCGCGCATTCTATAGTAATCTCTTGCCCTTCCTCGGCATGAAGAACGTCATGGACATCCCCGGCACCTACTACTGCGTGGGCGGCCGCACCGCGTTCGGAGTTCGGGAGGCCGCCGAAGAGAACCGCGGCGAGCGCTTCGACCAAAACCGCGCCGGCCTTCATCACATTTGCTTCCGCGCAAAGACCCGAGAAGGCGTCGACGAGGCATACGAGTTCTTGAAGGAGCTCGGCGCGGAGATCGTGCACGGCCCCGAAGAAGCCATGTGGGCTCCCGGGTACTACTCGATTCTATTTGAGGACCCCGACGGCATCCGGCTTGAGATCAATTACGTGCCCGGCAAAGGCTTACTGAAGTAGCGAGCCGGAGAACGTGCCGGTATCGCGCTCCGCCGCGCCGCTCCATACGTCGGCATCAATGAGCGACAGGTGCGGTCAATGACGGTGCCTGTGCAGGTGACTCGGGCCTCGGGCCCCGGGCCCTGGGTCTCGGGCCCCAGGACCCGGGGCTTGAGACCCGAGACTCGTGACCCGAGGCCCGCGGCTCGAGTGCGAGCGTCAGCGTCCGTGTAGCCGGTAGCGACCATTCGAGGACCGCCCAATGCTCCCCTGGCATCACCTGCCACCGGATGTCGCGCAGTATGTCGACGCCGTCGCGGGTGAAGGTTTCGACGTGGAGATCCAGAACCGGGGGCACCTTGGCAGCGTAGCATCGTCTGCCCGTGGGTTCTCGTGTCGTTCGTGCTTGATGCCACGCTCGATGTGCGCTCCAATGCGTTCCTATGCCACTTCATCTCGTTTGGATTTCGCTCTGTCTCGTGCTTGCGGCCAACTCTGCACACGCGCAGGAGATGCCCACGTTTCACCACGGAGGCATCGCGCCTGATGGTCCGGAGGCGTTCTTCTTCGTGGAGTTCGAAGTGCCCGAGGACATTGTCGAGATCGAGGTTCGGCACGCGAACCTCACACCCGGCAACAATCTCGATTGGGGCCTCGATGATCCCAACGGATTTCGTGGATGGGGCGGCGGCAAGGGACAACCCGCTCTCGTGGGAGTCGATGCAGCGTGGCCGAGCTACATCCCCGGTCCCATTCCGGCGGGCACCTGGAAAGTCTGGATCGGCAAAGCGAATATCGTGGAAACGCCCGCGCTCTATGAGTTCGACGTCTTTCTGCGGACTGAAGCGACGGTGGAGTCGCAGATGCGGGCACCGTATGAGGACCCAGGCGTTCTCGACAGCGAAGCGCGTTGGTATGCCGGCGACTTCCACGTCCACACGCATCACAGCGATGGTCCACCCAGCATCCGTGAAACGCTCGAGTTCGCCGAGGGGGTGGGGCTGGACTTCATCATGCTGTCCGAACACAACACCAATAGCGGCTTGACGCTCTACAAGAGCGTGCAGCCTGACTTTCCAACGCTCCTGATCATTCCTGGGGTCGAGTGGACGACCTACCACGGGCACGCCAATGCGATCGGCGCGATCGAATGGGTGGACTTCAAGGTCGGCGTCGGCGGCGTCACCGTTGAAGGCGCCATTCAGGCATATCAAGACCAAGGCGCGCTCTTCTCGATCAACCACCCCACGGTCCCTGGCGACGACTTCTGTATCGGATGTCCGTGGGAGTACGAGGTCGACCCAACGACGGTCGACGGCCTGGAGACGCAAGGCGGCCCATGGAATGCGAACGCATTTTGGGAACAAATGTGCGCAAATGGGTCGCATGCGGTCTCGGTCGGGGGGAGTGACGACCACAACGCCGGACAGGGCAATCTCGATAACCCGCTCTACAGCCCGATCGGAGCGCCCGTCACGATGGTTTTTGCCGAGGACCTCAGCGTCGACGCGATCATGGACGGGGTTCGCGCGGGCAGAACCGTCATCAAGGTCAACAACATCGATGACCCCATGCTCGAAACCGAGCTAGCCGGCGACCGGGTGGGCGACACCGTCTTCGCCGATACGGCGATCCTGTCCGTGACCGTCACCGACGGCGTGGGGAACGATCTGCAGGTCATCAAGAACGGAGCCGTCGTGGACTCCGTGCCGATTACAACGAATCCATTCACGCACGAGAGGAGCGTCGACGCCCCCGCGGAGGGCGAGGATCGCTATCGCCACCAGATTGTGCTCGGCGTTGAACCAACAACCATCGGCAGCTACGTTTGGCTCCGGGCGGCTGACGAAACCAGCATGCCCGACGGCGGGGTTCCGGATGGTGGGACAGAGCCTGGTGAATCTTCGAGCGGCTGCAACTGTCGCATCGCAAGCACGTCCGACTACGACACGGGTTTCCTGTTGGCCGTTCTTGCGCTTGGAGCCTGGTACTGGCGGCGCCGTCGCGCCAGTTGAGCGTCAGCGAGCGTCCTTGCGGCGGCGAAGCACGTGGCGCAGTCTCGATCGCTCATCGCGCTCCCGCTCCTCGAGCATTCGCTTCAATGCGCGCAGCTCGGCGGTCAGCGCCGGCTCTACGCGAAGTTGTAGCGTGTTGACCTGCCGAGTGGCCTTCGCGAGCGCGTCGCCGAGGCGCCGCACGAGTTGTTCCTTGGGGAGCGCCTCGAGAACCAACTCGACCAGGTGTTCGAACTCGGTTGCGGTTTGCGCCGCCGCCGGACCCACCGCCGGCGCCGCGGTTTCGCGCGCAGTCAGCGTCCGTCGGATGGAGCTGTGCGAAACGACGGCGGGCACGGCGACGCCCCAGATCTGCTTATGCTCGAGCTCGACCGTGATGTCGCGCTCGGGCCACGCATAGGTTTCCAACGATGCCTGGCCGCGAGCCGCGAGCGCATGGAGCAACGCCCGGTACGCCTCACTGGCTCGTTCCTCCACTTCTTGCCGCGCATTCAACGCGGGCCTAGCGCTCTTGAAGAGCTCGCTGATCAAAGCCTCGCGTTTGCGATTGAGCAGCTCACGACCTTTCTGGACGCGACCAAGCTGCGCGCTGGCTCGCACGAGCCCCGAACGAGTCGGTGGTACGGAGCGCACGCTCACCGGGGTGGCTCCTTGCTGACCTCGTCGCGCCCGCGAGCCTCCCAGGCCGTGTCGGATATCCGGGTGAGCTCGTCCCGCGGCAGCGTCTCGAGCAGCGACCATCCGATCCGCATCGTATCGACCAGCGATCGGCGGGTGCCGCCTTGATGGATGAGCTGCCCCTCGAATGCGTCGACGAAGTCGAGAGCGCGCCGGTCACCCGGCGCGAGCCCTTCGCTTCCGACGATGGCCGCCATGAGTTTTGCTTCGCGGCCACGTGCGTACACGGCGTACAACTGGTCCGCCCATTCGCGGTGCTCCGGCACCGTGCGATCCTGGCCGATGCCGGCGTTCATGAGTCGGGACAGCGAGGGGAGCACGTCGACGGGAGGATAGACGCCTCGCTGATGCAGCTCACGGCTCAACACGATTTGCCCCTCGGTGATGTATCCGGTCAAGTCGGGGATCGGATGGGTCATGTCGTCGTCGGGTAGGGAAACCACCGGCAGCTGCGTCACCGACCCTTTGCCATCTTTGAGAACGCCCGCCCGTTCGAACAACGACGCGAGGTCTGTGTACATGTAGCCCGGAAAGCCCCGCCTTCCTGGGATCTCTTCTCGCGCCGCCGCAATTTCGCGTAGCGCCTCCGCGTAGTGAGTGATGTCCGCCATCACGACCAAGACGTGGATCCCGTGTGTGTACGCAAGGTGCTCAGCCGTCGTGAGCGCGACTCGAGGGGTGAGCAGGCGTTCGATCGTCGGATCACTCGCCTGGTTGAGGAAGAGCACCGTGCGCTCCATCACTTCGCTTTCGCGAAAACGGGATACGAAGATTTGTGTTTCGCGCTCGGTGATGCCAATGGCGGCGAACACGACCGCAAACGGCTCCCCGCGGGCAGGGCGGGCGTTCTCGACGATGTCGGCGGCGAGCTCGACCCCAGGCAGACCCGGAGCGGAGAACACGGGCAATTTCTGCCCGCGGACGAGCGTGTTCATTCCGTCGATCGCGGACACCCCGGTCTCGATGAAATCCGACGGATGTTGCCTTCGAACGGGGTTGATCGGCGCGCCCCAAATCGGAAGGCGGGCCTCGCCTATCGAAGGCGGAAGACCGTCGAGTGGCTCCCCCGTGCCACTGAGCGCACGGCCGAGCAGATCTTTGCCGACAACCGTCGTGGCGGTTTCGCCGGCCAGGGTGATTGCCGCGTCCGCGGGCTTGAGCCCGAGCGTGTCCTCGAAGACCTGAATCACGGTGATTTCAGTGCCCACGTCGACCACCTGGCCCCGTCGCTCCTCTTGGCCTTCGCCTCCGATGCGAACCCACTCGCCTAGCTTTGCGCGACGGGTGGAACGCACGAACAGCAACGGCCCAGCCGCGGAGGCGGCGCCAGAGTACGTCCGCGCAATCGGTGCATCCAAGCGCTTCATGGTGCCCCCATGTCTGAGATTGTTTGCTCGGCTTCCGCTATCTGCTGCTCCAATGCATCGGGCGCTGCGGTCTTCACAGAACCGAATGCCCTCCGGACGGCAGCGAGGTCGAGCTTTTCGAAGCTCACGTCATCTCCGAGTGCCGCCTTGCCGGTTCGCATGAACGCCCAAAGGAGCTTCGCCAGGTGGTACGTCTTGGCAACCGTCGAAAACGCGTCGTGTGGATGAAAAGCGTTTTGGCCAATCAAGAACTCACGCGCGATTCTTGCGCCCTCGAGCACCAGTCGGTCTTCGTCTTCGAGCGCATCGACTCCGACGAGCCCCGCGATCTCCCGAAGCTCACGGTCGCGCTGCAAGAGACGAATCGTTTCGACCCTGAGCTCAGCCCAGTCGGCGCCGCCCTCCCGAGCAAACCATTCGGTCGTGCCGTCTGTATAGAGGCTGTAGCTGATGTCCCAATCGACTGCCGGGAACTGGCGTTGATGCGCCAGGCTTGCATCGAGCGCCCAGAGCGCACCCACGACGCGTAGCGACGCTTGCGTCACCGGCTCGGAGAAGTCGCCTCCGGGCGGAGAAATCGCGCTGATGAACGTCACCGCCCCTGTGCGTGCTGGCGTTCCCTCGCTTTCGACGCGGCCGGCACGCTCGTAGAGGCGGCTCATGCGATTGGGCAGATACGTCGGGTATCCCTCTTCGCCGGGCATCTCTTGGAGGCGGGCCCCAATTTCGCGAAGCGCCTCGGCCCAGCGCGAGAGGGAGTCGGCGAGGATCGCCACGTGGTAGCCCATGTCGCGGTAGTACTCGGCGATAGTCATCCCGAGATAGACCGACGCATCTCGCGCGGCGACCGGCATGTTCGAGGTGTTCACGATCAAGATCGTCCGGTCCATGATCGGCCGTCCCGTCTCGGGATCGATGAGACGTCCGAAGTCATGCAGGACTTCCGCCATTTCATTCCCGCGCTCGCCGCAGCCGATGTAGACCATGATGTCGGCCTTCGCGTACTTTGCGAGCGACTGTTCGATCACAGTCTTCCCGGTGCCGAAGCCACCCGGCACGGCGACGGAACCTCCCTCGACGACGGGAAAAAGAAAGTCGAACACCCGCTGCCCGGTGATGAAGGGGCGGTCGCTGGGGAGCCGGTGAGCGAAGGGTCGCCGTTGGCGGATCGCCCACGGATGTGAAAGCGACAGCGTGGTTCCGTCGTCCAGCGTGGCGACTGTGTCCGAAACCGTGTAGCTCCCTTCCTGAATCTCCGCGACTCGGCCTCCGGAGCCTGGCGGAACGAGTATCTGGTGGGCCATTCCCGGGCGTTCTTCGACGACGCCCAACACGTCACCGCCACAAACCATCGCGCCTGCTTCGACGGTTGGCGCGAACGACCAACGGGTGTCGGGATCGAGAGTGGGTAGGGTCATCCCTGGGGTCATGAAGTCGCCTGATCGCTCTGCGAGCCCCTCTAGAGGCCGTCCGATTCCATCGATGATCGAGCCCAGTAGGCCCGGCCCGAGCCGGGTCATCAGTGAGCTTCCAGTCCTACGCACAGGCTCGTGAAGCCCGAGCCCGTTGGTCTCCTCGAACACCTGAATCGTCGCGACGTCGTCTTGGATCCGAATCACCTCGCCCAACAGACGTCGCTCGCCGACCTCCACGAGCTCATAGAGAGCAGCGTCGCCTAGCGGCTGTGCTTCGGCGATCGCGCCCGCCACTCGGATGATGCGTGCGTCGGTCATTGGAGCTTCACCCGATATCCGATCGCTCGCCGGAGGATCTCGACGATGTACTCGTGCGCAGTGGACTCGGTTGTCCAATCGGGCCCCGGCACGGGGATGACGACGGGGAGCGCCGATCGTTGGAGATCTCGCCTGGCCTCGTCCGGGAGGTCGTCGTAGAGCGGTTCGTCGATCATGATGACGCCTGCATTAAGGTCAGCGACCACCCGGTCGATCTGCCGCGCAGCGTCGATACCGTCCGTCGCCTCGAACACCGGCACCCCTGCCAATGCGAAGCCAGAGCTCAGCCCTGGACTTGCGATCACCACGAGTCGTTGGCCTTTCATGCGACCACCATGTCGGCCTGGATCAACGCTGCGGGCGCACGGAGCGCGACGCCCCAGATGATGCGCCTGAGGTTCAGCACTTCGGCTCGAAGCTCGATCGCGAAGCCAATGATCGGCGCCGCGCCGCTCGGGTCAATCCGCACCGCCCGGTTTTGCCAGTCGATCTGTGCATGCAGCATTGCACTCTCCAACTGCGCGAGATCTTCGATATCGTGGCGAAACGCGCTCCCGAGAGCCGACTTGCGGAGCTCCCAGGCCAGGCGCTTTTCGAGTTGGGGGCGGGTTTCGAGGCTCATGAGCTTGTGGAACACATCCCGGGTGAGCCAGCGTCCTCCGTCCACGAATGTCATGTCGACGATGGATGGATCTCGCTCGACGAAGTGCAACAACGCAGACCATGTATTCATCACGTCAACGACCTGTTTGACGTATTCCACTAGTTGGCTTCCTCCCAGGTGAGCGCGTGCCGACGCCCTGCGCGCAAACGCGCGCTGAAGCTCGATTTCGATTTCGAAGAGTGATGGATGGGGGCCGCTGGCCGCGGCGGCGAGAGATGTGGCCAAGGGGTGACTCCACAGAGCCAGCATCCGAATCACGTCTGTCGGCGTTGGCTGACCCGCGAGCGTCAACAGGGCTCTTTCGGGCAGGCTCCTCGTCGGCACGAGGCCCGCCATGCGCGCCTCGGTCGCGGTGCCCTGCTGCGCACCGCGCAGGATGGCTTGAATCGAACGTCGATCTTCGTCCTCGAAGATCACAGCGAGGATTGTTCGCCGATCGTCGGTACACCAGCGTTCCAGTATCGTTATTTGGCCGGCAGCATGTCGCCGGATCTCCTTCTCCAGGCTCATCGCGGTGGCCGGCGCGTCAGATCGCGCATATCCAAGCCCGCTGAGCTCTCTCTGAAGGACGAAGAGGCTCGTGGCGCGCGCGAGCCGCTCTAGGTCGCTTGCCGGCAGCAGGTGAGTCCGGAGTCCCCGTGCGCGTGTATTGATGTCACCCAGGTACCGCGCCATCGCTAGGACTCCTCGAGGCGTTTGTGGATTTCGATTGCCAATACCGATGCTAGCCGGTCGATGCGCGTTTCGAGGCGGCCATCCACGTGAATTGATCCTCCCGCACCGATGACGACGAACCCCGTGCCGATGTCGGCTTTGGGTTCCACCTTCACCTCCGGCCGATCGCGAAGCCCCTCCCGGACGGCAGGTGCTAGGTCTGCAGAGCAACGCACCACAGCGCCTTCGTCATCAACGAACTGCAGCGCCTCTGTGAGCTCACTGCCGAGGGTCGACACGTAGGTTTCGTTCTGAGCAGCGTCGGGAAGAAGAGCCCGGGCTCGTTCGAGCACGCGAGTGACCACGCGGGTCCGCGCGAGAAGCAGCGCACGCATTGCCGAGTGCCTTTCGGCCGCCATCGCAACGCGAGCTTCCGCGTCGTACTCGGCTTCTTTGCCCCTCAACACCTCGCGTCGCCTATCCCCAATCAACCGGTCCGCTTCCGAACGGATCCGTTCAGCATCCGCACGCGCCGCTCCCAAAATGGACTTGGCAGTCGTCTCGGCGCTCCGGCGCAGTTCGGTCTCGAGGTTGGACGCGACCATATGCCCTTCAGCCTCCTCCCTGCATGAGAATCAAGACCGCAACCACGAATCCCAGGATCGCCAGCGTTTCCGGAATGGCGATCAACAGCACGACGGTGACCGTGAGCTCGGGCTTCTCTGCCAGCGCTGCCGCCGCGGCAGGACCGATGCGTGACTGAGCCCAGCCTGTGGCGAGGGCCGGGATGCCGACCGCCAGGGCTGCACTCAAGTAGAGAAAAACCATTTCCAAGTCCATATCACGCACTCCTTTCGTCAGTAGCGCTTTCGCGCGCCGACCAATGTCGAAACGGCCGGTACTGCGAACCGCCCGGGCTGTAGAACTTTCCAAAGAACTCCACATAGTGAAGTCGCAGCATGTGAATTGTCGGGCTGAATACGCCGAGGACGAAGTTGATCAGATGAAAGACGAGGGCGAAGAGGACACCCACCCAGACTGCGCCGAATGCACCGACCATTCGATTCGCGACGATTGCCATCATCACCGATGCCGTGCCGACGGCCATGATGCGCGCGTACGAAAGAACGTTGCCGAGCGTGGAAACCAATTCAATCGGTGCGAGCACCCCTTCGGCAACGATCAAGATAGGAAGTGCGACAAGCGTGGCGATGACCAGCGGCGTGAAGAAGCGTTCGGGAAGCATTCCGGACGCAGCCATGAGCGCCAGTGCGATCAGTACGACCATCATTGCCGCCATGCCCTTTCCGATTGCCCGCCGTTTGTCTCCCCGAAACATCTTGACGGCTCCAACGAGCAGGCCGAGGACGATATGCACGACCCCGAGCGCGATGGCGAAGCCCAAGAACGGAAAGAAAGCCTCTTCGCGGTTGAAGATGAGTGGATGGAGCCCGATCCGGTGCCCGAGATCGCCGAACAGCTCTCCGTACAGAAACCCGAATATGATCGTGAACAACGAGCACGCGAGGCCGATCTCGGAGATCGAGCGCAGCTTGGCGCCTGGCTTCGAGCGGATCCGTAAGATCAGGGAGATGATTCCAAGCATCGTTCCGTAGCCGATGTCGCCCAACACGATCCCAAAAAACATCGGGAAGAACACCGCTACGAACGGGGTCGGGTCGACCGTTCCGTACTTCGGGAGAGGCATCATCCCCGTAATCGCTTCGAATGGGCGAAACAGGCGCGGGTTGTGAAGGACGACCGGTACGGTATCGCCGGCCCACTCCTCCGAAGACACGGCTTCGATCTCGACTTGGTCGCCAAAGGATTTTCCGAGTTGCCGCTCGAGATCGGGGCGCGCTGCGCTCGGGATCCAACCTTCGACGACGAACGCACGCGGTGTGACGACCGCTTTCTCCGTGGCCTCGATGGTCGCCAGATAATCTCGAACAGTGGCTTGGATCCCCGCGAGCTCGCGTCCCCGGTCCTCGGCGATTCGCCTTCTCTGGCGTTCGAGCGTCGCAAGCTCGCCCGGAAGCTCTCCGAGGCGGGCTTGCATGCGCTGGATCGTCGAGCCGACGCTCTCTTCCTCGAATTGATCGGGGAGGGAGAGAGCTTGCACACCCGCTTCGCTGAGCAGTTGCTCGGCCTTCATGGCGTCCGCCGCCGGCACGGCGAGGAGCATCGCGGACTCGCCCGACTCCGACGGTTGGCTCAGCAACTCGAAGCCGTCACCGAGGGCCTGGCGAAATGCGGCGCGCATCCGGCGAAGCTCCTCTTCACCGTCCTTTTTCAGGATCAGGTAGAAGACTCGAATGCCGTCGAGGTCCAGACCTGATTCGCCGATCTTTCGAAACGCTGCGAAGAATGGACGAAACTTCAGGATGAGAGCTCGCTCCTCTTCGAGTTGTTGGTGCTGTTCAGCCAACCCTTCGAGCTCTCTTCGGCATCTCCCGGCGACCAAGGCGGCGCGGCGCAGATCGAGATCCTTGGCCGTCTTCGGTGGGCTTGGTGTCTGCCCGAGAAGCTCGAGCGCCGTGTCGACATCTTTGACCACCTTGCGAACGCCACGAACGTGACGTGCCTGCTCCGGCGTGAGCCCAAGAAGACTCAGGGACTCCGTCTCGGAGGGTTCGACCAGCTGAACCAAACCGAGGTCTTGCACGCACCCCAAGACACTCTGAAGCTGTCCCCTCGGGCCGAGAATTCGAATGCGCGACATGTTTAGGATCAACGGGGACCTCGCGAGTCGGGTCGACCTACCAGAAGGTCGACCACGTGGCGGGCGAGCTCGGTTATCTTGGCGTCGTCGAGCTCGTCCAGCCGTCCGGTTTCCTGCCGGGATTGTTCCTGGATCGACTCGACGGTGTGGTCTCTTTCGCGTGCGATTCGGTGCCGGAGCTCGACGTCTTCTCGTTCTAGCTGCACCTCGAACTGTGTGAGGCGGTCGTCTGCGACCATCTGGGCCGCTTCGACGAGCTCTTTTGCTTCTTGCCGCACGTCCTTGAGCAGTGCCTCCAGCTCGATTTCCGTTTCGAGGAGGCGACTGAGCTTAGTCGTCGCCTCGGAGGCGTCGTGCCTGCTGTCGTCTTTCCTCTTCGCTGCCATGTCTAACTGCCCGCCTGGAAAATACCAGAAGGAAGCCGTTCAGTGTCGCCGTTAAGGGACCTAGGGTCGACGGACCAGGCCCAACAGTAGGGCGCCACTCAAAGTCACCGCCCCGGCCGTCCAAAACGCCACGTCGTAGCTCCATGCGGCAGCGATCAGACCCAGGGCATACGCAAAAAATGCGTGACCCCCGTTGAATGCGCCGTGGATGATCGAAACGACCATACCTCGCGAGGATGCGTCAGCTCGTTCGATCGCGAGTGCAGTCACCGCGGGGTAGGCGATGCCGTGCCCGAGGCCCATCATGGCGCCGATTGCGAAGAGATGATCCGGGCCGAGAATACCGAGCATCGGAGGCACGGTGGAGTACAAACAAAACGCCACGACCGAAGAGCGGAGTACCCCAAACCGGTCGATCAGGCGCCCACCACCGAGGCGCACCGTGAGCGCGACAATTGCGAAGCCGATGAAGAAGCTGCGCAGCTCCGTCACGCCGAGCTCGAGTGCAAACGGTTGATGCAGCGTGAACAGCGCCGTGAACGCAGCCGTCATCACGAACGTCGCGCTGTATACTCTCAATAATGGCCAGCCGAAGATCGGACGGCGTTCCTCGTTCTCTTGTGGTTGGTGTCGAGGCCTGTCTCTCAAACGCGTGCTGAGGAGAGCAGCGAGCACACCGGCAGTTGCGCTTGCCGCGAAGACGCCTCTCCAGCCCGTAGAGTCCGCGAGGATCTCCCCGAGGGTCGGCGACACCGCGTTCATCCCGAGGTTTGCTGCGCCGAACAGTCCAAGTGCCTGGGCCATGCGATCGGCCGGGGCAATGTCTGCGGTCATCGTGCCCGCGGCGTTGAAACCCATCACCATGCCGACGCCCCAGCACATCTGTGCGAGGTAGAGCAGGGGGCCTTCGTGATCGACGAAGAGATAGAGCACCCCGGTGAGGGCGAGCATGAAGTTGCCGAACACGAGCCATGGTTGGCGGCCGTAGCGGTCGACCAACCATCCGACGAGCGGAGTGATCGCGACCGCAGTGAGACCTTCGACAGCGACCGCGCGCCCGATGCCCGCGGCGTCCATTCCTAGCTCGGTGGCGAAGAACTTCGGCAGAATCAAATAGAACGACCATGAGAAGCCGAACAATGACACCGACGCGAGCAGCAACAGGAACTCGCGCGACAAGAGTCGCGGACTCTCGACAGGCGTCAGAGGCTTCGGCTGCGTAGGCATCAAAGCGTGTCTTTAGCACTCTAAATCCGGCCGTGGTTCAGAGTTTTACGTCCATTTCTGGGGCTAGGAAATTCGTGGTTATGCTGCTAGTGTCATCGCAGAATCTTCGTTTGGCTTGCTTGCCAATCTCAGTCTCAGATCTGATAGGGGGCCCCATGCGTGTTGCTGATGTCATGAGTAACAAGCCGGTGACGATCGCTCCGGACGCTCCGGTCTCCGAAGCCTTTCGAGTTGCCTCCGCCTTTGGGGTTCAGCACCTGGTGGTCACCGAGGGGCGTCTTCCGGTCGGCGTCGTGTGTGTCCGTTGCGACCTCGGGGATGCATTGCCGAAGCGTCCGGTCAGCTACTATATGACGCGACCCATCACCATCGGAGCCTACGAGACCGCGGAGCGCGCGAGCCTGCAGATGTGCAAAAAGGGGGTCGGGGCGTTGATCGTTCGCGGCGGGGACGACGGTTGGGGCATCGCTACGCGCGGCGACCTGTTGGGGGCTGGCTTTCACGCTGGCGAGGAAGAGGGGCTGTTCTTCTGCGCCGCTTGTGGAACGCACATGCACGTTCACCCCGTGCCCGGCTGCGAGTGGGTCGCGTTTTGCGTCGATTGCTGGGATCGTGCCGGTCCGCCTCGAATCGGTGATGACCTCGGCGACTCGGCCTAGTACGAGCATTGCTGACGGACCCGACACCGGGGCACGGCGGAGTGCGACGCTGACACTGACGCTGCCATTGTGATAAGCACGGCTCCGGTGCCTGCGGCCTCTGACACACGAACCTTCGCCGTCTCCTCATGGCTCTTTGCGCGCGGCCTAGGTGCGGTGCTTCTCTTGGCGTTCGTCTCCCTGGGCGTGCAGGCGATGGGCCTCTTCGGCTCCAACGGCGTGATGCCAATTTCGATGTTCGTCGACGCAGCGAAGAGCGCGGGGCATAGCTTCTGGCAACACCCAAGTGCGCTTTGGTGGGCGAGCGGCGATGGGATGATCACTGGTGTTTGGGTCGTCGGGACGATCGCATCCGTCGCTTTGCTGATCGGGCTGGCGCCGAAAGTTTCTCTGGCGGTTTCGTGGTTTGCCTATCTTTCGTTCGTCAGCATCGGATGGCCGTTCATGTCGTTTCAGTGGGACATGCTTCTGCTCGAGGCGTCGTTCACGGCCTTTTTCTTCGTGCCGTGGCGCGCCTGGGATCGGCTCGCCGGCCATCCGGAGCCGCATCCTGTCGCCCGCTGGGCCTTGTGGTGGCTGCTCTTCCGCCTCGTGTTCCGATCTGCCTACGTGAAGCTCGCCAGCGGCGATCCAACCTGGGCCGACATGAGCGCGTTGAGCTACCACTACTGGACGCAACCGCTTCCCACCACGCTCGCCTGGTACGCGAACCTCCTTCCCGATGGGATTCAGAAGCTTGCGTGTGCCGTGATGTTCGCGATTGAATTCGGCGCGCCCGTCCTGCTGTGGGTACCACGAGCGTGGGCTAGGCGAGCCGCTGCCGGGTCGATCGCTGCCTTGATGCTTCTGATCGGTTTCACGGGCAACTACGGCTTCTTCAATCTTCTCACGATCGTGCTCTGCCTCCCGCTGCTCGATGATCGGTTGCTCCGCCGTTTCGTACCCCGC
>JAFDAJ010000058.1 GCA_019313915.1 Deltaproteobacteria bacterium
ATGTGCGCTGGAGTGGCTCACCCAACGGGGCTACACCTTTCGTCTCTCCCGCACGCTACGATCTAATGGGCCTTGGGGGGCCCGACTGCTGATGTCGCGACACGATCCCACCGAGGTTACACGGCGCCATGTCTTTGCGCAGAAGGGGCTCTCCGAGAAGCAGGAGGAGGCTCGCATCGTCGTGCTCGCGGGGAACCTGGCTGGTGACAAATACGCCATCGACGTGGAGCTGACGTTTGGTCGCGGGGACAGCGCGAGCGTGAAGATCGACGACACGCTCGTATCGCGAATGCACGCGCGCATTTTACGGCGTGAAAACGGTGCCTACGTGATCGAGGACCTCGACAGCCGCAATGGCACACAGGTCAATGGCATGGCGGCCGTGCGGCAGGTGCTGACGTACGGCGACCGCATTCAGATCGGCAGCTGCCTACTGCTTTTCGCGCATCACGATCCGATGGAGGAGCAGGTCGCGCAGCGTCGCAAGCTCGAGGCTATCGGGCGGCTCGGGACGGGTGTCGCTCATGACTTCAACAATCTCCTCGGCGCGGTGCGGGCAAGTATCGACTTCTTGAACGGGCTTCCGGGCGAGACCAAGGTCAGCGATCCGGACGTGCGCGAAGCGTTCAGCGACATTCGCACGGCAGCCGCGGCGGCGACAGAGATGACCAGCCGCTTGCTCGGATTTGCGCGTGAGGTGGAGCGAAGTCACACCGAGGTCGATTTGTCCGAGCTCTGTCGCCACGTCGTTCAGCTCGCTCGCCGTACGTTCCACCGGAGCATCGCCATCGAGGCCCGCATCGACCGTGGCCTCAAAGTGACCGGCGACCGGGGGCAACTCCACCAGCTGCTGATGAATCTGCTGATCAACGCGCGCGACGCGATGCCCAAGGGAGGTAAGCTCAAGATCAGCGCCAAGAAGGCCGACCAACTCGACCTCGAGAAGGCGCCACTCAACCCGCTAGTCGCGCACGCGCTCATCACCGTGGAAGACACCGGTATCGGCATGGACGACGCGACGCGGGAACGCGCGTTCGACCCGTTCTTCACGACCAAGGGCGATCAGGTCGGCGCAGGGTTGGGTCTTGCGGCCGTGTATGAAATCGCCAAGTCGCACAACGGGCACATCACCCTGCACAGCGTGCCGAATCGAGGCAGCGAGTTTCAGGTGGTGTTCCCGCTGACCAGCGAGCGCCCGATCGCCGCCACGGAGCCGAGCTTACCGGCGATCCGGCTCCCGAGGACGCAGCTCTTGATCATGCTGGTCGACGACGAGGATATCGTGCGCAGAAGCGCGGGCCGCGTCGTTCGCCAGAGCGGACACCGTGTGATCTTTGCCCGAAGCGGCGAGGAAGCGCTTCGCATCTACAACGAGACTCAGCCGCGACCCGACCTGGTCCTGATGGACCTCAATATGCCTGGGATGACGGGGGACCAAGCGTTCAAGGAGCTGAGGGAAGTCGACCCCGAGGCGCCGGTCGTATTCGTGTCCGGGTACTGGGATCGAGAGCTCGAGCGCGAGCTTCGAAGCCTTGGGGCGCTCGGCTTTGTCCAAAAGCCCTACGAAGCTGCTACGCTCCGGGACGCCATCGTTCAAGCGATGACTGCCCAGACCTCATGATCAAGTACATAGGCTCCAAACGGGTATTGGTGCCGCACATCGTGCGGGCGATCTCGGCGTTTCCCGAGTCGGGGCGAGTGCTCGACTTGTTTTCCGGGACGTCGCGGGTGGCGCGTGGGCTCAAAGAGACGGGCCGCCACGTCATTGCGAACGACCACCTGGCGTACGCGGCTACGTTGGCTCGCTGCTACGTGCAGGCCGACGCGGGTCGTTGGCTGCACGAGGCGACGCAGCTGATCGCGGAGTTGGCGACGATCGCCCCGGAGCCTGGGTACTTCACGAAAGCGTTCTGCGAGGACGCGCGATACTTCCAATCGAAGAACGGCGCGCGTGTCGACGCCATTCGGGAGGAGATCACCCGCCGTGCGTTGCCACCCGAGCTCGAGGCGATCGCGCTCGTGTCGTTGATGGAAGCCGCCGATCGAGTCGACTCTACGACTGGCGTGCAAATGGCGTACTTGAAGCAGTGGGCGGCGCGCGCGTACAACGACCTCCAGCTCCGCGTGCCGGCGATCCTTCCGGGCGCTGGCGAGGCGCTCCACTTGGATGCGGTCGAGGCGGCGTCCCGAGTCGAAGCCGACATCGCGTACATCGATCCGCCCTACAATCAGCACAGTTACATGGGCAACTACCACGTCTGGGAGAGCCTGGTTCGCTGGGACAAGCCGGAGACCTACGGGATCGCCAACAAGCGCGTCCAGTGCAAGGAATACAAGAGCGACTTCAACTCCAAGCGTCGCATTCGACAAGGGTTGAGGGACGTCTTTGATGCCGTGCTGTGCAAGCACTTGTTGGTGTCCTTCAACAACGAGGGGCATGTCGACCGCGAGGAAATGATCGCGCTCCTATCAGAGAAAGGGCACGTGGGTGTGGTTGCCGTGGACTTCAAGCGCTACGTCGGCGCGCAGATCGGAATCCACAACCCCAACGGCGAAAAAGTCGGCAAGGTGAGTCACCTGCGGAACAAGGAATACTTCTTCGTCGTGAGCGAACGCCGTGACACGGTGGACTCCGTCGTTCGGGCTATCGAGTCGAGCATCCAGGACGCCGCGCTTGCGTCGAGCGCCGCAAAAGGCAAAAGGAAGGGTCATGAATCTGAACGACGTGTTGAATGATGAGGCGCAGCGGGTATCGATCATCGAAGACATTTGCCGCCTGGTTGACGATGAGGTGGGCAAGCAACGGGGCATCAGCGGTGTCGCCGTCAAAGCGGGATACAAGCTGGTCCAAGGGGTGAAGCCCGGCTTCGTGCGCAAGGTGGTCCAAGCCTTGCTCCCCGAATTCGCGGCCGCGCTCGAGCCGATTCGGGAGCAAGCGGTTGCGCAAGGCCAGCCAGTTGGGAGCTACTTCAGCGCGCACACCAACGATGTTGCCGAAGCTCTCCTCGCCGTCACCGATGGCCGCGCCCAAAGCTCCGACCACGGTTCGGTCAGAGGCGCCTACCGCAAGCTCCGCGGCTCCGCCCGCAAGAACGTCGAAAGCGCCGTCCCAGGCCTAGGCCAAATCATCGAGAAATACACTTAGGCGATAGTGTAGGGGCGGCCAGCCCCGTGGGCGATGCAAAGCATCGACTTTACGGGGTGGGGCGGGACAAACTACCGCCGAAGGCGACCGGGGATCAGTTTCAAACGAGCCGCGCTGATACGGCTGCGCCTTCAGGAGCACTAGCGGCGGCGAGCATGTCGATCACCGCGGTGCGAGTGCGGTCGCGCAGATCAGTAGCCGCCTCCAGCTCGTCGAGCTCGGTGCTTGGGTACAGTGGCCGCCCGATTTGCACCGTCACGAGGCGATCCTCCCGGCTCTTGCCCGAGCCGCTGTCGACCTCGTCGCGAGACATCAGCGTGAACGTGCCGCTCAGAGCGACGGGCAACACGGGTTTGCCCGTCATCACCGCCGCTTGGAATGCGCCGTTCTTGAACGCCCTGAGCTTACCGTCTTGGGTCCGCGTCCCCTCAGGGAACACCAGGAGCGGCTTGTCGTTGCGGAGCACGCCTTCGAACGCCTCGGTGGCCGCTACCGCCGCACTCTTGCCTTGGTTCCGGTCGACCGGCACGTGTCCCGCCAACCTCAGGTGCCAGCCTAAAAATGGAATGTTCATCACCGAGCGCTTGGTAGCCCACTTGAAGTCGCCCGGCAGCGCCGCTCCGAGGACCAAGATGTCGATCAAGCTCTCGTGATTGCTCGCGTAAACGAAGCCGCCTTCCGGGACGTTTTCTCCACCCGTCGCCTCGATGTAGATGTGGATGCTTTTGGCCGAGGACTGACTCCACCTCTTGGCTGCCCAAGTCGACGCTGCGCCTCTGGTGAGTGGCCCGATGGTGATCGACAACACGCCCCAGCCAATTGTGCGGGTTCCAAACGGGACCCACTGCTTGAGCCAACGTCCACGCTGCCCCCAGCCCATCTCTCCGCCCTTGCGAAAGATGCCCCACTCGCTGCGCGCCCACTCCACTGTGTTCTTGAGCCCCATGCACGGCCCAATTACCATTCTCGCGGGCACATGAAAAGTGCCCATGTCGGCTCAGGCCATCGGCCGAACCGGGCTCGGCGGAACGTTCGAAAGATCGAGGCTTTCGGGGAGCGGGGTATAGGGAAACTCGAAGCTTACCGATTTGGCGTACGGGTAAAGCGCTGCGCCGTAGGATGTGAAGGGCGTCGGCGCCGTATGCAGATCCGTCACCGCGTGGGTGTTGTCATACACGATGTCGGCTGCCATGTAAGGGATGAACACACTCAGCAGCGCGCCGATGCGCTGGAGGTTCCCCGCTCTCGGAAGGTTGGCCAGAGCGTCCATCACGCGCTCGAAGGGCGCCGTGAGTTGACCGGCAAACCGGGGCGGGCGTTTGCCGAGGGCGGATGAAATCGCGTCGGCGATTTCACCGATGGTTCGTGACTCGATGCCGGCGCTGAGGTGGTAGGTGTCGCGCCCGATGTCTTCCCGGACGTGTAGTTCGGCAATGCCCGGACCCACCCAGTCCGCGTTGACGATGTCGAGCCGGATGTCTGGCGAAAGCGGGAGCACTGGTAGATCGGTCAACACGCAAAGAGCACGAACCATGTCGAACTGGGTCGTTTTGGCGAAGCGCGAGTCGCCGATGACGCCACTCGGGCGCACGATCAAGCATGGCACGTCCGGCAACAACTCTCGCACCATGTGCTCGCAAAATTTCTTGGTGCGCGTGTACGGATTGAAATCCGCCTGGCTCCAGTCGAGGGGCTCGTCTTCCATCACTGCTGCGCCGGGACGGTTGCCCGCCACTGCTACGGTCGACACCTGGGTGAAGCGCCGCAGAGGATGATCCTCTTGGATGGCGCGGGCGAGCTTGATGACCGAGAGCGTGCCGCGCAGATTGTGACTCGTGCATACTCGCTCGGACCGGAAGTTGAGTGCGGCGGCGATGTGGAGCACTGATTCGGCGTTCGAGATCAACCAGTCGTAGTCCGCCGACGAGATGCCCAGGTCGGGCTTGGTCAGGTCACCGCTGATGAAGCAGATCCTATCCAGGTGACGATGAAACTCGTCGGCCTGCATGTGCAGTTGGAGTGACTTCCACAGGCGCTCTACGCCAGCATCGTAGTCCGGGGCGCGAACCAAAAGTGCGAGCTCGTGGTCGGTGTTGCGGAGGAGCCACTCCATGGCGTACGACCCGATGTACCCAGTCGCTCCTGTCATGAAGATCGCCATGGAAGCTCATCGTTGTGGGCTTCGCGGCGAAGTCAAGAGCGCCACCAGCGCGTCGGCCGCATCGACGTGTACCCAGTGGCCGGCTCGCTCGATCACGTGCACCGAAACCCTCGAATTCCGCTCGGCAAGTTGCTCTGCGCGTGCCCGATCCGGCAAGGAAAACACCTCAGAACGGCCGCCGATCACCATGTCGAGCGTGCAACCACTGGGCAGCGCTTCGACGACGTCCCAACTGTCGGTGCGGGCGTAGTCTTCGACGAGATCGCGAATCACCGCGAGGTCCGGTCCGAACGTGCGATCGCCGTCGTCGGTTCTGCGCAGGTTCATCGCGAGCCACTGCGCGGTCGGCTGCGGTTGCCCCGCCTCGACCAGCGCCGCGACGAAGGCGTCACTGGACGGCCATTCACGAGGGAGTGCTTCGAGTATGCGAATCACTCCGGCGGTTGCGGTCGTATCGCGATCGGCTTCACTCGGAGACGGAGAAGAATCGATCGTCCAAACCTCGGTTGGCTGACCTTCACGCGTCCGCAGCCACTCCAGCACCACCTTGCCCCCAAAGCTGTGGCCCAAGGCGCCCCCGATCGGCGTCCCGAGTGATCGCTCGAGCTCGGTCACATCGGCGGCCGCAGCGAGAAGGGTGTGTGGCGCCGGAAGTCCCACGGAATCCCCGTGCTCCCGGAGGTCGACCAGAACCGCGCCCCATTCCGGCCTAGCATCGACGAACCGGCGTGCGATGCCACGCCAATTTGCCCGCGTGCCCAGAATCCCGTGAAGAAACAGCATGTAGCGTTTCGGATCGACCGACGGGGAGGTCACGATGTTATGGGCAAGCACGAGCTTGCTTTACCACAGCTGGGCGGGTGACCTGATCAGCGGGTGGCTACCGGCGTTGGTGCCACCGGGACTAGTTGTATCAGCGCCTTTTCGAGCCGGAACACAGCGCTATCGGACATGGGGCGCCGCTTGGCGCGTGCCTGGCCTGCGTCGAGGGCATCGAGGTAGCCTCGCATTTTCCGGCGCGCTTCGTGAATGCGCCACGCAACCGTCCCCTCGGTGGTCTCGAGGACCACCGCGGCTTCCCTGTAACTGAGGCCCTGGAGGGTCGTCAGCACGACCGTCGTTTGAAGAAGCGACGAAAGCTGGTCGAACGCCTCGAGCAGGGCCCGATAGCGATCCCGAAGCTGGGCGGCGCGCTCTGGGTTCCCATACGAATCGACCGCGACGGCCGCGACGAGGCGCGGGTCATCGAGCGGCACCGTACGCCTTCGCTTGCGATCGCGCTTCGCGTTGAGAGCCCGGTGCAATGTGATCCGGTAGATCCAAGTGAAGAACTCGCTACGCCCCTCGAACTCGGGAAGCTTGTGATAGGCCTTGAGAAAGGCGTCCTGGGTGATGTCGTCGGCATCGCTGGCCTGGCCGGTCAGGTGCAGCGCGAGCGAGTAGACCCGCGGCCTGTACTTACGGACGAGCTCATCGAACGCCCCCGCGTCCCCGGCCTTGGCTCGGGCGACGAGCTCGGCGGCTTCGGCCCCTCGTCGCTGTGCCTCGGATACCTGTGGTTTTCCGCTCAATAGCCCCCCGTCCGTTCAGGACCCTCAAAGGTTACTCACTTTCCTGGGCCGCACCCAAATCCGTGGGTTGAAACGCCCAAACCAAGCTGATACATGCAACCCGCCTGGACTCGGAAGCCCTTGGAATGGTGGGGAATTCTCGTCCGTTTTCTATTGGTTTCTTTTGGGGGACCGATCTCACACCCATGATCACCGACTGGTTCTACGGCCTATTCTCGAATGACCTCGCCATCGACTTGGGCACGGCGACGACCCTCATCTACGTGAAGGGCCGGGGCATCGTGTCTTGCGAACCCTCCGTCGTCGCGGTCCAAGCCGACCCGCGCGGAGGTAAACGCGTGTTGGCGGTCGGCAAAGAAGCCAAGGAGATGCTTGGCCGAACGCCGGGTTCGATCCGCGCGGTGCGTCCGCTGCGTGATGGCGTGATCGCGGACTTCGACATCACCGAGGCGATGCTCCGCTACTTCATCGCGCGCGCGCACCACGATCGGCGGACGCTGGTCAAACCGCGCATCATCATTTGCGTACCGTTCGGCATCACCGAGGTCGAGAAGCGTGCGGTCAAAGAAAGCGCGGAAGGCGCCGGCGCGCGCGAGGTGTTTCTCATCGAAGAACCGATGGCAGCCGCGATCGGCGCAGGCCTTCCCATCACCGAGCCAAGCGGGAACATGGTCGTCGACATCGGCGGTGGCACGACCGAGGTTGCGGTCATCTCGCTTGCCGGCATCGTCTACTCGCAGTCGGTCCGCGTCGGCGGCGACAAGATGGACGAAGCGATCATCGCGTACCTGAAACGCAAGTACAATCTGCTCATCGGTGAGCAATCGGCCGAGCGCGTGAAGTGCACCATCGGCAGCGCGTACACGGATGGGGAATCGGACACGATGGAAGTGAAGGGCCGCGACATGGTTGCCGGAGTACCGAAGACCGTCGTCGTCAACGCAGACGAGATTCGTGACGCCCTCACCGAGCCGATCAACTCGATCACCGAGGCGGTCATGATGGCGCTCGAGCGCACTCCGCCCGAGCTCTCGGCGGACATCGTCGACAAAGGCATCGTGCTTACCGGCGGTGGCGCGCTCCTGAAGAACCTAGACGTGCTCTTGCGCGAGGAAACGGGGCTTCCCGTGATGGTTTCGGATGATCCAATATCGGCTGTCGTGCTCGGCTCCGGCAAGGCGCTCGACCACTTGGATCTGCTCCGTGAGGTGACGATCGCGTAGTGCGAGGAGCCAGAACGCGGCAATGAACTACTTCCAGACGATTCGAGATGCCGTCATCTTGCTTGCCCTCGTGGTCATCCCTGCGGTCTTCTTGCGCGCTAATCTCCGAGATCCTTCCGAGCTTTCCTGGCTCGACCGCGCGCTGCTTCAAGTGAGCGGGCCGGTCCAGTACGTCGCGGAATGGGCGGCCGACGGCGCGACGAGCGTCATCGAAGACTACGTGTACCTGGTGGATGTCAAGAGCGATAACGACCAGCTGCGCGCGGAGAACAGCCGCATTCGGCGCGAGATGCGCGTTCTGCGAGGCGACGCGCAACGGGTGCATGAGCTGGAGTCGCTGCTGGGCTTGCGCGAGCAGTTGGCGACCGAGACGATGACTGCCCGCGTGATTGCAAAAAGCATCTCGCCTTCGTTTCGTGTCGTTCGCCTCGCGGTCGATCAAGGCGAACATGCAGGCTTACACGCTGGTATGCCTGTCGTCTCCAATGAAGGTCTCGTCGGGCAGATTCGGCGCGTGTCTGGTCGCTTCGCCGATGTGCTGTTGACGATCGATCCGGAGAGCCGGGTGGATGTGGTCGTCGGCGAGGGCCGCGCCCGAGGCCGGATCGAGGGGCTCGGAGAGCGCAGCCGGTATCGCTGCCGCATTCAGTTCGATCGGGCGGACGACCAAGTCGCAGTCGGTGACGAGGTCATCACTTCGGGCCTAGGGAAGAAGTTCCCCGCATCGATCCTCATCGGATACGTCAGCAAGATCGGCGAGCAAGAGTTCGGCCTTCATCAGGAAGGCGAAGTGACCCCATCGGTTGATTTCACGCGGCTCGACGAGGTCCTGATCCTCACGTCCGGGCCGAAGGACTCGGACGCGCTCTAGGGTAGGGGCATGCACGGCGCGCGAGGCAGCATCATCATCATTTTGGTCGCGTTCGCGATGCTGCTGGCGCAGTCCGTCTTTTCACGGGTGCTCGCCCCGTATCCGTTCGCGCCCTACTTGGGGCTCCCGCTCGTTTTTGCGCTGGGCACGGCGCCCGGGGTGAGGGTTCTGCGCGGCGCGGCGACCGCGTTTGCAATCGGCTATCTGTACGATCTCTTCACTGCAAACCCCCTTGGCCTTCATACATTCGTCTTCGTCGTCGGCTATCTCACCGCTTGGTTGGTCGGATATCTACTGACGTTTCGTGGCATCGCCTTCGAAATGGTGCTGACGTTCGCTTTGACGGTTCTTCTTGGGGGCTTGCTCGAGCTCATTCGCGGGTTCACGCCCGGGGGCATGTCCTGGAGTGGGGTGACCCTCACGATGGCGCTTTTCGCTTCGGCGCTTGCGACGGCGCTCGTTGCGCCGATCCTGTTCGCTGTCGTTCGCTGGATCGACCCCGAGTCCGAGCGGGC
The DNA here is from genome assembly GCA_019313915.1 of Deltaproteobacteria bacterium. Classification (GTDB taxonomy): domain Bacteria; phylum Myxococcota_A; class Polyangia; order Polyangiales; family Houyiibacteriaceae; genus SG8-38. The sequence continues at coordinate 9,487 of JAFDAJ010000058.1, forward strand.
GCCCACATGATCACGCTCTCACAGCGCAGGGAGGTTGGGGAGTTCCGCAAGCGATATCGCTGGATGGCGCTCTTCGTCGTCCTCGTCTTTGGCGGTATCGTCATCCGTGTGGCGCAGGTGCAGCTCTTTCAGCGTGACCGCTGGTCCGGCATTGCGCAGCAGAACATCACCAAGACATTCGAGCTTCCAGCCGCCCGAGGCGTCATTCGCGACATCGCAGGCCGGGTCGTCGCATCGAACCGCCCATCCTACGACGTGTACGCCACCCCGCGACTGCTCCAAGCCGAACACCTAGCCCGAATCGCGTCGCTGATGGGGCTGAGCGCCCAAGATCGAGACGCCCTCCAGACGCGGATGGACGAGCTACCGCCGAACCGCCGAACCCATCAGCTCGAGCTGTACAGCGATATCGACCGCGAGCAACTTGCCGCGTTGGAGACCCACTTGGCGGAGCTCCCCGCGCTCGACATCATCACCGTTCCGCTCCGCGACTATCCGTACGCTACGCTCGGCGCGCATGTGATCGGCTATCTCAACGAGGTCAACGCGCAGGACTTGGAGCGTTCGCCCGACCCGAGCACGTATCGCTCCGGGGACCGAATCGGCCGAAGCGGGCTCGAGAAGCGCTACGAGCCTCTGCTCAAGGGGTCGCGCGGTTTTCGTCGGGTCGTCGTCGACGCCAGAGGTAAAGCCCTCGAGGGCATGCGGCCCGACTCGCTCGAAGTCGAGATGCTGAAGAAGCCAGTTCCCGGCCACGACATTCAACTGACCATCGACATGCAACTGATGGAGGCGTTCGATCGAGCATTTCGGCCGCATCCCTCGGGGGCGGCCGTCGTCGTTGACATTCACACGGGCGCCGTTCGCGCGCTCTACTCAAAGCCGGTTTACGATCCCAACGAAATGAGCAGCGGCATCAGCACGAAGCGTTACGCGGAGCTCACCGGCGACCCGTTTCGGCCATTGATCGACAAGACGATGTACGAAACCTATTTTCCAGGCTCTACCTTCAAGGTCATTACCGCGCTGGCCGCCCTCGAAGACGCGGTGGTCGACCCGATGCAGCGCATCGAGTGCCTGGGGTCTCTGAAGATCGGTAGGCAGAAGTTCCGCTGTAGCAAGCGGCATGAATGGGTCGACCTCTACGGCGCGATCGTCCAATCCTGCAACGTGTACTTCTGGGAGCTGGCTGAAGAGGTTGGTATCGAAAGGATCACCCGCTATGCGGAGGCATTTGGTTTCTCCGAGCGAACGGGGATCGGCATCAACAGCGAAGCCAAGGGTTTCCTGGCGACCCGCGAGTGGTACACGGAGCACTATGGGGCGTTTCGGATCGGTTACACGCTCAACACCGCAATCGGGCAGGGCAACACTCGCGTCACCGTCCTTCAGCTCGCTATGGCCAATGCCGCGATCGCCAACGGAGGCACGCTGTATGTGCCTCAGGTGGTGCAAAACGTGAAGGCCCCTGACGGCTCTCTGTCCGAGACGTTCCAGCCGCGCATCAAGCGAGAGGTGGGCGTTTCGCCTCAGCATCTCGATCTAATGCGTCGTGCGCTCATCGATGTGGTTCACGATGAGTCCGGCACCGGGTTTCGCGCGCGCAATAAGGATGGGGTGCGCGTCGCAGGCAAGACCGGCACCGCCCAGGTCGTCAGTCGCAAAGGCCGCTCCGAGGAATCCTCGAGCGCTTGGTACCTCGACCGCTCCCACGGCTGGTTCGCCGGCTTCGCACCCGCCGAAGATCCGCAGGTGGCCTTTGCGGTCCTGGTAGAGCACGGTGGTTCGGGCGGCGCGAGCGCAGCGCCGATCGCCACGTCGGTCATGCAGCAATATCTGAGCAAGCCTGAGTCCGCGGAGGCGGAGTAGCCGATGGCCATCGGAAGAACGATTCGCGACGATTTCGATTGGCCGCTCTTCATAGCGGTGTCGACCATTGCGCTGTTTGGCGTACTCAACCTCTACAGCGCCACCGATGGCGGTACGACATCGGATGCGTACGTGCAGCAGCTCTATTGGCTGATTCTCGGCTTTGGCGTTGCAGGGCTCACCGTTGCCATCGACTACAGGCACTTCGAACGGTACGGCTGGGTGATTTACGGCGCGTGCATTCTCGCTCTCGTTCTGGTGTTTGGGCTCGGCAGGAGCGTTCGTGGCTCCACGCGCTGGATCGCTCTCGGCGGATTCTCCCTTCAGCCGAGCGAGCTGATGAAAATCGGTCTCATCATCGCGCTCGCGAAGTACCTGCATCACGACACCAAGACCGGGGGCCGCACGCTGGTCGACTTGATCATCCCGGGACTGATCCTCGCCCTCCCGATGGGGCTCGTGCTCCTTCAACCCGATCTCGGCACCGCGATGGTCCTCGCGTTCATCTTCGCGAGCCTCATGATGCTGACCCAGCTCAAGATGCGGTCTGTGGTCACGCTCCTCGCGACATTCGTGGTCGCGGCTCCGGTCACCTGGTTCTATCTGTTGAAGGACTACCAAAAGGAGCGAATCACAGCGTTCTGGGGCCGAGTGGGCGGGACCCAAACCGACCTGCTCGACTCGGGTTGGCACACCCATCAGTCCCTCGTGGCGATCGGGAGCGGCGGGCTGACCGGCAAGGGCTTCACGCAGGGCACGCAGACCCGGTTTCGCTTCCTGCCCGACCAACACACCGACTTTCCCTTCCCGGTGTGGGCAGAAGAGCATGGGTTCTTGGGCGCGGTGCTCCTCATCAGCCTGTATTTGTTCCTGGTCTTGTGGTCGCTGCGGATCGCATCTCAAGCCAAGGACCGTTTTGGCGCGGTGGTCGCTGTGGGGGTCGGCGCCATGATCTTCTGGCAAACCATCGTCAATCTTGGGATGGTCTCGGGGCTTCTGCCTGTCGTCGGGATGACGCTTCCGCTGTTCTCGTACGGCGGGTCGAGCTTGCTTTCGACCATGTTGGGCTTGGGTTTGCTGATGAACGTGTCGATGCGGAGATTTTCACATTGAGCCAGTCGAAGCGAGTGATCGCCGGGGTGGTCCAGATGACGTCCACGGCGGACGTCGATGCCAACATGGAGACGGTGCGCAGGCTCGTGCGCGACGCTGCCCTTCGCGGCGCTGAGATGGTGCTCGTGCCCGAGTGCTTTGCGTATCTCGGTCCCGAGAAGGGGAAGGTCGACATTGCCGAGTCGATCGACGAGGGCGGACCGATCCTCGAGCGATGCCGGGCGGCGGCCATGGATGCAGGAGTCGACGTGGTCTACGGCGGCTTCTGGGAGAAGAGCGATGTGCCAGGCAAAGTGCGCAACGCGTGTATCTACATGCGGGCCGATGGCTTGATCGATTCGGTCTACCGAAAGATCCACCTCTTCGATGTGGATCTTCCCGATGGCACCAAAGTGCTCGAGTCGCAGACGGTCGAGGCTGGGTCCGATACGGTCGTCGCCGAAGCCCCGTTTGGAACGCTTGGGCTGAGTGTTTGCTATGACCTCCGATTCCCCGAGCTCTACCGCCGCTTGGTCGATGCAGGCGCCATCGCGCTCGCCATCCCGGCGGCGTTTACCCTCACCACCGGCAAGGACCATTGGCACGTGTTGCTCCGCGCCCGTGCGATCGAACAACAGTGTTACGTGTTGGCGGCCGCGCAGGCCGGTCATCACTACGGGGAGAGGCGCTCTTACGGTCACGCGCTGATCGCCGACCCGTGGGGCACTGTCGTGGCCCAATGTGGCGAAGGGGAGGGTATTGCGGTCGCTCCGATCGACCCTGGGTTCGTAGAAAAGGTTCGACGCGCGGTGCCGAGCCTCGAGCACCGGCGCATCCGCTAGGCCCTCAAACGCGTTGAGCCCCGACGGCAGGACCGACGGGGCTCAACGACGTTGTGAAACTAGGTGTCGTTACAGAGGAAGCGAGAAGCTCACCGAGGGCATGTCACCAACGAACTGACACGAGGCCTCGGCGCCCTCCGTGGTCAGCTCGACGGGAAGTCCAAGCGCTTCCACTAGCTGGGTGACCGCCTCGAGGGTGAGCGTGAGCGTTCCGCCGTCGTCCAAGGTCCATGAGTTGGCGCTCATGGTCGTGACCATCGTTGCTGCCTGATCCCTCACGAGTGCGAGCGTGCAGGGAACCGCTGTGTCCACGACGTCGAACGGCGTCGGGTCACTGTCACCTGCCGTGGCATTGACGGTGCCGATCGACGAATTGACCGTAACCTCGTCGGCCAGATCGACGACGGTGTTCACCGTGTCCGCGTCGATGGTGACTTCGACCTGAAGGTCGAACTCATTGGAGCCCGCCGCGATCGCCGCCGTCGGGGTAGCCGCGAGCTTGATCGTCAGGTCGAAGGGAAGGGTCGCGACGCACGCCAACGCACCCTCACCGATCACGGTGCCGTCAGTCGAAGTGAGCGGGCCGGCGTCGCACGCGGGGGCAGGTTCCGAGCCACCGCTGCCGCCGCCGCCCGGGATGCCGCCTGCGCCGGCCGAGCCGCCGGTGCCGTCCCCACCGGTGGAGCTGTCGTCTCCGCAACCCACCAAACCGAGCGTGCCCGCAAGCACACCAATCGCCATTAGTTTCGTAATTCTCATCATCCCTCGTTCTCCCTAGTAAGCCCTGGCAGCGCGGAGCTTGGCACAGAAGGGCTAGGAAGGGAACCAAGGCATCAAACGGCTCGTCGTTTGCTGGTAGTCGGCATAGGCCGGGTATTTCCGCGCGGATAGTTTCTCGGTCAGGCCCGTCGAGCCCTGGAACAGCAGCGTCAGAAAGACGGCGCCGACGATCGTCCAGTTGAGCCACCCGGCGCCCGCGGCGATCGAAAAGGCGTAGTACGTCCACCACATCGCCTGCTCGCAGAAGAAGTTCGGGTGCCGCGAGTACCGAAAGAGCCCCGTCGTAATGAAGCCGGCTTCGGGTGTTTCGCCCCGGGCGATGGCCGCGTACTTCGCGGTTTGAAACCTCCATTGCTGTTCGTCCGCGATCGTCTCCCCGAGGAAGAACGCGACGAACGCGAGGGCGGCTGCGTAGTCGAGTGCGTTGAGCGGGGTCCCCATGAAACGATAGGCCGCGTACGAAGGCACGACGATGAGCAGGAGAAGATAGTTCTGAAAGGGCGCCAGGAATGTCGCGTTCAGCACCTGAAACCACATCGGGCCGATCTTCTCTTGGACCTCCTCCCAGCGATAGTCCTCCCCGCCGCGCTTGTAGCCGCCCTTACGAGCGAAGTTGTACGTCAGGCGCACTCCCCACAGCACGGTGAGAGCGGCCATCAGATTCAAACGGGCATCACTAAACCCTACGTACCCGGCGAAGTGCACCGCGAAGAGCGCAGGCGTGATCGACCACAACCGATCAACCCACGAATACTCCTTCGTGATCAACGACAATACCCAGCAAATGAGAGCCAACCCGCCCGCCACCCAAAGCGCAGTAATGAGAGGGTCGGTCGTCTTGTAAAGCTCGAGCAGTTGCATCGGTCCCCGTTACACTTCGTAGAGGACGTCTAAGTAGCGTTCGAGGAGGTCGGTGACTACGCCCTTGATGGGTACGGGTGGGACTTGGTGTGTTCGACGGCAGCTCGGAGGTCGTCGAGGAAGCGATCGGCGACTCCGTCCTGCGTGTGTCGCAAGGTGACAGCAAGATGAACGCTTGCCGGCTTGTGTAAGCCGTTGAGGTTCCAGCTGCGCTTCGTCATGAAGTCCATGATGCGGTAGATGTCGAGCTCGTCGCACCCAAACGCGATCACCCAAAGTGGATCACCGAGCACTTTGAGCTCTGGGATCGCGCGGATGCCTTCGCGGACCTTTGCGCCGGTCTCGAGGATACGGCGGCTCCCATCGAGATATCCGCTCTCCCCCATGGACACCATCGCAGCCCAACACGTTGCGCTGAGCGCGCCCGGGCGGCTCCCTGCGAACGTGGGCGAGAAGTAGAGACCACCCGGCCAGTCGGCAACTTTGTAGTATTGGTAATGGCGAAGATCGTAGTTGCGATAAAGCACCACGCTCGTGCCTTTCGCCGCGTAGCCGTACTTGTGGGTGTCCGCGGACATCGAGGTGACACCCGGCAAACGAAAGTCGAAGGGCGGAATGTCGTATCCGAGCTTCTCAGCCCAAGGCAGGATGAAGCCGCCTAAGCAAGCGTCGGTATGGAAGCCAATGCCGCGCTTGCGAGCGAGCTCTGAGAGCTCTTCGATAGGGTCGATCACCCCATGCGGGAATGAGATCGCCGATCCAACCACACAAATGGTGTGTCGATTGATCGCCTTCTTGGTTGCGGCTACGTCGGCGCGGCAATCCGGGCCTACCGGC
>JAFDAJ010000059.1 GCA_019313915.1 Deltaproteobacteria bacterium
GTGAGCGAAACCTTTCCGAGGGACGATTTCAAGACCCAACTTGCCAAGAAACCCCGCAAAAACAATCGGCCGCACGGCCGCCGCAACTTTGATACCCGCGTACGCCTGCCCCATTCCCTCATGTCCGGTGCAACGTCATGCGAACAACGCTGTCCTCGGGACCCTTGTCTCGTTTGGGCCACGTCGCTTCTGGGAAACCGGGGGAAGTTCCCGTGGTTGTTGGTAAGTGCTTGTTTTTTAGTGAGTGTCGGAGACCCGAAAAATGGGCCTCGCAAAGACGCAGACCTCGCCTCAAATGTCGGATCTGCTACCTTCGGCGGCCCATGGCGGACCCGAAAATCACGTTCGAGCAGGTTTTGCACGTCGCGAAGCTGGCGAGGCTGACGTTGTCCGATGACGAGGCTCGCGAGATGCAGGAGCAGCTCGATGCGATCCTCGGCTACATGGAGGGGCTCGACGAGCTCGACGTCTCGGACGTGCCTCCGACGTTTCATTCGATCCCGATGGACGCGCCCATGAGGCCGGACGTGCCCCAGCGATGCAGTGACCGAGCGGAGATTCTCGAGCAGGCGCCCGAGAGCGAGTCGGGTGGGTTTTCGGTGCCGCTGGTCCTCGAGGTCGAGTGATGAGCGACTTCCCGTGGCAGAGCGCGTTCGAGATTCGCGAGCAGGTCGCGGGCGGCGCCGTAAGTGCGGTGGACGTCACTCGAGCGTACCTGGCGCGTGCCGAAGAGCTCAACCCAACGCTCTCGTGCTTCCTAACCGTCGATCATGAGGGGGCGCTTGCGGCCGCGGCGCAGGTCGATCGCATGCGAGACGCCGGTGAAGATCTCGGCCCGCTGGCGGGTGTGCCCATCGCACTCAAAGACAACCTCTGCACGCGCGGTGTTCGCACGACGTGCGCCTCGCAGATCCTCGGCGACTACATCCCGCCCTACGATGCGCATGTGGTAGAAGCATTGCGCGCCTCGGGGGCCGTCATCCTCGGCAAGACGAATATGGACGAGTTTGCGATGGGGTCGTCCAACGAGAACTCGTCGTTTGCGAACGTGCACAACCCCTGGGCTTTGGATCGCGCGCCGGGAGGGTCTTCGGGCGGCTCCGCGTGTGCAACGGCTGCGGGCTTGGTCCCGTTGGCGCTCGGCAGTGACACGGGGGGATCAGTGCGGCAGCCTGCCGCGTTTTGTGGAATCACCGCAATCAAGCCGACCTACGGGCGGGTGTCTCGCTACGGGCTCGTCGCGTTCGCGTCGTCGCTGGATCAGATCGGGCCCATGGCGCGCTCGGTTCGGGAGGCGTCGCAGTTGCTGCAGGTAGTTGCAGGCCATGATCGACGTGACGCGACATCGGCCGACCGAGAGACCAATGATTACGTGGCTGCTTGCGAGCGCGGCGTCAGCGGCTTGCGAGTGGGTGTGGTTCGCGATCTGATCGACGGGCTGCAGGACGCCGACGTTCGCGCCGGCGTCGAGGCGGCGTTGAGCGCGCTCGAAAAGCAGGGCGCGAGCCTGGTCGATGTATCGCTGCCGCACGCGAAGCACGCGGTGTCGGTGTACTACTTGATCGCGACCGCCGAGGCATCGAGCAACCTCGCTCGGTTCGACGGAATTCGTTACGGCTTGCGGGTTCCAGGAGAAGATCTCACCGAGACCTACACGCGGACGCGAGCACAGGGCTTCGGCCCCGAGGTCCGCCGTCGCATCATGCTTGGGACCTACGCGCTTTCCGCGGGCTACTACGACGCATTCTATCTCAAGGCGCAACGGGTCCGAACACTGATCCGGCGTGACTACGACACTGCGTTCGAAAGCTGCGACGTCGTGTGCACACCGACCACGCCGACGCCGGCGTTCGCCCTCGGCGAGAAGACGAGCAACCCGCTCGACATGTACCTCGCCGACATCTTCACGCTGCCCCCGAGCCTCGCAGGCTTGGCTGCGATCAGCACTCCGTGCGGCCTATCGGCCTCGGGCCTTCCCATCGGGGTGCAACTCGTTGCGCCTCCTTTCGAGGAAGGGTCGCTGTGCAGCGCGGGGCAGGTGGTCGAAGACGGATGCGGGCTTCTCGAGTCCCGGCCGACCGCGCTCGACTGAGCGCTTACTTCGTGTCGGCCTGCTTGGCGTCCACGGGCTCTCGTTTGCCGCCGCCTTGCTTCTCTATGATGGTCGAGGGCTTGCTCCGGCGTTCTTCGCCCGCAACCTCGACGCGGTTTCGCCCGCGGGCCTTGGCGCGGTAGAGCGCCTGGTCTGCTTGCTCGATCAGCGCGTCGGCGGTGACCCCCTGGCGGAGCATCGCCAGTCCGATGCTCACGCTGATGTGCTCGGGGCCGTCCTCGACCTGCGGGGTGCTCGCAAGCCGGCCCCGAAGACGCTCGGCGACGATGCGCGCCGCGGTCAGTTTGATCTCGGAGAAAATCACCAGGAACTCCTCGCCACCCCAGCGCGAGACGACGTCATTTCGGCGAACGTATTCCGTCAGGGAGTCGGCGATCTGTTGAAGGACACGGTCCCCGGCGCTGTGCCCGAACTCATCGTTGATCGCCTTGAAGTGGTCGACGTCGCACATCGCAACGCACAGCCCCGTGTTGTTACGGCGTGCGCGCGCGATCTCTTCTTCGAGGCGCGTGCTCGCGTGACGGCGATTGTAGAGGCCGGTGAGACCGTCGGTCAGGGCGAGGAGCTGCGTTTCCTCCATGAGGAAGAGCGACTTGACGACGACGCCCAACGCATCGGCGACGAGCTTTGCGCTGCGGATATCGCTCTCCGCAACTGCAGTGGAACCGGCGAAAATCTGCAGTGTTCCGAGCGTTTCGTCTCGCACTCGAATCTCGCAGGTACAGGAGCGCCCACCCACGACGTTTTGCCCTGCGCCGAACTTCGAGTCCGGATCGACGGTCGTGTGGGTCGAGTCCAGGCTCTTCTCCGGGATCGCCAGAGCCGCCAGCCCAGCGGTGGCATTGCCCTCGGGCCATGGTCCGCGAGCGCGAATCGCGTAAGTCGGTCCGCCTGGCCCAAGAAGATGAAAAACCAGATAGGGGCAGCCGATGACTTCCGCCGCGAGCTCCAACACCTTGTCGGCAAACTCGATTCGATCGTGCACGTGGTCCATCAAACGGCGAACCTCGGACTGCACGACCACATCGAAAAGATGGTGGTCGAGGACGGCGCTAACTCGTTCGAGTGGCGTGCCGGTGAGCTCGGGGCGGACGCTGTCTCGGGGAGTCCGGCCTTTCATGAGCTCTTCCACTACCGGCAGCAGCTTCTCTTCCATGTCTTCCTTCGCGAGGTAGACGTCGGCGCCGGCGTTGCGACCCCAGAAACGCGTCTTGGCTTCCTTCGCTGCGGTCAATAGAACGAAGGCGACGTCGGCCATGCCCGGATCGCCACGGAAGACCCGGCAGAGCTGGACGCCGGTGATCGCACCCATCTCGATGTCGCTCACGACGAGGTCGAATGTGTGCTCGAGTGTGAGGGCCAGCGCTTCTTCACCAGAGCTCGCTTCGGTGAGGTGGAAGCCCATCGGTTCTAGCTTCTGTACGACGTGCCGACGAATCGCCGGACTGTCGTCCACCACCAGGACCCGAAAAGTCCCGGGCGTTTTTCCCCCCTGCCCAAATTCCGAAGGCATTCTTACCCTGTTTCATGATGGGTAAATCCCCAGGCAAATGCCAATGTATCTAGGGGTTACACACCATGGCCTTCCGTCCCCGGTGCGCTATAACCCGCCGTCATGACCGCCTATGAGCCGGTGATCGGTCTCGAAGTGCACGCCCAAATGCGTTCACGAACCAAGCTGTTTTGTGGGTGTCCGACCGACTATGGCGCACCCCCGAATGCCCACACATGTCCAGTGTGTCTTGCGCTTCCCGGGGCCTTGCCGGTTCCGAACGCCAAAGCGATCGAGCTGGCCGTCCAGGCGGGCTTGGCGCTCGAATGTGACGTGGCCTCACATAGCGTCTTCGCGCGGAAGAACTACTTCTATCCGGACCTACCCAAGGGCTATCAGATCTCTCAGTTTGAGCTGCCACTCAACGGCAAGGGGCACCTCGACATCGAAGTCGATGGAGAGACCAAGCGAATCGGGATCACCCGCATTCACGTCGAAGAGGACGCGGCGAAGAACATTCACGGGGCGGGTTCGAGCGCGGTGACGCTGGTCGATTTCAATCGCGGGGGTACGCCGTTGGTTGAAATCGTGAGCGACCCCGATCTGCGGAGTGCGGCGGAAGCCGAGGCGTATCTCAGGAAGCTTCGGGATGTGCTGATGTTCATCGGTGTCAATGATGGCAACCTCGAGGAAGGTTCGTTCCGCTGCGACGCCAACGTGTCGATTCGCCCGGTTGGTCAAGAGGAGCTTGGGACCCGCGCCGAGCTCAAGAACATCAACTCGTTTCGCTTCGTCAACAAGGCGATCGAGCACGAGATCGCGCGCCAAGAAGGCGTCCTGCAAAACGGGGGCACCGTGGTCCAGGAGACCCGGACCTGGAACGAGGGGCAGGGGAAGACCGTCTCGATGCGCAGCAAGGAAGAGGCGCACGACTATCGGTACTTCCCGGACCCGGACCTGCCGCCCGTCGCGGTGACCGAGGAGCGCATCGAAGAGCTCCGGGCCGCGCTTCCGGAGCTTCCCGCAGCGAAAAGGGCGCGGTGGCAAAACGAGCTCGGGCTCACGGAATACGATGCGGGCGTGCTCTCGGGTCATCCCGAGCTTGCCAAGTACTTCGAGGAGGCCACGCGATTGTTCATCGAGCAGTCGGGCAAGAAGGGCAAAGACGCTGGCAAGAAGGTCGGCAACTTCGTACAGGCGGAGGTGTTGCGGCACGTCACGACCGACGGGCTGGAGGCGTTGTTCCCTGTGGCGCCGATCGCGGTCGCAGAGCTGCTCGTTTGTGTCGAGGACGGAACCATCAACGGAAAGATCGCCAAAAAGGTGTTCGGGTCGATGGTGGAGACCGGTCGACCGCCGAAAGTCATCATCGACGAACAGGGGCTGGCGCAGGTGACCGACACGGGGGCCATCGAGGAAGAGGTTCGCCGTGTTCTCGACGCCAGTCCGTCGCAGGTCGCTCAGTACAAAGAGGGCAAGACCAATGTCATCGGCTACTTCGTGGGGCAGGTGATGAAGGCGACCAAGGGCGCCGCGAATCCGAAGGCCGTCAACGAGATCCTTCGGCGGCTGCTGGACGAGCAATGAGCGCGGGCCTTTCGCGCGCACCGCTCAGTGGTGCTGAATGGTTTGCTGTCGAGTTTGATCCGGTCAGCCGAGAGGTGGTGATGCTCGACCAGCGGCTCCTGCCCGCCGAGGTGAAATATCACCGCTACACAAAGCCAGACGAAGTGGCGGATGCGATCCGCGACATGGTGGTTCGTGGGGCGCCTGCGATTGGAATTGCCGCTGCGTATGCGCTGGCGATGGTGGCGCGAGACGAAAAGGGCGACGAAAAAATATTTCTCGTCGCCAATGGGACCGCTGGGCGGATCCTCAACGCAACTCGGCCCACCGCCGTCAACCTGGCGTGGGCGATCGCGCGAATGTCCCGAAAGGCGGGTGAGGTCTGCGAGCTTGCGCCCGGTGCGCGGTACCAAGGCATGCTCGAAGAGGCGGAAGCGATTCACCGCGAGGACGTCGCTTCATGCCGGCGCATGGGCGAGCTCGGCGCCGCTGACGTTCCCGAGGGCGCCGTGATCCTCACCCACTGCAATGCAGGCGCCCTGGCAACCGGTGGGTATGGGACTGCGCTCGGCGTCATTCGCGCGGCGCACGCCCAGGGCAAGAACGTGCGCGTGCTGGCAGACGAGACGCGGCCGTACCTGCAGGGCGCACGGCTCACTGCGTGGGAGCTTCATCAGGACGGCATCCCCGTCGAGGTGATCACCGACAACATGGCGGGACACTTCTTTCAGAAGGGCGAGATCGGGTTCGTCGTCGTCGGCAGTGATCGCATCGCGGCCAATTCCGACGTCGCGAACAAGATCGGCACCTACTCCGTTGCGGTCCTTGCCAATCAGCACGAGGTGCCGTTCACCGTTGCCGCTCCCTGGAGCACCGTGGACCTTCGGACGCGGTCCGGTGCAGATATCCCGATCGAAGAGCGCTCGCGAGAGGAGGTGGCCAGCATCGGGAACGCGATGTTAGTTGCCGACGGCATTCCTTGCCGCCATCCGGCGTTCGACATCACGCCGGCACGCTTGGTCGATGCGATCTACACCGAGCGCGGCGTCGTCCGTCCGAAGATCGGCGAACGTCCAGACGTCTTGTGCGTCTAACGCCGCAGAACGCCGTTACAATCGCAGCAGAGCCGCGCCCCAATTCAGCCCGGCGCCGAGCGCGAGGAAGCACAACAGATCGCCTTCGCGAATGTTGCCGTCGCGGCGGAGCTCGTCGGTGAGGATGCCGATTGTGGCCGCCGATGTGTTGCCGTAGCGCGCGATGTTCGAGGGAATCTTTTCGGGGGGAATGTGGAGCGCCTGGCGCACGGCTTGGTTGATTCGCTCGTTGGCTTGGTGGGCGATGAAGCAGTCGATATCGTCTTGGGACACGCCGTGCGTCTCACACAGCGATCGCACCGTCTTCGAGAGCGTTCGGACCGCCTTCTTGAGAAGCGAGGGGCCGAGCATGTGCGGTATGTGCTCGTCGGCGAGCAACGCCTCCGGTGTGACATAAGGAATGCTTCGAAAGCCACAGCCCGGGACGAACAGATGATCGAAGGAGTTGCCGTCGCTGTGAAGCTCGGCGCCGATGAAGCCGCCGTCGGGCGTCTGGCTATCGCGAAGGACCATTGCCGCGGCGCCGTCGCCGAAGATGATCGCCAGCCCTCGGTGCTTGGTCGCCCGCTCGTACGCGTCGCGCGCGACCTCCCGCTCGGCTTCGGAACGCACTATGTCCCAGTCGGTCCAGGGCATGAACCCGGCATGAACGTCCGCGCCTACGAGTAGAATCGTCTCCGCCGCGTGGGACTGAACGAGGCCGTTGGCAAGTTGGAATGCGTATGGCATCGCCGCGCATTGCTGCCGGATGTCGAGTGCGGGCACGCCGGGGATCCCCAGCTTCGCGCCGAGGAGGGGCCCCGACCCCGGGAAGAAGTAGTCCGGGGTCATCGTCGCAAAGATGATGTAGTCGATATCGGATGCTTCGATGCCCGCGTCGTCGAGCGCCATTTTCGCCGCTTCCACGCCGAGGTCGCTGACCCCCTGGCCATCGCGCGCAAAATAGCGTTGCTTGATGCCGGTGCGAGTTTGAATCCACTCGTCGCTCGTATCCATCACGCGCGCAAGGGCGTCGTTCGGCACCGGCGCGCCGGGTACGTGGCGGCCGGTCCCGATGATCGTCACGCCGCTCATGCGAGGATTTCGCCTTGCCACAACGCTTCGGGACCGCTGCGCTGACGCACGAGGCGCGAGCGCGACCCGTCGACGATAACTTCCGGGGGCAGGGGGCGTGCGTTGTACATGCTCTGCATCTCCCGTCCGTACGCGCCGGCTCCGCGGATCGCAAGTAAGTCTCCAGGCTGCACTTCAGGCAACGGCCGGTCCTTCGCGACGAAGTCGCCGGACTCACAGACCGGGCCAACGACGTCGACCGAAACCAGCTCGGCGTTCCGGTCTGGCTCTGCAATTGGCATGATCGCATGGTACGCGCCGTAAAGTGCGGGGCGAATGAGCTCGGTCATCGCTGCGTCGACAATTACGAAGCGCCGATCGCCCTGCGTCTTGGTGTACAGAACACGAGTCAACAGCACGCCTGCATCGCCCACCAGGGCGCGTCCCGGTTCGGTGATGATTTCGATCTCGGGGCGCAGCATGCCGGAGGCTTCCAGGCCTTCGCGGATCGCGTCACCGAACGTGGCGGCCGGCGGGTACGCGTCGACTTCTTGCCCGTAGTGCATGGGCCAGCCGCCGCCCACGTCGATCGCGCGCAAGTTCGCACCTCGATCGATGCAGCGGCTCGCGAAGTTTCCGAGGATCTCGATCGCTTCGCGCAGCGGCTGTGGAGACGAGAGTTGTGACCCGATGTGACACGCCACGGATTCGAGCTCCAAATCCGCGCTCTCGAGGATACGCGGAACGATCGCCTCGGCGACGGGAATCGCGAGACCGAACTTCGATTCGCGGAGTCCAGTTGCAATGTACGGGTGGGTCTTCGGGTCGACATCGGGGTTGACGCGCAAGCCAATGGCGATCGGACGCCCGATCTCTCGTGCCACGCTCTCGACGACGTCGAGCTCCTGGATGTTCTCGACGTGCAGCGCGCGAACTCCAGCTTGGGCGGCCGCGGCGATTTCTTCACGCCGCTTGCCGACGCCACTGTACACGATGCGTTCGGGTGGGAACCCGGCCTTGAGGGCGCGCTGCATCTCACCGATCGAGACGATGTCCGCGCCGCAGCCTTGCGAGGCAAGCCGTGCAAGCACCGACAGGTTGCCGTTGGCCTTGACCGCGTAGGCGATCAAGTGCGGCGCGAACGACAACGCTTCGTCGATCGAGCGATATGCATCGTCGATCGCTGCGCCTGAGTACACGAACGCAGGCGTGTCCACTTCGTCCGCGATGGACGCGAGCGCGACGTCTTCGCACACGAGCGCACCATCTCGGTACGAGAACCAGGGCGATTCTGGGATGTGCACGTTGGACATGGCGAACCTTTATGAGTCGCGACGCGCCTGTAGTCGACCCCGAAGGTCGGCGATCGCGGCTGCGACGCGACCGCGCGCCGGTCCACCGAGGACGTTACGCCGCTCGACCGCGGTTTCCATGTTCAGGGCGAGGAAGACAGTGTCATCGAAGGCGTCGTGGGCCGCCTGGTAGGCCTCGAGAGGAAGCTGTGAGAGGGTCTTGCCCTCCTGCACGGCCTGGTGAACGAGCTTGCCCGCGACGTGATGGGCCTCCCGGAAAGGAATGCCTCGCGAAGCGAGCCAGTCGGCGACCTCCGTCGCATCCAAGAAGCCGGCCTGTAGTGCCGCCGCCATCCGGGCCTGGTTGAACGTCGCCGAGGCGATCGCGCCGCTGAGCACGGCCAAGCAATCATGGACGGTGTCAAACGCCTCGAACACCGGTGCCTTGTCTTCTTGAAGGTCCCGGTTGTAGGCGAGCGGCAACCCCTTGAGCATGACCAACAGGTTGACGAGCGAGCCGACGACCCGACCCGTCTTGCCCCGAACGAGCTCGGGCATGTCGGGGTTCTTCTTCTGCGGCATGATCGACGAGCCGGTAGTGAAGGCGTCGCTCATCTGCACGAACGCGAACTCCTGGCTCGACCAAAGCACGAGCTCTTCTGCGATTCGCGACAAGTGGACCGAGCAAATCGCCAGCGCGCTCACGGCCTCGAGAAGGAAGTCTCGGCTGCTGACCGCATCGAGGGAGTTGCGCATGGGGTGATCAAACCCGAGTGCCGTGGCAGTCGCCCCCCGGTCGATGGGAAATGTCGTGCCCGCGAGAGCAGCGCTGCCGAGCGGGCATTCGTTCATGCGCTTCGCGGCGTCCACAAGACGGCTGCGATCCCGCTCGAGCATCTCGGCCCAGGCCAAGAGATGATGTGCCAGCCTCACCGGCTGCGCGCGCTGCAAGTGGGTGTAGCCAGGCATCAAGAAGTCGAGGTGCCCGTCGGCCTTGTCGGCCAGGACCTCCAGCAACGCATCGATGTCGGCCGCGGTCGAGTCGCAGGCCTGCCGCGTCCAAAGCCGCATGTCGGTCGCGACCTGGTCATTGCGGCTTCGCCCGGTGTGGAGGCGGCCGCCGGCGTCTCCGATGGCGCTCGTCAACGCGGCCTCGATGTTCATGTGGACGTCTTCTTTGCTGTCGTCCCAGTCGAATTCGCCCCGTTCGATCGACCCGCGGATCGTCTCCAGGCCGGCGACGATTTGGTCGGAGTCGTCGGCAGACAAGATGTTCTGATCAGCGAGCATGCGCACGTGTGCGATCGAGCCGTCGATGTCCTGCGGCCACAGGCGTCCATCGACATCCACGCTTGCGCTGAATCTCGCTGCGATTGCATCCAGCTCCTGTTCGAACCGGCCGCCCCATGCCTTGTCACTCATCGTTCCTTCTCCGCTATTGCTGCATCGGCACCCGGAGATCTACACGGCGGAGCAGGTGGGATCCAGCCCGAAGCGTCCACGCCTCTGTCGCAAGGGCACATAGTGCGGCGACGACGGGTGTCATCCAACCAAATGTCGCGCCGAGCACCACCAGGGCAGCAGCTAAGGCACAGGATCCGAGGCTTCGCCATGTCGTCCGCCGGACCGCCCTGGCGACCCAGAGCGCGCCCGCAGCATCACGTACGTCGTGACTGGCAACGACCAGACCGCGATCCTCCAATGCAGAGCCCACGAGCCGGAGGGAGAGCGGGACACTTGCCGCTGCCAGTACGGCGTCGTCCTCACCTCCACGGCCGATTGCCGCCGTCACGCCTCCGGTCTCACGGAGCGCCCGCACTTCGGCCACTCGTTCGTGAGGCAGGAGAGGGGCCTTGACACGGGGGGCACCGAGCTGGGCAGTAATGCGCTCGACCGTGCGCCTGTCGTCTCCAGACAGGATGATGACGTCGCACGGCAGGTCGGCGATACGCTGGACGGCGTCACGGGCGCCCACGTGGATCGGGTCGAGGATGGCGACCAGCGCCTCGAGACGATCGTCGACGGCAATGAAGATCGGCGTCAGTCCCTCGCTCTCGATGTGGGCCGCGTCGCTGTCGGCCGTTGCGACGCTGATGCCCTCGTCGAGCAGGAGTTGTCGCCGACCCACGACGACGGGGACGCCGTGGGAGGTGACCGCGGTCACACCGAGACCCGCCCGCACGCGCTCCTTGCGAACCACTGCGGCGGCATGACCGTGTTCATCCGCGTACCGTTGGATCGCCCGGGCGATGGGATGGTCCTCGGCGGCTTTCTCGGCAGCCGCCGCGAGCGCGAGCACGCGGTCGAAGTCCAGGCTTCCCAGCGAATGGGCTTGCTGGACGACCGGATCCCCGGTGGTGAGGGCGCCTCGCAATAGAATCGCGGCAGTGCCGGTGCGCCCGGCGTCGCGAAGCGCCCGCGAGCTGCCAAAGAACATGCCTCGCCGCGCAGAGGCAAGGGCGCCCGCCTCCAGGGGAATGTCCAGCGAGGCCAGTAGAGCGAGCACGGGGACACCGAGTAGAAATGTCGCGGCCCCGGCGAGCCCGGACAAGACGAACACGGCGATTGTGATAGGCGCCAACACCAACCAGCTCCACCGCGTAACGGCGAAACGTAGCCGTGAGGCAGCGGCGCGGTCTTGCTGCTTGCGCTGGCCGAGCTCGATCGCGCGGACGATGCCGCGGTCGTGACCGGTTCGGCGAACGCGAATGGTGGCGGCGCCCTCCAACATGCGCGTGCCGGCAAGAACGAAGTCACCTTCGTTATAGGGTCTCGCCTGCGCCGCCTTGGGATATCGTAAGCCCGACCCCGACCCCTCTTCGACCACCCCATCAGCGGGAGCAAGCTCGCCTTCTAGCACGACGACGAGGTCGCCTTGGCGCAGGCTGTCGGCCAGCACTTCTTCGTACGCGGAGGGATCGTCGGAGGGCACGCGCGCGTTCATCGGCAGGGTTTCGCGAAGCTCCCGCGCCCCAGCGCGCAATGACGTCGACAGGGAGGCGTGCATCCAATTGCGGGTTGAAACCACAATGGCGGCGATTGCCGCGCCCCCGAGGGACCAGCGCTGTCCTTCGGGATCGGGAGCTAGCACCGCTGCGATGGTGGCGAGCGCCAGACCGAGCGGAGCTACGACTCGGAGGGATTGGGTGACCCGCAAGGTCGTGAGCGGGATGCGTGCACCGACGGCAGCGCAAAGAACGAGAAGAAACGCGGCGAGCCACCCCAGCTTCACGCTCGGCGTCAGCAGAACGATGGCAAACGCGGCAAAGGCGAGGCCGATGGCGATGAACGGGTCCTGGCGTCGGGCATGGGCCGCTCCACCGTCGCCCGGTTCGACCTCGCCGCGGGCAACGGTGGCTTCGCGGACCAGGTCTGGAATGGATGGCCGCTCGACGCGCGGGCGCTCGCCACGCGGGTGCGCCGGGGCATCGAAGTCCCGTTCGCTGCGCAGGAACCGAGCTTGGCAGTCCACGCTGCAAAGGAACCGAGCGCCGTCTCGGAGCCACACGACACGTGCCGCGCGGAGCGGGTCCACCTCCCGTCCGCAGGCGGGACATGGCTGAGTGGGAAGCTGGGGCCGCGCCGGGAGCATCTGTCAAGGCTCCTACGAGGAATCGACATTGGGTCAAGGACGCGGTAAGGGAGCGCCCGGAGGTCAGATGACGACGCGTGTGGAAACCGATTCGATGGGCTCGATCGAGGTGCCTGCGGACAAGTACTACGGCGCACAGACCATGAGGTCGCGCATGAACTTCCGAATCGGCAAAGAGCAAATGCCGATCGAGATCGTCCATGCCTTTGGAATTCTCAAGAAGGCGGCGGCGCTCACCAATCACGAGCTCGACAACCTCGACAAGGACGTGTGCGATTTGATCGTCCGCGCGGCGGATGAGATCATCGACGGCAAGCTCGACGAGCACTTTCCGTTGGTCGTTTGGCAGACCGGCTCAGGCACGCAATCGAACATGAACGTCAACGAGGTCATCTCGAATCGCGCGATCGAGCTCGCCGGCGGTGAAATGGGCAGTAAGAAGCCAGTTCATCCGAACGATCACGTCAATCGGTCCCAGTCCTCCAACGACACATTTCCGACCGCCATGCACATCGCGGCGGTCATTGGGGTGGAGGAAATGCTTCCGAAGGTTCGCGCGCTTCGCGACACTCTGGACGGCAAGGCCAAGGCCTTTGCCCACATCGTGAAGATCGGGCGGACGCACCTCCAGGACGCGACGCCTCTCACGCTCGGGCAGGAGGTCAGCGGTTGGGTCTCACAGATCGATCACGCGTTGGCCGCGGTCGAGGCGACCATGCCTCAGCTCCGTGAGCTTGCGCTCGGAGGGACGGCGGTAGGCACCGGGCTCAACACGCACCCGCAATACGCGGACCGCGTCGCCGAAAAGATTGCAGCTTTGAGCGGCAGAGAGTTCGTGTCGGCGCCGAACAAGTTCGCCGCTCTGGCCGCGCACGATGCATTCGTGGGGACGAGCGGAGGGCTCAAGCAGCTTGCAGTGGCGCTCATGAAGATCGCAAACGACGTCCGTTGGCTCTCATCGGGTCCGCGGTCTGGCATCGGCGAGATTCGAATTCCGGAAAACGAACCCGGCAGCTCGATCATGCCTGGCAAGGTGAACCCCACGCAGTGCGAAGCGATGACGATGGTATGCACGCAGGTGATGGGGAATGACGCGACCATCGGGATCGCGGGCTCGCAGGGCAATTTCGAGCTCAACGTCTACAAGCCGGTGATGGCGTACAACCTCTTGCAGTCGATTCGGTTGCTCGGCGACACCTGTCAGAGTTTCAACGACAACTGTGCCGTGGGCATCGAGCCGAATCTCGAGACAATCGACGACAAGCTCCGCCGCTCGCTCATGCTAGTGACCGCATTGAACCCGCTCATCGGCTACGACAACGCTGCCAAGGTCGCCAAACATGCCTACAAGAGCAATACGACACTTCGGGAGGCAGTCATCGAGCTCGGCTTGCTGACCGGGGAGCAGTTTGACGAGGCGATCACTCCCGAAGACATGGTCGGACCTCTCAAGGTATGAGCGTCGAGATCAAGCAGCACGAGCCTGGCAAAGACCTGAAGGATTTCATTCAGGTCGCCTTCGAGGTGTTTGCCGACGACCCAGCTTGGGTGCCGCCCCTTTACATGGAAATCACAGACCGGCTCACCCCGGAGAAGAACCCCTTCTTCGAGCACGCCGAGGTCGCGCTGTTCACCGCGTGGAAGGACGGGAAGGCGGTTGGCCGGATCTCGGCGCAGATCGACCACGAGCACCTTCGCATCCATGAGGACAATGCCGGATTCTTTGGCTTCTTCGACACCGTCGACGACCAAGAGGTCGCGTCGGCATTGGTCGCCGCCGCCGAAGAGTGGCTCGTCAGCCGCGGAATGAAGGTCATGCGGGGGCCGTTCTCGCTGTCGATCAACGAGGAAACAGGGATGCTCGTCGAAGGCTTCGATTCGCCGCCGACTATTATGTCGCCTCATCATCGCTCTTATCAGGCAGCGCTAGCCGAAGGTGCGGGCTTGGAGAAGATCAAGGACTGCTACGGCTGGAAACACCAAGTGGCGCCGGCGCCCCCGCGCGCCCAGCGAGCATGGGAGACGATCACCAGCCTTCCGGAGGTTCGCTTCCGCTCGGTGAGCCCACGCAATCTCAAGAAGGAAGTCCACGACATTCTCGACGTCTTCAACGACGCTTGGCAGCACAACTGGGGGTTTGTTCCCGCGACCGATTCGGAAGCCAAGAAAATGGCGGCCGATTTGCAGCTCATCCTCGACAAAGAACTCTCGTTCTTTGCGGAGATCGATGGGCAGCCGGTCGCCATCTGCCTGTGCCTGCCGAATCTCAACGAAGTGATTTTCGACTTCAAGGGCAAGTTGAATCCCGTCACTGTCGGGAAGCTGATCTGGCGATTGAAGATCCGTCGGCCGAAGTCGGCTCGATTGATGCTGCTCGGTATTCGGACGGACCTTCGCGGGAAGAAGCGTTACGCCCCGCTGGCCATGGCGGTCATTGCGGAGCTCGTGCGACGCGGGTTGAAGCAGGGGTACGAATGGGCCGAGCTCGGTTGGACGCTCGAAGACAACCGCCTCATGAATGCGGCGATTCGGAGCATGGGCTCGACGATCTACAAGCGCTATCGACTGTTCGAAAAGCCCATCGGGGCTTAGCGACGGATTTCTAGCCGCTCGCCGTCCGTGGAGACAATCACTCCGCCGTGAACATCGGTTCGATGAACCTTGGCGCCGGCGTCCCGCAGTCGAGCGAGCACTAGAGGGCTCGGGTGGCCGTAGCCGTTTCCGGCGCCGCTGCTGATCACGGCGAGGGAAGGGCGGACGGCAGCGAGGAAGGCAGGGGAGGTCGAGGTTCTCGAGCCGTG
>JAFDAJ010000060.1 GCA_019313915.1 Deltaproteobacteria bacterium
CTCCCGTCAGGGGGTGCGGGCCGGAGTTGAGGTATGCTCGGCGGCTCCGATGACCCTCCACGAGCAGCTTACTCATGAGATTCGCACCGGACCTGCTGGTCCCAACATCGGCGCCTTCTTCGATCTCGACCAGACTCTCTTCGCGGGCTTTTCGGCGACGTCGTTTACTCGAGATCAATTCGCCTCGGGCCGGTTGACGCCCGGAGACCTCGCAGATTCCGTCCGCGCCACGCTTTCCTTCATGTTCGGGCGGACCGGGTTCTCCGCGTTTGTCACGGCAACTTCGGCGGTCTATCGCGGCATGGCCGAAAGCGTCCTCGAAGAAGCGGGCCAGCGTACATTCGAGAAGCACCTGGCGACCGAGATCTATCCTGAGTCTCGCGCGCTGGTGAGGGCGCACCAAGACATGGGCCATACGGTGGCGATCATCACCTCGGCAACCCGTTACCAGGCTGAACCGGTCGCCCGGGAGCTTGGTATCGAGCATCTCCTCTACACCCAGCTCGGTGTCGAAGACGGAATCCTGACCGGCAAGGTCGTGCGGCCGACGTGTTACGGCGAAGGAAAGGCCAGCGCCGGGCGAAGCCTCGCCTCGAAGTACGATCTCGATCTCGAAGAGAGCTACTTCTATTCCGATAGTCACGAGGACCTTCCCCTTTTCGACATCGTAGGCCGCCCGCGTCCCCTGAACCCGAATCGAAAGCTCGCGCAGATCGCCAAGGAGAGGCAGTGGCCGCTCCGTCGCTTCACGAGCCGCGGAACGCCGACGATTGGCGACGTCGTTCGCACCGGACTGCTCTACGGAAGCCTGGCACCGGCGGTGGGATTCGGTGTGGCTGCGGGACTCCTCAACCGCTCGAAGCGCGAAGCGGTGAACGTCATGGGATCGGTGTGGGGGGACCTCGCCGCGTCCGCTGCAGGGATCGATCTCCGGGTCGAGGGCCAGGAACATCTCTGGTCACATCGCCCTGCGGTCTTCATCTTCAACCATCAAAGCGGGCTCGAGATCGTACTGATGCTCAAGCTTCTCCGCCGAGACTTTACCGGCATCGCCAAGCAGGAAATTCGTCGCAACCCCATCTTCGGCCCTCTCTTCAGGGCAGCCGGGGTCGTTTTTGTCGATCGATCGAACACCGCTAAAGCCATTGAGGCCCTCGGGCCCGCGGTGGAAGCACTTCGGCGCGGACGTTCATTGATCATCGCGCCCGAAGGCACCCGCTCGACGACCGCCGAGGTAGGCCGCTTCAAAAAAGGTGCGTTCCGGCTGGCCATGGATGCGGGCGTGCCCATCGTGCCTGTCGTGTTTCGCAACGTGCTCGACGCACTTCCGAAGGGCGCCATTGTCGTACGTCCCGCTGTCGTCGAGGCGGTCGTGCTCCCGCCTATCGACACCTCGTCCTGGACGCTCGATACACTCGAAGACGAGATTCGCAGCATCCGCGATCACTACATCGAGATCCTCCATGGTGGGAACGGCTGATCGCGGAGGGTCGCTCTCGGATTCGTGCTATACGCAGCCCTTGGATGACTTGATCCAAAAAGCAGCCACGCTCCAAGAGGCGCTCCCCTACATTCGGGAGTTCCATGGGGATATCTTCGTCATCAAGTACGGCGGCAACGCGATGGTGGACCCGGTGCTGCGGGACAGCTTTGCTCGGGACATCGTTCTGATGAAGTACGTGGGCCTTCATCCGGTGGTCGTGCATGGGGGAGGGCCCCAGATCGACGAGATGCTCAAGTCCCTAGGCGTGGTTTCGGAGCGGCTCGATGGGCTCCGCGTCACCAATGACCATACGATGGATGTCGTCGAGATGGTCTTGGGCGGCAAGATCAATTCAGAGATCGTCTCGCTCATCGCAGGCCACGGGGGCCGTGCGGTGGGGCTCACCGGAAAAGACGACGCTTTCTTGCGCGCCAAGAAGGTCGACAAGATGAAGACCAAGAGCGGAAAGTGGGTCGATCCGGGCCGCGTTGGTGCCGTGACCCAGGTCAACCCCGATGTCGTGCGCCGGCTGGTCGATGACGGTTTCATTCCGGTGATCGCTCCAGTCGCGGTCGACGCCGAAGGCAAGTCGCTGAACGTCAACGCAGACACGGTGGCTGGCAAGGTCGCTGAAGCGCTCCCGGCTCGGAAGTTCGTGTTGCTCACCGACATCGAAGGAGTGCGCGGCAAGGATGGCGAGGTCGCAAGCTCGTTGAGCTCGTCGGAGATTGACGCACTCAAGCACGATGGGGTCATCGAAGGCGGCATGATTCCGAAAGTCGACTGTGCCTTGAGTGCGTTGGCGGGCGGCGTCCGCAAGGCGCACATCATCGACGGCCGAGTGCGTCACGCGGTGCTGCTCGAGATCTTCACGGACGAAGGCATCGGCACCGAAATCACGCGCTGAGCTTGCCGAACCAGGGTCGACGCCCTCCGGCAATGGTGGTATGCCCCGGGCTTCCCCAAAGGCACACCATGACCAGGCAGGATGACATGCTTCGCACCGCGAAAGAGGTTCAGCTCGGCAACTACGCCCCCGCGCCCTTCGTTCTGACGCACGGGCGTGGACGTCGTGTGACCGATGCCGCGGGCCGCGAGTACCTGGACTTGTCCGGCGGGATTTCCGTGCTGTCCGTGGGGCACAGCCATCCGACGCTTGCTGCCGCAATCGGGGAGCAAGCCGCTCGCCTGATGCACGTGTCGAACGTTTTCTACAACGACCGCGCCATCGAGCTCGCTGAGGCGATTTGTGCTCGGACCCCGTTCGACAGGGTCTATTTTTGCAATAGTGGCTCCGAAGCCAACGAGTCCTTGCTCAAGCTCGCACGCCGCTACCATCACGATCGCGGCGAGGAGACGCGGGTGGAGTTCGTCTCCACGCTCAACAGCTTCCATGGCCGGACGATGGGCGCGTTGTCCCTGACGGGGCAGACCAAGTACCACAAGGGAATGGAGCCGTTGGTGGAGGGCGTCAGCTTCATCGGTTTCAACGACCTCGCCGCGCTCGCTGCGACTGTGACCGACCGGACTGCGGCCGTGATCTTCGAACCGGTGCAGGCGGAAGGTGGCATCATCATCGCCACGGAGGAGTTCGTGCAAGGCGCGCGCCGTATTTGCGACGAGCGAGGCGCGTTGCTCTTTTTCGACGAGATTCAGACCGGCTACGGCCGAACCGGTCGCTTCCTGGCGCAGGAGTGGTTCGACGTCGTGCCCGACGCATGTTCATTGGCGAAAGGCATCGGCGGAGGCTTTCCACTTGGCGCGATGGCCGTCACCGAGCGGCTCGCGCAGGGTCTTCCTCCGGGGAGCCACGCGAGCACGTTCGGCGGCAACCCGCTGGCCTGCGCAGCGGGTCTTGCCGTGCTGCACATCATCGACGAGGAGGGGCTCATCGAGAACGCCCAGCGCCTCGGCGAGTACCTTGCGGGTCGACTCACCGACATCGACGCGCGCGTTCCAAGCACCGTAGGCACGCGTGGCCTCGGCCTGCTTCAAGGACTGGTCCTGGCCGACGATGTCGACCCCGCCGCGACGCTCGCCGCCGTTCATTCGGCAGGCCTGCTGCTCACAATTGCCGGCGGCAACGTGATCCGCATTTCGCCCTCACTCAACGTGACGCAGGACGAGCTCGGCGAAGGCCTCGCGATCCTCGAAAATATCCTGGCCGACGCCCCGAGGAAGCCATGACACGGCATTTCCTCACGATTTCCGACCTCAACCGGGAGGAGCTCCTCCATGTGCTCGATCGCGCGGCCGAGCTCAAGGCCCTTCGTGGGACGCCCGCGCATCCGAAGCCGCTGCGGGGAAAGTCGATCGCGGTCGTGTTCGAAAAAGCATCGACACGAACCCGCCTTTCCTTCGAGGTGGGGCTTCATGAGCTTGGCGCGCAACCGGTGACGCTCAACTCGAAGGACACGCAGCTCGGACGGGGCGAGCCCATCGAAGACACCGCGCGCATGTTGAGCCGCTACGTGCACGGCGTGGTGTACCGAACCTTCGGGCACGACCGCCTGGAGGCGCTTGCTCGTTGCGCGACCATCCCCGTCGTCAACGGGCTCTCCGACCAGTTTCACCCAGTTCAGCTGCTTGCCGATTTGATGACCATTCGGCAAAACTTCGGACCCTCACTCGAGGGTGTGCGCGTGGCCTGGGTCGGCGACGGCAACAACATGGCGCACTCGTGGATCGCGTCCGCGGCGGTGGCCGGATTCGAGCTCGTGCTCGCTTGTCCGCCTGGATACCAGCCAGATGAGCAGGTGTTGGCCGACGGGCGTGCGCGCGGAGCGAACGTGCGTGTCGTCGAGCGTCCGGAGGAGGCGTTGGATGGCGTGGGCGTGGTCACCACGGATGTCTGGGCGAGCATGGGTCAGGAGGGTGAGGCCGCCGAAAGGCAGCGCGCGTTTGCCGGCTTCATCGTGGACGACGCGGCCATGAAGCGCGCCGCCTCGGACGCGATTTTCCTTCACTGCTTGCCAGCCCATCGTGGCGAGGAGGTGAGCGCATCGGTGATCGACGGGAAGCAGTCCCGGGTCTGGGACGAGGCAGAGAACCGGCTACACACCCAGAAGGCTCTACTGGAGTGGCTCCTCGCCTAGTCCCCGGGAAGTGGCTGTTCAAGGAAGCCACGTTAGACTAGCTGGAATAGGGGGCAGCTAGGCGGTCGATGGCGGAGGAGAAGATCCCGCGACAGGTCGAAGACGCGGATGTGAGGGCACTCGACATCAGCGCGCAGGAGGCGTTTATCCATTCCTGTATCGACGGAGTCCTCAACGTTGAAGACATTGCCGATCTGACGGTGCTGGCGCCCGCACAGGTGATCGAGTCGATCGAACGGCTGGTCTCATTGAAAGCCGTCGAGTGGATCGTTCCGAAGGCGTCTAGCGGGCCACCCCTGAACGAGCTGGTCGAAGACGTCGAGATCGATGGGAAGCTCCAAGAAGAGATCATCAAAGCCTTCCATCGTTCGGACAAATTGAATCACTACGAGCTCCTCGGAGTCGCGGTGGATGCGGATCGCGCCGAGATTCGCAGCGCATACTTCGCGCTCTCCAAGGCCTTCCATCCCGACGCCTACTACGGGAAGCGCCTCGGTTCATTCAAACCCAAAATGGAAATCGTGTTCCGGAAGGTGACCGACGCGTACGAGGCGGTCGGGCGGCCGAAGAAGCGCGAAGCCTATGACCGCTATCTCAAGCAGAGTCTCGCCGTCTCTGCGACAGAAAAGCAGATGGACCGCGTGGAAGAGCGCGCGCAGGCGATGTCCAAGGCGCTAACCAAGGCACCCGTTGCCGAGCGTCAAGCTCAACCCGTCGTTGCTACCGCTCCGGCTAAAGAATGGCGCTCGACGGAAGCGCCGTCCAAGCCCGGTCCGTCGATGGTTCCAGGAACACCCGAGTACGAGCGCATGCAACGCAAGCGCGAGCTTCTGCAACGGAAGCTCGGAGGCCGTTCTCAACAGCCGCCGGGGAAAAGCCGACCAGTGCGGTCGATGCCAGCACCCACCGCGAAGGTAGGCCGCAAGACGGCGCTGCGGGATTTGACACGGTCGCTCAAGCAGACCGCGGTGCTCACCGGTGGCGTCGACCGCGCCGAGCAGCACATCGACAATGCACGGGTGGCCGAGGCAGACGGCGATCTAGCGGCCGCCGCAAACGCACTACGTATGGCCATCGCGCTGGATTCGAGTCGTGCCGACCTTCAGGAACACTACCAGCGCGTCAACTCTCACTTGCGGGTTGAGCTCCTCGACATCCATCGGGAACAGGCCACCTACGAGGAGAACAACAACCTGTGGGCGGCCGCGAGCATCTCCTGGGCGAAGGTGGTTGAGGCCGCACCGGATGATCCAGTCGCCCCGCGCCGGGCGGCCAAGGCCATCATGGCCGCCGGCGGCGACCTCCGAAAAGCACGCGATTTTGCCCTCAGAAGCCTCGAACTGGCGTCCGATTCGCTCGACACGCGGCTTCTGCTCGCCCGTATTTACATTGGGGCTGGCATGGATGCCAGTGCCACAAAAGAGCTCGATGAGGCTGCAAAGCTGGACCCGGGGCACGAGATGGTGAAAAATCTGAAGAAGCAGCTCGGGGGATGATGTGAACAACGCATCTGAGCGCGTGGAAGTGGGGCATGGAAAGAGTCATCGGGATTGACCTAGGAACCTTCAACTCGTGCGTCGCCGTGGTCGAAAACGGCACGCCGGTGGTCATTGCAAATCGAGGGGGATACAAGGTAACCCCGTCGATGGTCGCCGTGACCGAAGGCGGCAAGCGTTTGGTGGGCCACATCGCAAAGCGGCAGGCCGTCACCAATGCCGAGAACACGGTGTTCGCCGCGAAGCGACTGATCGGGCGGAAGTGGGACACCCCTCAGGTCAAGAACGCGATCCAGACCTGTCCGTTCCACATCGTGGCGGGTCCCCACGGTGATTGCCGCATCAAGATGCGCGACAAGGTCTACAGCATTCCTGAGATCAGCGCGATGGTGCTCCAAGAGATGAAGATGGTCGCGGAGGACTATCTCGGCGAAGAGGTCAACAAGGCCGTCGTGACCGTGCCGGCCTACTTCAACGACAACCAGCGGCAAGCCACCAAGGACGCTGGCGCGATCTCGGGTCTCGATGTGATTCGCATCATCAACGAGCCGACCTCGGCCGCGCTCGCGTACGGATTCGGCAAGAACATCGATCGCACCGTTGCGGTGTTCGACCTGGGCGGCGGCACGTTCGACATTTCAATCCTGGAGATCGCGAGCTCGGGTGTGTTCAAGGTCCTCAGCACGGCGGGCGACACGTTCCTCGGCGGCGAAGACTTCGACCAGCGTGTGATCGACTGGCTCGTCGAAGGGTTTGAGCACGAGCATGGGATCGATCTCCGGCAGGACCGCATGGCGCTTCAACGTCTCAAAGACGCTGCCGAGAAGGCCAAGTGCGAGCTTTCGGCGGTCACCGAGACCGAGGTGAACCTCCCCTTCATCATTTCGAGCGCGCGCAACGAGGCGCTGCACCTTCAACGATTGCTCACGCGGGCCACGCTGGAGGAGCTGACCGCAGACCTCATCGATCGCACGGTTCAGATTTGCGAGCTCACCCTCGGTGAAGCGGGCCTCGACAAAGACGAGCTCGAAGACATCATTTTGGTGGGCGGCATGACCCGCATGCCGAAAGTCCAGGAGCGGGTCACCAAGTTTTTCCAACGCGACCCGTGCAAGGGCGTCCATCCCGATGAGGTGGTGGGCCTTGGCGCGTCAATTCAGGGCGCGGCGCTCGTCGACGATTCTCCCGAGATGGACATGGTCCTGCTCGATGTCACGCCGCACACGCTCGGTATCATGGTCATCGGTGGATACTTCGAGGAGCTCATTCCTCAGAACACCACAGTTCCGACCTCTCGGAGCAAGCCCTTTACCACGGTGCGTGACAACCAGACCGCGGTGAAGATTCTGGTCTTGCAGGGCGAATCGCGACGCGCAGAAGAGAACGAGCTTCTCGGTGAATTCATCTTGACCGGTCTTCGTCGAGCGTCTGCTGGTGAAGTTGAGGTCGAGGTGACCTTCGAGATCAACGCCGACGGTATCGTTAGTGTCCATGCGAAGGATGTCGAGACCGGCAAGGAGCAGTCGATCACCGTGACGGCGACCAGCGGCCTCACCGGGGACGAGATCGACGAGATGATGGTCGATGCGTCGGACTTTGCGGTATCGCGGCGGGAGGACGAGGCCACAGAGCAGGTCCGACAGGAGGCCGAAACGATCATCGCAGAGATAGAGCGCCTCTTTCCCGAGGTCGAGTCGATCGTTGCGGGCAGCGACTTCGGGCGTGACGCCATCGACAAGGCAAAGGGCGTCGTCGACAATGCGCGAACGTTGCTAGAGCGTGGCGATATTGCGGCCCTCAAGGACGAGCTAGAGTCGCTCGGCCGAACGCAGCGAATGTTCAAGGGTGTCGTTGGCAAGTCGGCATGACCGACTCCGAGATCCCGAGCGTGTTCGGCGCGAATGGCACAATCGATCTGACCGGTGGGCTCGCCCGACAAGGCGCCCACGATAGGCTGACCAGCCGTCCTTCCGGGGATGCGTGGGTGGTCGACCGCGACCGTCGCAGTCTTCCGCCACCGCCAGTGGCCGCCGAGACGGTCGTGCCGCAGGCAGCCGACGAGCCCGCTCCGGACGATATCCATCGCGAGATCGCGGATCATTTTGCGCTCGGCGATTATGCCGCGGCGCTGCACGGTGCGGAGCTGCAACTCGGTCTGGACCCAGGTGACGAGAGCGCCCGCCACTACGCGAACACCAGCCGGACTCGTCTCGAAACCCGATACACGACCCGCGTCGGCTCGGTCGAATACGTGTTTAGCCTTGCGGTCCCCGCAGCGAAGGTGAAGTGGCTGGGCTTGGATCCCCAAGCGGCCTTCCTCCTGTCGCTAGTCGACGGCGAGACGACCGTGGCCGAGGTGCTCGAGCGTTGCAAGATGGGCAGGCTGGAGGCGCTCCGTGTGTTTACCGAGCTTCTCGATGCCAAGGCCATCGTCCGGGTGGCCTGAGGCGTGCCCGCTTGCACCCGGTCGGCGGACCACTACCATCCCGCCCCATGGCTGCACATCCCAAGAAGATCGTGCTCGCCTACAGTGGCGGGCTCGACACATCTGTCATTCTGACGTGGCTCAAGGAAACCTATGACGCCGAGGTAGTCGCGTTTTGCGCGGACGTCGGCCAGGGTGAAGAGCTCGGCGGCCTCGACGAGAAAGCTCGTGCGACCGGCGCTTCCAAGTGCATCATCGCGGACCTCAAGGAAGAGTTCGCTCGCGACTTTTGCTTTCCGATGCTGCGCGCCAACGCAATCTACGAAGGCGAGTACCTGCTCGGAACCTCCATTGCACGCCCCGTCATTGCCAAAGCCATGATGGAAGTGGCCCAGCAGGAGGGTGCAGATGCGATTGCGCACGGGGCGACCGGCAAGGGCAACGATCAGGTTCGCTTCGAGCTCGCGGCCATGGCCATCGATCCGCGCATCCAGGTCATCGCGCCGTGGAGGACGTGGAGCTTGCGTTCGCGAACGGACTGTATCGAGTACTGCAAGGACCGGAAGATCCCGATCGAGGTCACCGCGGAGAAGCCGTATTCGATGGACGCCAACTTGTTCCACATCAGTTACGAGGGAGGTGTCCTCGAGGACACCTGGAACGAGCCGCTCAAGGACATGTTTCGTTGGACGACGGATCCTGAGGACGCGCCGGACACACCTGAGTATATCGTCGTCGGCTACGAGAAGGGCGACCCAATCAGCGTCGATGGCGAGCGGCTTTCCCCCGCTACGTTGATCCAGCGCCTCAACGAGATCGGCTCGCGGCACGGCGTCGGCCGCGTCGATATCGTCGAGAATCGGTTTGTTGGGATGAAGTCGCGCGGCGTGTACGAGACGCCGGGCGGGACGATCCTGCAACGAGCGCATCGGGCGGTGGAGTCGATTACCGTCGACCGCGAGGTGCTGCGGATTCGCGACGGTTTGATTCCGGAGTATGCGTCGCTCGTCTATCGCGGCTTCTGGTTTGCTCCGGAGCGTGAGATGCTCCAGGCCCTCATCGACGACGCCCAAAAAGACGTCACCGGCGAGGCGCGTATCAAGCTCTACAAGGGCAACGCCGACGTCGTCGGCCGGAGAAGCCCGAACACCCTCTACGACCCCGAATACGCGACGTTCGAGGAGGACGAAGTCTACGATCAGCAGGACGCGACCGGGTTTATCCGGCTCAACGCGCTTCGCTTGCGAATTCGGGCCCTTAGGGACCAGCGCGATGATGATTAACCCGGGCTGTTGCAGCCGATTGCAGTCCTCGGTAATCTAAAAGCTCACAAGGTCTTGGACGTTCCAAGTATACAGTTGGCCGCCGCGATTGTCGGCGGCGTGGGTCTGGGCGCGCTGCTTGCAGCGGTTAGCGCTGGTTTCCATGCGCTCGGAGAAGCGGGATTGCAGGCGCTGTCCGAAGGCGAGGGCCGCAATGCCAAGGTTGCTGAGCGCGTTCTGCGGGACGTCTCGGCGATTCAGTCGCGCCTGTTGCTGGGGCGCGTGCTTTGTGTCGCGCTCGCTGCGGCCTTCGTCGGGTATTCGATGCTCCAATCGTACGGCGTGTGGATGGCGCTACTCGGGGTCGTCGCCGCTTCCGTGGCCTACGCGATCGTGGCGACGATCGCCGCCGCCGTCGTTCGCCAGCGTTCGGGGCAAGCCACCTTGGAGGTCTGGAAGTGGTTGAGGCCGGTGGATCTGCTGCTCACGCCGATTGCGACGCCCTTGAGCTGGATCGGCGAGCTCGTGGTGAAGCTCGTCCCGGAGGTCGAGCACGAAGACCCGGGGCGTCTCGCCGATCTGACCGTGGAGCACGTCATCGAGCAGGGCGAAGAGACCGGCACCATTGCGGAAGAGCACGCCCGAATGCTCCGAAGCGTCCTCGAGTTCAAGAACACCGTCGCTCGGGAGATCATGGTCCCGCGCACGCACGTCGTGGCGTTTGAGATCGACACCAGCATTGACGAGGTGCTCGCCAGCGTCATGGAATCTGGCCACAGCCGATATCCGGTGTACCGAGGGCAAATCGATCAAGTCGAAGGTATCCTCTATGCGAAGGACCTCTTCCAGGTGCTCCGCAACTCTACGGAGGTCGCCAGCCTCTTGTTGGCAGACGTACTCCGAAAACCGGTCTTCTTTGCGGCGGAGAGTCAGAAAATCGGCGTGCTTCTACGCGAAATGCAGCGCCGACGCGCCCATCTTGCCGTGGTGGTCGATGAATTCGGCGGAGCCGCTGGCATCGTGACGTTGGAAGACATCGTCGAGGAGATCGTCGGAGAGATTCAGGACGAACACGACGAAGAGCCGCCCTTGGTCTACGAACGCGCGCCGGGCCACTACTTCGTGGACGCTGGCATTTCGGTTTACGATTTGGAAGAGCACCTGGGGGAAGTGATTTGCGAGGACAAAACCGACTTCGATTCCTTGGGTGGCATGTTGGTTCACTTGGCCGGTCAGGTGCCCGTGATCGGCGAGACGCTGGTGGCGGGGTCGTATCGCGTCGTGGTGCTCGACGCAGATGAGCGGCATATCCGCCGTGTCGAGATGCTCCGGGCGAGCACCGAAGAACCGGACGAGCCGAAAGCCGCGGCGGGCTAGGAAGCCTCGGGCTCCTCGTAGCTAATCCAGTCCTGAAGGATGTCCGCGCTGCTCATCCGTGGTGTCACGACGGTGTAGTGCGCGACCTGCCCCTCCGGCGCGGCGCCGACGGAGCCGACGTTCACGATGTGGTACTCCGCGACCGCTCGTTGGAATGGGACGTGCGTCGACCCGCAAACGATGATGTCCGCCGGATCGTCATCCAGCAGTGCGAGGACCTCGTCGTCGCTCAGGTCATGACTGATCTCGCGGTTGCTGTCGGCGGGGGATCCGTGGACCATCAGGATCTCTCGGCCATCAACCAGTGGGACCCGTTGCTGTTCAGGTAGACGGCGAAGGCGCTCCGCAACGAGATCGCCAATCGCCCCCCGTGTTTTCGAAAACAGACGTGCCTGACGACGTTGCTCCTCGTCGATAGGGACGAGGCTGCCCGGATCAACCGAGCCCAACGCCGAGTCGGATGGACCACGAGTGCAGGTTGCGCCGAGCGCCTGTAAGCGCTGCCACACCTCGAGTGGCTCGTCGCCGCCGAGGAGCAGGTCACCCGCGACGTACACGCGTTTCACGTCGAGTCGTTCGAGCTCTGCCAGCACGACCTCCAGGGCGGTGAGATTTCCGTGCACGTCCGAAAGAAACGCGATCGGACTGGCTTCCGGTGGGTGTGCCATGGCGGGAGCCTAGCACCGCATGAGTCGGTCCGTCGGCTCGACATCGACGCTTGCATGGAGGCAGTGTCGGTCTATTCTCATGCGGGGAGGATGAGTTGAGCGACAGCAGCGATCGGGACAACGTGATTCGCGTTGGTTTCGGGGCGGATGGCAAGCTAACGCGAGCCGTGAGTCCGGAACTGGCCCCCTCGCAGCCCGCTCCACCGAGGAGCGATCCGCGCGAGGGCCTCTACACGGTTGCTGAGGTCGCGCGCCTGTTCGGCTACAAGCCATCTCGACTCCGGTACTGGCACCGCTCCGGGTTGTTAGGTCCTTCTGCACGCATCGCGGGCCGGAACTACTACACGTTCCAAGATTTGATCGGCGTGCGCGCCGCGAAGGGGCTTCTCGAGCAGGGCGTGCCTCTTCAGCAAGTGCGACGGTCGGTCGAGTCCCTGCGCGAGTCGTTTCCGCGGACCATTCGGCCACTGTCGGAGCTTCGTGTCCTGGCCGACGGAAAGGCGGTCGTCGTGCGCGATGAAGCCGGCACCTACGACCCGACCACCGGACAGGCGGTGCTCGACTTCCGTATCGACGGGCTCGAGTCGGACGTCATTCGGTTGCTGCATTTCGATCACGACGACCGGTCTCGCGCGTACGAGCACTACCTCGAAGGCTGCCGTTTCGACGAGGACGAAAAAACCTACGATCAAGCGGAGCAAGCGTATCAAAAAGCCCTCTCGCTCGACCCAACGCTCTCGAATGCGCTGACGAATCTAGGAAACCTCGAGTATCGCCGCGATCAGCTCGAAACGGCGGAGAACTACTATCGGCGCGCGCTGCAATGCGACCCGGAGCAGCCGGAGGCCCTCTACAACCTGGGATTTCTTCACTTCGAGCGCGACGAGGTCGACGAGGCGATTGGCTCGTTTCGCGCGGCGCTCGACAGCGACCCTTCGTTTGCGGACGCGCACTTCAATCTGGCGATGGCGCTCGACGAGCGAGGCGAGCGCGCGGACGCTCTTCCACACTGGGAGCGGTATCTCGTGCTAGAGCCGGAGGGTTCTTGGGCGGACATCGCCAAGAAGCACTTGCAGTAAGGCTCAGGGCAGCACGTATTTTTCGAGGTCGAGTGCCCAGCGCACTTCGGCAACCGCATCGGAGACGGCAGCGAGCGGTTTGCGGTAGGTGACTTCGTGCCAAACGTCCAGGACCCTCGCGTCGTCGACTGGGTCTTTCACTTCGACGATTTCGGCGTGAGACTCTTGATAACCGCGCCTTCCTGCCTGCTCGCCGACCTCTTCGCGCACGCGCCGAAACAGATCTTCCGCGAGAGCGGACGGGGCGTCCGAGCGCTGGGTGCGGGCTGTAAACTGCACGACGAGCCCGCCGTTCAGGGCGACTCTCACTCCTGAGTCCATGATGTGAAGCCGCACCCGCTCGGCGATCTGGAGCTCCCGATCCGCGGTCCGGTATACCTCCACGCCTGCGTCCGACAGTGCCTGCTGAATGTCTTGAATTGTCAGCGCTTCCTCCAACCCACCTGCAGAAAATATACGCTTCGGGTCGAGGAACCTACCAC
Organism: Deltaproteobacteria bacterium; assembly: GCA_019313915.1. Taxonomy (GTDB): domain Bacteria; phylum Myxococcota_A; class Polyangia; order Polyangiales; family Houyiibacteriaceae; genus SG8-38. Next base: position 13,368 of record JAFDAJ010000060.1, read on the forward strand.
CCCCGACGCGGGGGGCGCAAATCAGCCGCGCTGTTGGCAGAGCTCGATGCAGGGATTGAATCGCTCCGTTGCGCTCGGTGGGCTTTGGTATGTGACCCAACAACTGAGCGGGGTGTCTCCCCCTGAAGGGTAGTTGCGCGATCGTTTTTGCTCCAAACCCGGGAAGAAACCGCTAGCCAAGGTTCACGCGCTTCGATACATTCCGCAGTGCTTTGACACCCGTTACCGACAGACTCGCTTCGATCTTACCGAAGGGCGGCGCGGACGCTGCCGTTCATCGTGGTGCCCGGCGGCGGTTCCGTCGGTGGGCTCTCGACGCGGAGATCGAGCTCTTGGCTCCGGCGCGTGGCTCGGGCCTGGCAATCAATGCCAGCGTCGGCGGTCTTCGAATCGCGGTCGACATGGGCGTGCCAATCGACCATGTCTGCACCTTGCGGGTTCGGACGGCGCCCGATCATGAAACCATCGAGCACGCCAGGGTGGTTTGGTCAAAGGCGCGGCCCGATGGCTACGTACTGGGTCTCGAGTTCATCGCAGCGCCTTCCGCCTGAAATTGTTGAAGTTTCGGCGCCGGGATCGCGAATGATGCGATTGCTTGCGACTCTGACCGCCAGGGGTTAAGTTTGTGATCCATCTGAGCGTACCCACGTTGGGACGCTACGGAGGTTCAAAACATGCGCCGACGAATGTTCCTCGGAAAGATTCACCGAGCTACGATCACCCACGCTGACCTGGACTACGAAGGCAGCGTCACTATCGACGCCAATCTGCTCGATGCCGCCGGCATTCTCGAGCACGAAGAAGTTCAGATTTGGAACATTACGCAGGGCACGCGTTTAGCGACGTACGCGCTCGAAGGCCCGCGCGGTTCCGGCGTGATTTGTGTCAACGGCGCGGCGGCTCATCACATGAACCCCGGTGACCTCGCGATCATCGCGACCTTTGGCGAGATGAGCGACGAAGAGGCGAGGGCGCACGAGCCCAAGGTCGTGCTCGTCGACAGCAAGAACCGAATCGTCGATACCGGCCCCGAGCAGCCCGGCCCACAAATGCCGCGCCGAGTGGACGAGCTGGTTCATTAGCGCGATGCTGCCGGCATCGCCGGGGTGGCGGAATGGCAGACGCAGGCGACTTAAAATCGCCCGTGGCAACACGTGCGGGTTCGAATCCCGCCCCCGGCACTAGGCGTCGTTGCGAGATTCGCGCACGATTGCAGTACGTTGCGCCGTTCAGTCATCGAGGTGCCTGCCTGTCGTTGACCTGACGTTGACGTGAGGGGGTGATGTTGGCCCCAAGTCCTGCACCAAACGAAGCTGTGCCTGGTTGCCCAGGTGGGCGTATCGGTGTGTGCTCTGCGCCGATCGATGGCCCAGCTGGGCCTGTATGGTCTTGATCGAGTGTCCGCTGGTAGCCGCTTGGCTCGCGACGGAATGACGCCCAATCTTGTGGTGGCCGAGCTCGCGAAGTCCGAGTGCTTTCTGCACTTCGAGCAACGGAGCTGCGTGGTCGTTCACCTTTTGCGAGAATCGACCATCGATGGAAAAAAGGAACTTTGGGCCTGCGTAGCTCTCCCGGGTGTGCCAGTGGATCGCGTCCATCACATCTGCGGGGAGG
>JAFDAJ010000193.1 GCA_019313915.1 Deltaproteobacteria bacterium
CCCCCTGTCGTGTCGCTGTCCTCGCTGCATAGATATGCGACGATCGGAGACACGTACTCGGGCTTGAGCGAATCGAACACGGCGGGCGGAAGCAACCCTTCGGTGAGACGCGACGCCGCAAACGGCGCAATCGTGTTGACCAGCACGTTCTTGCGCTGCCCCTCGAGCGACAGGGTGTTCGCAAACCCGACGAGACTGAGCTTGGCCGACCCGTAGTTGGTTTGCCCGAAGTTTCCGTAGATGCCGGCGGACGACGTCGTGAAGAGGACACGGCCGTAGCCTTGCTCGGTCATGATCGGCCATGCCGCCTTGGTAACCTTGTATGCGCCGTAGTTGTGGACGCGGAAGATGATGTCCCAGTCGGCGTCGGTCATGTTCTTGAACGACTTGTCGCGAAGAATGCCGGCGTTGTTGATCACGATGTCGAGGCGACCCCATGTGTCCATCGCCGTCCGCACGACCGCATCGCCATCCTCGACCGAATCGTAATTGGCGACAGCCTCACCACCGGCTTGCTTGATCTCCTCGACGACCAAGTCGGCGGTCTCGGAGGACTTGCCTTCGCCCGCCGTGGAGCCGCCGAGGTCGTTGACGACGACCTTCGCCCCGCGTGACGCCAACAAGAGCGCATGGGAACGGCCGAGCCCTTGCCCAGCTGTCCCCGAAAGATAGTCGGTACCTTGACCGCCCCTCGAGGCCAAGGACCTAGAATGACGACACCCGCGAAACTACGTGTGATTGCTTTGCTCAAGTGCGCGAACACCGGCGTGTTGGCGGACTGTCGCGCCGCGCTGGTTGCTATGAGGCCATGCGCTCGAGGCGCATCGAGGAGCTCCGCGCCTTTGGGCTGAAAAGCCCGAGAATGTAGACGCGAATCATGAACCACCAGAAGCTCCGCTCGTTGAGCCGTGGGTCGATGCTGTCTGCAATCTTCGCATGCGCCGCTTGGGCATCGCTCCAATGGAGGCCAGGATTCTCGTGATGCACGGTGTGCAGGCCGTTGTTGAACAGCATCCAGTTCATCAGAGGGCCGACGATGTTTCGGGAATGATTGATGGGCGACTCTTCGTCGGCGTGCACGTGCTGCACGTAGTTGAATATCAACACGACGTACAGCGAGACCTGCTGCGGGATGAAAATGTAGAGCAGTGCCTTTTGCCAATCGACCACAAACGCAACCACGAGGAATACCGCCAGCGCCACATACTGCGAAATACAGAACCAGAAGCGGCGTCGATTGATGCGGTACTGCTTCTTGAGGTAGTCGCGAATCGGCTTCTGCTGATGCAGCCCGCTCACCGTCGGGTAGGTAAGGAGCGTGAAAAGGTTGGTGCGCTCCGTGTAGCGATAGGTGATCGTGTAGTCACCCTCGCGGTTGTTGAACTTGTGGTGGTTTTGGTTGTGCGTCGGGATCCAAACGAAGGCAGGGAATCCGTAGAACAGGGTGATCCAATAGTCCGTGAGGGTGTTCAGCGCCTTCGACTTCCAGATCGTCAGGTGATTGTGGTTATGGGCGATCACCGAAACGGAGATAGCCATGAATAGGCAGGCGGTGAACAGCACGGGGCTGAACGAGTCACGGGTCCATTGAACGACGAGCAATGCCGTCGTGACGGCCATGTAGAACAGCGTGCGTATATCAGCGGCGTACCTAAGCATCAGGTCTCCTGGCGAGCCAGAACGGGTTGCCGACGCGCGCGCCTCTCTTGCCTGCTTTCGCGGAGGAGCGCCAGTTAGAGCCCTGGCATGCCTCTTTCCCTTGCAGTAGCGTCGCCACGAGCACCATGACGCGGGAACGCACACGACCGGATACCTCTGGCAAACCGGGATACATCACGCCCGCGGGGTACCGCCGCTTCGAGGAAGAGGCGGATCGGCTGTGGAACGTCGACCGCCCAAAGATGGCCAAGGCCGTGCAAGTCGCGGCTGCAGAAGGCGACCGCTCGGAGAACGCAGAGTATCAGTACAGCAAGCAACGTCTTGCTGCGATCGACCGGCGTCTTCGTTTCTTGGGCCGGCGGCTGAAAGTTCTGACCATCGTAGATGAGACGCCCCCCGATGACGGACGGGTGTACTTCGGGAGTTGGGTAACCATCGAAGACGAGGACGGAAACACGCAAACCTACCGTCTCATCGGCCCGGACGAGATAGACGCCGAGAAGAAGTGGATCAGCATGGACTCACCCGTCGGAAAGTCGCTTCTGTCCCGGAGGGTCGGCGACGAGATCACGCTGAGGCGCCCCAAGGGCGAGGTGACAGGCGAGATCATCGAAGTCCGCAACACACCGATAGAGAACTAGCCCATAAAGCGTGATGGCATAGTCACCTGGTCGAGCGCTAGATGTCGTAACCGCGTTCGGTGTGCTGAGTGAGGTCGAGGCCTGCCTCCTCATCGTCCGCGTCGACCCGGAGACCGGCAATGCTCGCCACCTTGAGCGAAAGGTAGGTGCCGACCACTGTCCACAGGATCGTGATGACCGCTGCGACGGACTGCGTCTTTAGCTGCGCGCCGATGTCGAGCCCCTCTTGGTTGCCTCCAAAAGTCGTAGACGCGAAGACGGAAACCAGCAGCACCCCAACCAAGCCGCCGACGCCGTGCACCCCAAGCACATCGAGTGCGTCGTCGTAGCCGAGCTTGATCTTGAGCTGGGTTGCCGCCCACCAGCAGACGACTCCCGAGGTGAGGCCGATCACGACCGCACCCTCGGGCCCGATAAATCCCGACGCCGGAGTCACCGCCGCGAGGCCGGCGATCGCGCCTGTTGCAAATCCAAGTGCGCTCGGCTTCCCGAGCTTGACCCATTCGATTCCGATCCACGTCAATGCGGCCACGGACGCGGAGGTCTGCGTCACCAGGATTGCCATCGCGGCGTCACCGTTCGCTGCCAGCGCGCTTCCGCCGTTGAAACCAAACCACCCGACCCAGAGCATTCCGGTCCCCGTGAGACACATCGTCATGTTGTGTGGTGTCATCGGGGTGTCGGGGTGTCCCTTACGGGGGCCGACCATCACCGCTGCGACGAGGGCAGCGGTTCCCGCGGTCAAATGGACCACGATTCCGCCCGCAAAATCGAGTGCGCCCATGTCGGCTAAGAGGCCGCCCTCGCCGCCCCAGGTCATGTGGCAGATCGGAAGATAGACCAACATCACCCACACCGCCGAGAACAGCATCATCGCAGAGAACTTCATTCGCTCGGCAAACGCACCAACGATTAGGGCCGGAGTGATAATCGCGAACGTGAGCTGGAACATGAAGAACAGAACCTCGGGGATCGATCCCCAAAGTGCGTCGGGGGCCACGCCGTGAAGGAACGCCTTGTTCAGTGTGCCGATGAACGAGTTGACGTTGACCGTGCCGGCCGTCATCCCGCTCGTGTCAAAGGCGAGGCTGTAGCCGGCGACGAGCCAAATCACGGTCACGAGCGCGGTCAGCACAAAGCAGTGCATCAGCACCGACAACACGTTCTTCGTTCGGACGAGCCCACCGTAAAAGAGGGCGAGACCCGGGATGGTCATGAACAGCACCAGAGCGGTGGAAGTGAGGATCCACGCCGTGTCACCCGTGTCCAAGCCGTCCTGCGCCCAGACTGTAGCCGGGAGGGTCCAAATGCTAGCGCCGACTACGGTGCCGAGCCCCAATAACCGTCGCGCTCTTTTCATCGTTTCTCCGAACATTGCGCGGGAGCGTAATGACTTGGAGCGTAAACGACAATAGGCTTATTCGAGCGGGCGGGCCTGCTAAGCTCATCCGATGAGGTTGCGTGTAGTTCAGTGGGCGACCGGAAACGTGGGTCGCGCGGCAATCGAAGGGATCGTGTCCCACCCGGAGCTCGAGCTCGTAGGCGCTTGGGTTCACAGCAAGGACAAGGCTGGTCGCGACGTCGGAGAGATTTGCGGTCTTGGTGCATTGGGTGTCCAGGCGACGAACGACATGGAGGAGATCCTCCGGTTGCATCCGGACTGCGTGCTCTATGCACCGCTTCTTCCCAATCGCCAGGAGGTCGTTCAGCTTCTGGAGTCTGGCATCAACGTGGTGACCCCACTCAACTGGTTCTATCCGGGGAAGCGCGACGTCGACGACTTGCGGGCGGCCTGCGAGGCGGGCGGCGTGACGCTTCATGGAACAGGCATTCATCCGGGCGGCATCACCGAACGCCTACCGCTAAGCATCGCGGCCCTCACGCGGGAGGTCACGCACGTGCGCGCCGAGGAGTTCTCCGATATTCGTAGCTACGCAGCGACCAACGTGATCAGCAACATCATGCTGTTCGGTAAGACACCCGAACAAGCGAAGACGAGCCCAATGTTGATGCTGCTAACCGAAGGATTTTCCCAGTCGATCGAGATGATCGCAGACGCGCTGGGCTTCGACCTGGATCCCGAGATTCGAAGCACACACGAGATTTCGATGGCCACCGCCCCGATCGATTCCCCGATTGGGACGATCGAGCCGGGCCTCGTGGCCGCGCAGCGCTTCACCTGGGAAGGCCTGGTACGCGGAGAACCGGTGGCGACCGCGCGGACGAACTGGTTCATGGGACAGGCGAATCTCGACCCCCCGTGGAGCTTTGGCCCCGAGGGTGAGCGCTTCGAAGTCGAGGTCACAGGCGACCCCACCATCAAGACGACGTTTCACGGGATCCACCCAGCGTCGATCGAAGCCGGCCTCGAACGAAACCCCGGCATCGTCGCAACAGCCATTCACTGCGTGAGCGCGATCCCGTACGTCTGCCAAGCAGACCCAGGCATCAAGACCTACTTGGATCTCCCCCTGGTCACGGGTCGCGCCGCGCCAAGCTTGAGTTCGCAGTAAAAGCGCGACGCTTCTAGAGCGTTTCCAGGAAGGCCTTCAGGAGGACAGCGTGGTTACGCTCGAGATCCTTCACCGCAAAAAGGAAGGTCGCCTTCCTGCGCCCGATCTGCTTCCGCAGGCCGGTCGCGGCTTCCCGGTTGGCAGAGAGCTCCCTCCTGTAGCGCCTCTTGAACTCGCCCCAACTGCCAGCATCGCTGTGAAACCACCGCCGAAGCTCGGTCGAAGGAGCAAGGTCCTTTACCCATAGATCGACCTTGGCCGACTCCTTCGAAAGCCCGCGCGGCCAAAGGCGGTCGACCAGAATGCGAAACCCGTCTCC
>JAFDAJ010000194.1 GCA_019313915.1 Deltaproteobacteria bacterium
GACTACCCCGACACCCTCGACGCCGAGCGCGTACGGTGGCCTCGGAAAGACCTCCCCCCCCGGACTGTCGGTGGGCCGCTCGGCCCCGAGGTTCCAAATCATCCGAGCAAACGAGCGCTCGTAAATTCCATCCATGTAGTTGAAGTCCGAAGGGTTGACCGGCGCCATGTGAATCCGGACGCGCACCTGCCCTGGCCCGGGCTTGGGTGCTGCAACCTCACGAACCTCGACTCGACTCGCGTCGTCCGAGAATGCATCGATGGTGACGGACTTCATGGCTCAATTCCCTTTCGGGCCACTCAGCCCACTCGGCATGGCGAAGGGCCAGTTGGAATCCACCGTACCGCCATCCACTTCGAGAACCTTTCCGGTCACCCAGCTCCCCGCTTCCGAAAGCAGGTAGAGGGCGGCCGCACCGATGTCCTCGACGGTACCGAGCCGGCGAAGCGGCGTCAGGTCTTCCATCTGCTTGGCCAGGGCCTTGTCGGCGGTCACCATCGCCAGCGCATCGGTCTGCGTCGCCCCGACCGCAATCGCATTCACGCGCACGTGCGGCGCCCACTCACACGCTAGCAATCGTGTCATGTGCGACATCGCAGCCTTCGCGGTCCCGTACGCCACGAACCCGTGGTCGACCAAATGGGATAGCCCCGAAGTGATGTTGACGATCGCCCCGTGGCCACGTTCCGCCATCGAAGGCGCCAACGCGCGAGACATATGAAGCGCGGTCGTCACGTTGAAGTTGAACGACTTGTTGAACTCGTCATCGGTGCATTGCAGCGCAGGGCCCGGCAACGTTCCGCCTGCATTGTTGACCAACAAGTCAACGCCCCCGAACTCCGACAGCGCCCGCTCGACGAGCCGGTCCAACTGCTCCGGAACGAGTACGTCCGTCGGCACCACCAACGCCCGCCCCCCATTTGCTTCGACGATAGTGGCCACTTCCTGAAGCGTGCTCTCCCTCCGCGCCGCAAGCACGACGTTCGCCCCCGCCTCGGCCAAAGCAATCGAAATCCCGCGGCCAATGCCGCGACCGGCGCCCGTCACCACGGCCACCCGCTCATCCACCCTGAAGCGATCCAAAATCATCAGCAATCAATCTCCGCCGGCTACTCTCAAGCATTCCCCCCCCCTCCGCAACCACGCCCGTCACCTTCCCAGGTTCGATCGTAGACAATCACGCCCGTCACCTTCCCCGCCCGTCACCTTCCCAGGTTCGATCGCGGACAATCCGCCACGCCCGTCACCTTCCCAGGTTCGATCGTAGACAATCCGCCATGCCTCCAACCTTCCGAGGTTCAACCCCACTCAACTGAGCTCGCATCGCCACCTCCGCGGGAATTCCGGCCACCCAGCGGGCAGCAGGGTTGCGCCGCTCTACAATCCGCCCATCAAGCCGACCCCACACCCCTGCTCTGGGCAAGGCTGCTGGCGTCGTACTGACAGGCATGCCCCGGCTTGTGCGCGCCGAATCCTGAACCCCAAATTCGCAGTAGTGCAGCTACGTAGCCACGACGGCTCCGGCGTGCCGCGCCACCCACCATGTCCCTATTGGAAACTCGACATCCCACTGTCCGCTGCACCATGCCTCATACGCCGTCCGATAAGCGATTCGAAAGGCACGGAGCTTCTTGACGGCCGCCAGCCATCTGGACCGTGTTAGCGCGGAGAACGTTGGACTTCGACCGAAGCGTTCCTTCTTGGTTGCCGGTCGATCCGATACGAGGGTCTTGCGAAGACGCGTCCGTCCGAGGAAACCCCTTCCCTGCTGAAGCATCCTCGTTCGTACCTGCGCGAGACGGCTCACCAGCAGCGATTCGAGCGCGCTATGGTAATGCTCTTCGTCCGCGAAGCACGCCGGGGTTGTGAACGTCAGATTTGTGCTCTCTCGAGGTTCGTTCTTGAACCACACCTTGGGATGCTTGGCACTCATCGTGCCTCGGCGAAGCGTTGCCAGCGTCGTCACCACACCGGGCCACCGTTCCGAAGATCGGACCAACGCGGCACTCACAGGGTTGAGAAGCACGTACGCCACCTTGTCCAACACTTCAGAGGTTCCCGTGAGCTCGACAGCGCTGCAAGCGACGTTCGGCTCCCACACGACTTCGTCCCACTTGCGCACGCGCTTGATGCACACGGCCAGCTGTCGGTTGAGCCAGGCTGTGAAATCGGGAAGGACCCCCCGCACGTCGGTGACTATCAAATGGTAGTGATTGCTCATCACGCATGCCGCGTGAAGCTCCACACCGTGCTTCTCGGCTGCCAACGCAAGGCAGTATACGAATATGTTGTTGATGACGCGGTCAGGGAGAAGCAAAAAACGCCGACCGATGCATCTCCGGGTCAACATGTAGGTTGTGTTCGGAAGGACGGGGCGCGGCAATGACATACTCCAATGTCGGCCACTGGGCTGCGGAGTTTCGTTGAATCCAACCTGGGAACGTTTTGGGAGGGCTAGCGGTTGGTGAGGGCTTGGATCAGGGTGGTTTCCTGTGGGTCGTAGGGGGTGCCATTCGGATGGAAGATGTCGTGAAACCATGGGTCGGCATCGGCGGGGTCCATCGTCACCCAGGAAAGCCAGGTGTGAATCGTCTGGGTGCGTCCACTGACGAGGCCCCAGTTGTATGCGCCGATGTTCTCCTCGTCGAAGATCGGCAAGATGGTTTGGAACGTGCTTCCGACCGACCTCGCCATATATTCGGTGCAAAGCACAGGGCGCCCGTATTGTTGCAAATCCGCCACCAAGTTGCGCACCACGCTCGCACGGGCGTAGCTGTGGAAGCTGACGATGTCCGATTCGTTGAGCATCATCTCGTTGATTGGGGATAACGTCTCGGGGTCCGCCCATTGACCCTGCCAGACCCCCGCCGTGATCGGCTGCATCGGGTCGCCCGACCTCGCCCAGTCGAAGGCTTTGCGGAGCAGTTCTTCGGCAGCCGGATCTTTCATGGCTGCGGGAAGCTCCACGTCGAGGTAAGACAGGACGTTGGGATTGTCGGGCTCGTTGAACAGATCCCAAGCCAAGACGCGCGGGTCGCTACGAAACCGTCCCACGACCCCTTTCACATAGGGCTCTAGCTCATCGTGGCGCTCGAAGTCGCCTAAGATTTCGGCGCCAGGGCTTTGAACCCATTGGGAATTGTGGACGAACGGCGTCGGTTCAGGTTGCGGGCCGGCGACCGGAAACGGATTCCAGACGCCATCGAAAAACACCAGCATCACCGAAATCCCATGCTGGTCTGCTTGGGTCAGAAACCGGTCGATTCGTTGAAGGAACGCCTCCGAGTCCTCTTGCCAAAGCAGGTCGTGGAGGAACACCCGGATCGTGTTGAAGCCGAGAACGGCCGCCCAACCTAGCTCGCGATCGATCGTCGCTTCGTCGTAGGTGTCCGCTTGCCACATTTCGAGCTGATTAATTGCGGTGCTTGGGACGAAATTTGCGCCCACGAGCCAAGCCTGAGAGGCGTACCAAGCTTCGGCCTCCGCATCGGTCCAACGCGCGCGCGGAGTCGGCTCGCTGCTCGAGCCCCCGCAGGATGAAAACAGCAGGATGGCCGACAGCAACGCGGTACGCCCAAGCGCTCGAGTCATCATGGGGCGCCCTTACCACGCGGATTGCCCCCGGAGTACCGGTGACCTGCGCCTAATGCTGTGCCTAATCCTGCCTAATCCAACCTGGGAAGGTTTTGGGGGCCTGGGAAGCTCTTGGGGGAATTCAACCTGGGAAGGTTTTGGGGTTGTGGGGGGGGGAACGCAAAGTTTGCGGCTGGGGTTTTGCGTGTCTGCAAGTACTTGCCTTGTGCTGAACGGTTGATAAGGTGCCGCACCCGATTAGAGAACAATCCTTTTGGAGGGGCATATGCATAAAGCAAGCTGGGTACTTTTGTTGGCTGTCAGCCTGATGCTGACCGCAGGTTGTAAGAAGGACGAGCTGAGGACCAAGGACGCTCGCATCGCGGAGCTCGAGAGTCAGGGCCAAGCGACGGGGACATCGCTCGATCAATGCAAGAAGGATCGCGAGAACCTCAACAAGCTCGTGAAGGGCTACACCGGCGAGATCAACGCGATGGAGGCTGCCCTCGCTGAGGCTGCTGCTCGTGAAGCACGCGCCGCCAAGCGCCTCCAGGAGTACAACTCCATGCTCAAGCAGCTGAAGTCGATGATCGACTCCGGCAAGCTCACGGTCCGCATCGTGCGGAACAAGATGGTCATCGAGCTGCCCGAGGCAGTTCTGTTCCCGAGCGGCAGCGCCAAGCTCAAGAAGGAAGGCATTCGCGTTCTTGCAGAGCTCGGTCCAGTCCTCGCGAGCATCCAGGGCCGCGAATTCCAGGTGGGCGGCCACACCGACAACAAGCCCATCAAGACCAAGCGCTTCCCCTCGAACTGGGAGCTTTCCGGTGCCCGCGCGATCGACGTGGCTGAGCTCCTCATCGAGTACGGCGTCCCTGGCAACCGCATCTCGGCCGCCGCCTATGCCGACACCCAGCCCAGCGAGTCGAACGAGACCAAGGAAGGCCGCGCGAAGAATCGTCGCATCGAGATCGCGCTGCAGCCGAACCTCGACGAGCTTCCCGACCTCTCCAGCTTCGAGGACGAAGACTAAGTCGCGAACATCCTTTTCGAAGGGTTAAGAAACTGCCGACGTGCCGGTGCGCTTCAAGCACCCGGCACGTTTGCAATTGTGCTTTGTGGCCTGC
>JAFDAJ010000442.1 GCA_019313915.1 Deltaproteobacteria bacterium
CTTGACCGAGAAGAAGTTGCTCGGGATGGAGCGCCAGGTCGATGCCCTTCTCGACACCATTGCCGGGGCCATCATCGACGAAGCGGCTCCGATCATGGCCACCCTTCGAGACGACCAGATCGACTTCGTCGAGGCGCGCATCCAAACGCGGCTCGACGAGGCAAGGGAAGAGCTTGCCGAGCCCAAGGAAAAGCGTCTCGAGAAGCGCCAAGACGAGTTCGTCGAAGCAGTGGAAGACTGGTCGGGCAGCCTCAGCGACGCGCAGGTGGAATCGCTATGCAAGTACGTTGCGGGCCTTCCCGATGAAGCGGCCGCGCGGCTTGCGACCGACGAACGTCGCATCGAGGCCGTGCGCGAGGTGTTTCGCAAGCATCCGAACGCGCAGACGATCCGCGACACCTTCTGGAAAATGTGGAAGAACCGAGAGGACTGGGGCCCGCAAGCGCGTCCGCCCCAAGCGCGAAGGGCCGAGGGCCGCCAAGCGCTGCTCTTCGTCTACGGCCTCCTCGATGCCGAGCAGAAGGACCACGCAAGCAAACACCTCCACGACCTCCACGACAAGCTGAAGACCTTCCTAGGCGCCGCCGACTCTTAACCCTTCCAAAAAGGGGACTGTCCCCTTTTTAGAAGAGCCAGCCTAGGTTCATTTGGGTGACGTGGCTGTTGGTGCGGAACTCGGTCTTGGTGATGCTGTTCATGCCGATCGTGTAGTTGAAATCGAAGTTCAACGGGCCGAGGTCGAATGCAACGCCGAGGCGAGCGCCTGCCTGGTAGATCACCAACGGAAAGCCGGGGATGTCTTTGGGCCGGAACTTGATCTCTCCGCCGCTATTGGTGTCGACGAAGCCCTTGATGTTGAACTTGTTGACCAGGCCCCCGTACAGGAAGAGCTTGAAATAAGGATTCGCGTAAGGGACGTAGCCCGCGGTGATCGGCAGCTCGAGCGAGTTCATCTTCGCATCATTTCCGACGAGATCCCTGATTGCATCCACCTGCTCAGGAGTTCGACCTTCGAGCTCTGCAAGCTCCACGAGGTTCTCGCCAATTTGGAAATTAAAGCGGCTGAACCCGAGACTGATCTCGCCGAACACTTTGCCCGAGCGAACCCGCGCCGCGAGGCCTCCCTGCCAACTGAAGAACGAGCTCGGTTCTCGTCCACCGATCATCGCGCCACTCGGCAGCTCGAACTCGGGGAGCCGCGGGACGAGGCTCGTGCTGCCGACGCCGAAGAAGACCTTGATGTCGAGCTTGGGCACGGCCGAGGCGGAAGCGGGCGTTAGCCACACCGAGGCGCAGACGGTGAGTAGGGCAAGGGCAGGGAATAGTCTCTTCATCGGATCAAACGACGCGAGGCATCAAGCTGGGAAGTAGTAGTCCTTGCCGTCGATGACGAACCTCTTGTCCATGATGCGTGGCCACATCGGTTTCACCTTTAGCTTGTTCTTTTGCCACTCCTCGTGCTCTTCGTGGAGCTTCTCGTAAAGCTCCGGCATCTGCTCCTTCAGATTAATCATTTCTGATTGGTCGGTGATGAGATTGTAGAGCTCAGCCCAGCCGTCGCGGGTGCTGAGGATGAGCTTGTAGTCGCCATCGCGAATCGCCCAGATGTGGTCCGCCCGCCAGAAGAGCACCTGGTGCGGTCGTTCCTTCTTCTTGCCGGTGACGTAAGGCACCAGATCGACGCCGTCATACTCGCGGTCGCTTGGAAGGACGCCGCCCGCCGCTGCCACCGACGTCGCGAAGATGTCGGTTGAGGACACGGGGTACTTGTAGCGAGTGCCCGCGGGAACCTTCCCTTTCCACTTCATCATGAAGGGAATTCGGATGCCGCCTTCGAACTGCGTGAGCTTCCCCGCCTTGAGGGGCCCATTGTCCGTGGCGTGCGTGTACGAGGCGCCGCCGTTGTCGCTGATGAAGAAGATCAGGGTGTCCTCTTCGATGCCGAGGTCTTTGATCTTCTGAGTGATCTCACCGATCGCATCATCGAGTGACGAGATCATCGCGTAGTACACACGTTTGTTCTCGTCTTCGACCTCCGGGTACATGCAGTAGTACTCGACGGGCGCCTGGAAATCGGTGAGGTATTCCTCTTCGATGATCTCCTCGCCATTGCGCATGATGGCCGCTTGCTCTTTGCGCCCGGTCTTCCATTGGTGTTGCGCGCTAAAGGCCTTGTGCTTGT
>JAFDAJ010000443.1 GCA_019313915.1 Deltaproteobacteria bacterium
ACAGCCGCGCCCCGCACGAGGCGCAGCGCTCGGAACCCTTGGGATTGCCTGCGCCGCATACGTGGCACTCGATCTCTTCGGCAGCCATATCTCCCTCACTCTACTGTTTGAGTGTCCCCGGAGCGCATTGTCTACGCCCGGCCCCGGGAGCGCAACTGCCCGTACACGCGAAGGAATCCCCGCGTACTTGACGCAGGTGGCGTGACGGCTACCTTGCCGCACTGCCCGAAATTTCTGGGCTGAAGGAGGCCTCAAGTGGCCCGTTTTATCGACGAGCTCAAACGTACGCATTCCTGTGGTGAACTGAGGGAGGAGAACATCGATCAGGAGATCGTGCTCTTCGGCTGGGTGCAGAATCGGCGTGACCACGGCGGTTGCATCTTCATCGACCTGCGTGACCGTGATGGGCTGACCCAAGTGATCTTCGACCCCGAGACCACGGACAAAGAGGCGTTCGAGACCGCCGACCGGGCTCGATCGGAGTGGGTACTCGGGGTTCGAGGCAAGGTCCGCGATCGTGGCACGAAGGACGACGGCACGAGTCTTCACAATCCGCGGCTCGCGACCGGCGCCATCGAGGTCATCGCGCTTGCAACGACGATCTTCAACAAGGCCGAGACGCCGCCGTTCGAGATCGAAGACCAGATCGCGACCGGCGAAGACAAGCGCCTCCAGTATCGGTATCTCGATCTGCGGCGTTCGCCTCTGCAGAAGAACTTGATGATGCGGAGCCAGCTCAACCACGAGACCCGCAACTACTTCAACGAGAGCGGTTTCCTCGAGATCGAGACGCCGTTCTTGGTGAAGTACACGCCGGCCGGCTACGACAAGTATTTCCAGATCGTTCGTTGCTTCCGCGACGAGGACCTGCGCATCGACCGGCAACCCGAGTTCACCCAGATCGACGTCGAGATGTCGTTCATCAATGAGGACGACCTGTTCAAAGTGCTCGAGGGGCTCGTGTTTCGGTTGTGGAAAGAGGTGCTTGGGATTGACTTGCTCGAGCGGTTCCCGAGCGGCGAGTTCCCTCGGCTCCCGTTTGCGGAATCGATGGAGCGTTTCGGCAACGACAAGCCCGACATGCGCTTCGCGATGGAGCACGTCGACATCACCGACCTGACCGTCGAGCACGGCGGCGGTGGCATCGGTATGCTGGAACCCATCGCCAAGAAGTTCAGCGAGGGCGCGTATCGTCGCGATCTCCCTACAGAAATCGTGAAAGCGATGGTGGTGCCCTCAGGCCACGGCTTCTCGCGCAAGGACCTCGACGCGCTCGAGAAGTACGTGCGTCAGATGGGGGCGAAAGGTCTGGCCCGCGCCAAGGTCGACGGCGAAGGAAACTGGCTGCAGAGCCCGCTGGCCAAGATGGTCACCCCCGAGTTCCGCAAGGCGGTGAACGAGGCGGTCGACGCCAAGGACGGCGACCTGATCTTCTTCCAGTTCGGCCCGACGTCGAAGGTCCAAACCGTGATGGCCAACCTCCGTCTGCATGTCGCACGCAAGCTCGGCTTGATTCCCGAGACGGGGAGCGCGGGGGAGTGGAACTTCCTCTGGGTCGTCGACCCGCCTTTGTTCGAGCGCAACGAAGACAAGAAGCGTTGGGAAGCAGCGCACCACGTCTTCACCCGTCCTCATGACGAGTGCATCGAGCTGCTCGCCAGCGACCCTGGCAACGTTCTTTCTTACCGCTACGACCTCGTCCTCAACGGCTTCGAGATCGCCGGCGGCTCGATTCGTCTCCACGACCCGGAAGTTCAGAAGAAGGTCTTCGAAGTCATCGGCCTGAGCGACGAAGACGCTCGTGAGAAGTTCGGCTTCCTGCTCGACGCACTCACCTACGGCGCCCCACCCCACGGCGGGATAGCGGTCGGGATGGATCGCGTCGCCATGCTAGCTGCCGAGACTGAATCGATTCGAGACGTCATCGCGTTCCCGAAGACACAGCGAGCCAACGACCTGATGACGTCGGCACCTTCGCGAGTGGACCCCGAGCAGCTTCTGGATCTCAAGATCAAAACCCTCGAGTAGGGGCATCTTCTAGTGGCCGAGCTGGTCGCAGGCTTCTGGGTCGCCGTCGTAGCAGGCGGCCTCGAGGGCAGCTCGAGGGTTGGTTTCCTCGACTTCCGTGCGCTCCGCAGGCGGATC
>JAFDAJ010000195.1 GCA_019313915.1 Deltaproteobacteria bacterium
CCGGAGGCGCAAGGCACGTACCCGCAACACTCCCGAATGGATTTGCGCAAGGTTCGCGCCTTGGGCTGCCGCCCGGCCCGTTGTCGATGCGCCCGCTCCCTTTCATCGCTCTATTTGCACTCGCCCTCGGCATCATCATCGCCCTCCTCTACGGCTGAGGGGAAGCGCGAGCTGAACCGCTCGGCGAGGGCCGTGATGGTGAGCGCAGGATTCACACCGACGTTGGCCGGGATCGCCGAAGCATCGGTCACGAAGAGCCCCGGATAGCCGAAGACTTGATGGTCCGTGTCGATCACGCCTGCGGTGGGATCAGCCGCGATCGCGCAGCCACCGAGGATGTGGGCAGTGACGGAGAGGTTTCCGATGCTTTCGAGAATGGTGTTGTGAGGCGTGCCGCCGATGTGCTCGGCTAGTTTTCGAGCGGCCTCGTTGGCTTCGGGGATGTAGGCCGGCGTGCCCCCAGCAGCTCCAGCGCTCGAATGCAACATCGGTTTGAATGGCCAAAGAAAGCGGCGACCCCGCCGGAACGAGATCTGGCTGTCGAGGCTTTGCATGACCGTGAGCACGGTGATCCGTTTGTGCCAGTTGCGCGCGAAAAGCGCGCGGAGCGTTCGCACTGGATGCACAACGACGCCTGCGATGGTGCGTAGCGCTCGGCTAAATGCCTTCGTGCCGTCGGTGAGAGGTCCCATGTACCAACGCATGAAGTCGTAGCCGGGAGGGAAGCGGTTCTGGGTAATGTGCGTATGCGCGTTGGCATAGAAGTGCGACGAGATGGCGGCGCCGTGCGTGAGGTCGTCTGCTGGGTCCGGCGAAAGCGCGGCGACGATCGCTTCGCTGTTGGTTCGAACCACGTCCCCGAGCGTCGATGAGATCTCAGGCAGCGTTCGGAGCTCGTCCCGGCAAGCGAACAACAGGTCCAGCGTTCCAATCACGCCAGCAGCAACGATGACGCGTGGCGCCCGAACCGGCGTGCGCCGTTGCGCTCGNNNGAGCGGACGGATCGACACCACTTTCGTGTCCGGGAGAATCTCGGCGCCGAGATTCTCCGCCATGTAGAGGTAGTTCTTGTCGAGGCTGTTCTTCGAGCCATCGCTACAGCCGGTCAGGCAACCTCCGCAGCGTGTGCAGCCCATCCGCTCGGGCCCTGCGCCGCCCAAAAAGGGATCAGGCTCCGTCTTGCCGGCCTGGCCAAAGTAGATCCCCTGGGGCACCGGGCCGAATGTGTCCTCGACGCCCATCGCTCGAGCGGTTGCCTGCAGCCAGTCGTCCATCTTGCCGTGATCCGGATTCGTGGTTCGACCGAGCATCGCCGCCGCTGTCTCGAAGTGCGGTTCGAGCTCGCGCTTCCAATCCGTTCCGAGGTCCGCCCAGGCACGGTCTGCAAAGAATGCGTCCCCCGGTTTCAGTAACACCGCCGCGTACACGAGGCTTCCACCACCGACGCCCACGCCGCCCACGGTGCCCACGTGCCTGAAGAAGTGCTGCACGAAGAATCCGCGGAAGCCGATTTGCGGAATCCAGAACAACTTGCGCAGGCTTCGATCGGCGTCGCGCATATCGTCGGGCGACACCCGCCGACCCTGCTCCAAGACCGCGACGCGGTAGCCCTTTTCGCTCAGGCGCAAGGCCGGCACACTGCCGCCAAAACCGCTCCCAATGATGATGACGTCGTAATCCATTCGTCGTCGAGCGGACTCCTGGTCAGCGCTTTCGAAGACCTTCGAGAAACAGGCTGGCGCAGTGCGTGCCAGCCTTGCGTAGGGCCGGCGGGTCGCCTTCTCCGAGTGCCCAGGTCAACAGGATCGCGTCGATCGCCCCGAAAAGACTCCGCGCCACCACGCGAGGGCTGAGGTCGTCCCGAAACGCGCCTTCGTTCTGTCCGTCCCGAACCACTCCCGCAATCACGTCGATGTACTGCATGAACAGGGGCGTGGCGTACTGCTTCAGGAGGCGGGAGGACTGCCGTAGGTTCACGGTGACCACTTCGGCGAGGTCGCGCTGCTCCTCCATCAAACCAAGTTGGAGCTCGATGATGCGCTCGATTCGATTCTCGAACGGCTCGTCCGACTCGGCGACCTCTCGAAGGATGGTCAAGAGCCGCTCGATGCCCTCCTTGAAGATCGTGATCAGGACATCGTCCTTGTTCTTGAAGTAGAGGTAGATCGTCCCGTCCGCGACACCCGCCGCCTTGGCGATTTCGCTGACCCGCGTGGCATAAAAACCGTTTTTCGCGAAGACCTTGATCGCGGCCTTGAGGATTCGGTCCCGCTTGTCGGGCGCTCTCTTGCGCTTGTTGGCTGTTGAATGAACCGCCATTCAGTTTCGGGTATCACACCCTCAGGCTCCCCGTCAAACCAACTAGCCCGGTGGCTCTTCCCCCCGTAGGAGCCGGGCGATGTTGTCGGCATGTCGGATCACGACGAGGATCCACAGTCCCACGGCAAGTTGAATTGGCCACTGCCGCCCGTCGAACACCATCGTCAGGGCGGCGGCGAGGGTCGCAGCGGACAGGGACGCCACGCTGGCCCGCCGGCTCAGCTTCTTCACGACCACGAACGCGACGAGCGTCGCAGCGCCAATTGGAGGAAGGGCGCCAAGCAACACGCCACCGGCCGTGGCCGCTCCTTTGCCACCTCGAAAGCTATGCCAAATCGGAAAGACGTGCCCGAGCGCTGCCGCGATCCCGACCACGGTGATCCACGGCCACGAGAGGTCGAACGTCCAACGCGCCAAAGCAACCGGCACGAAGCCCTTGAGCATGTCGAGGAGCATGACCTTGCGGCCCGTACTCTTGCCGAGCGCGCGACCGACGTTCGTCGCGCCGATGTTGCCGCTTCCTACGCTGCGCAAATCAACACCCTGCCGGTCGGCCAAAACCAGACCGAACGAGATCGAGCCTACGAGGTATGCCGCGAGGGCGAGGGCGGGGCCAAGCACCGCGGGATCATACCGCTTTGCGGGCAGAGAGGATCCGGTAAGTTTCTTGCTCGGCCCCGCGGCTCCCCGTAGCTTCAACTACGATGCTGTTTGGCGCGCACCGTGAGACTCTGGTTCCGGTTGCGCTCTACGCGGAGCTGGTCGCCGATGACGAGGTGATGCCCGCGTTCGTGACCAGCATCAGCGAGCACGGATTGCTCCTCGACTCGCTCGCCATCCTCGGCAATCGCCGTAGCGATCGACTGCAAATTCAGCTCACCCTCCCGGGCGAGCCTGACCCCCTGTGGATCGGCGCGGAGGTCGTTCGCGATACGCATGGCTCGCTGTTCAACGATACCGCCATTCGCTTCATGGCGATGGCCAACGCCCATTGGCATTGCGTTCGACGTTGGGTTCGCGTGAGGGAGCTCGTCTTGACCACCCGTCCGGTCGGTGTCCACCACGCAGCTTGAGGACACCTCCCGTCCTCGGTTGCTATCCTGATAGAGGGGAGATGGTTGTCAGTCTGCACAGCAAGCCGCCGCGCCTTCAGTCGTCGTCGGAGGATGCGGAGAGCCAGGCGCGCGCCAAGCCGCGCGTGTCGGTGATTCCGTTCAGCGCGTCGCTGCTGCCAACCGGCTCACCCTTTGGATGGAATGCCCGGGACCGCTCTCTCTACGTCCAGTTCCTGACCGCTCTCCTCATGGTGATCGTCGCCTTCTCGTTCGCGGGGCTCGACGGTTGGCCCTTCCTTCTCGAGCGCCCTGACGACGAGGCGGCGCTGCGAACGACGACCACGCTTGCCGTCGGTGCTCTGGTGTTCTGGATTGGATTCTACATCTGGACGTGGCGCTGGTACGTGCGGCGCGATGTAAAGTTCTCTTGGCTGCTGTTCGCGACCATTGCCGCGCACATCATCACGGGCACGGCGGTGTGTTACGCGATCGGTCCCTATACGGCGGCGAGCGGCCTGATCATGGTTGCTGCGCTGCTCCTGGGGATGGTGCTGCTCGAGCGGCGCTCACTGTGGATCGCCCTCATCGGCTGGTTCTGCGCGATGTTTGCGATGCACTTCGCGAGCAAGGCTGGATTCCTCCCGTTCCTTTCTTTGTTTGAAGCATCGTTCGAGAGGCCGGATCTCGTCGAGGTCGCCGCGGAGCGCGCCGTTGCAGCGGCTCTCATCTACGTTCCGCTCGCCGTGGTCATGGATCATCTGATCGGCGTCTGGCGCCAGGATGAACGGAGCTTGTTCGAAGCCGCGCAGTTCGATTCTCTGACCGGCGCCTACACACGCGGTTTTGCGATGGAGGTCATGCAGCGTGCGTTGCTGAAGGCCGGCACCGATGAGACGCCATTGGGCGTTCTGATGCTCGATCTCGACCACTTCAAAAGGATCAACGACGCGCACGGACATCCTCGGGGCGATGTGGTGCTCAGGCAAACGACGCACGCGGTACAGTCGACGTTGCGAGCGGGCGACATCGTTGGCCGGTTCGGTGGCGAGGAATTCGTGATTCTCCTTCCTGGAGCGGATCTGAAGCAGGCGGTGGGCGCTGCCGAGCGGTGCCGAGTCGCCGTCGCTAAAATGGAAATTCCCGACGCGCCGTATCTGTCGGTCACCGCCAGCGTCGGAGTGGCAGGGTTTCCGGCTCATGGAGAGGATCTTGACGCGCTGCTCAAGGCCTCCGATCGTGCCATGTACGCTGCGAAGGCGAATGGGCGGAATCGGGTCGAGACCGCACACCGACGAAATAAAGAATGAGGGGTGGTCATGTGTAGGTTAATGTATGTTATTACTGTGGGTGCGGCGGTTATGGGACTAGCGGTGGGTTGTGGAAGCTCAGACGGGGAGACCGCGGCAGACCGGGTCGGCGTAGGTGCCGAGTGCACGGATGCCGCGGAGTGCGAGTCGGCTGACCAGGAAGTCGTGCTCGAGTGCCTTACCCAGTTCACGGGTGGCTATTGCGGGCTCGAGGGCTGCACGGGCGATGTGGATTGTCCCGAGGGGTCGGCCTGTGTCACCCACGATGACGGCAAGAACTACTGCTTCCGGGTGTGCCAGGACAAGCCCGACTGCAATCTCAATCGCTCGGTAGAAAACGAGTCGAATTGCGTTGGCAGCATCACCTTTGTCGACCCCAGAAACGACCGCAAAGCCTGCGAACCGCCCTCGTCTGGCCTCTGACCCTGATTCCCTTGACTTCGAGGGGGCCGGAACGTAGTACAGCCGCCGCCGTCTTGCTGGCGTAGCTCAATTGGTAGAGCACCGGTTTTGTAAACCGGCGGTTATGAGTTCGAGTCTCATCGCCAGCTCTGCTTGAAAAACGGAATGACTATGGAGGGTTGCCCGAGCGGTCAAAGGGAGCAGACTGTAAATCTGCCGGCTTATGCCTACGGTGGTTCGAACCCACCACCCTCCACCAGGAGATGAACGAAGAGATTACGCGGGTGTAGCTCAGTTGGTAGAGCCTCAGTTTTCCAAACTGAATGTCGCCGGTTCGAGCCCGGTCGCCCGCTCTGACCCGCAGTGCAGGTGAAACGAGACACGATTCAGACTATGCCCAGGTAGCTCAGTGGTAGAGCACCCCCTTGGTAAGGGGGAGGTCGTGAGTTCAAGTCTCATCCTGGGCTCCGAAGATTTTGTAGGTTCAAGGTAGGAAACGAACGATGGCTAAAGAAAAGTTTGTCCGAGACAAACCACACATGAACGTAGGCACGATCGGTCACATCGACCACGG
>JAFDAJ010000196.1 GCA_019313915.1 Deltaproteobacteria bacterium
TGTCACCAACGAAGACGTCGCCACCTCGCTGCAGACCTTCCTGAGCGGCTACGAAACGACGCAATACCGCGAAGACGACAAGATAATTCCGATCGTCTTGAGGTCCGTCGCGGAAGGGCGCCGCAACATCGACCGTCTGGGGACGCTGAGCGTTTTCTCGCAGGACGGAAGCTCAGTGCCGCTTACCCAGGTCGCAACCGGCAAGCTCGAGTGGGAGTCCTCGGAGATCCTCCGGCGTGATCGGTACGCCACGATCACCGTCAACAGCGAGGTCGTCGAAGGCGTCACCGCGTTCGACGTCATCGCAGAGCTCGAGCCCTGGCTCGAAGAACAGAAGGACGAGTGGGGCATCGGCTACCGCTACGAGTTTGGCGGCGAGGTGGAGGGCTCGGGCAAAGCCAACCAGTCCATTGCCGACAAACTTCCGATCGCGGGCATGGTGATCATCATGCTCCTGGTGTGGCAGTTCAACTCGCTGCGAAAGCCCGTCATCGTCCTGGCGACGATTCTCTTTGCGTTGGTCGGCGTCGCCATCGGCCTGGTCGTCATGGATTCGTACTTCGGCTTCATGACGCTTCTCGGCATCGTCTCTTTAGCTGGCATCGTGATCAACAACGGCATCGTGCTGATCGATCGAATTGACATCGAACAGAGCGAGAACGGCCTCAGCCCACCCCATGCGGTCATCCAAGCAGCCCAACAGCGCTTCCGTCCGATCATGCTCACCACCGCAACCACGATCGCCAGCTTGCTCCCCCTCTACCTAGGCGGCGAAGCCATGTGGGAGCCACTAGCAATCGCCATCATGTTCGGCTTGGCTTTCTCAACAATGCTCACCCTAGGCTTCGTCCCCCTCATGTACTCCCTCTTTTACCGAGTAGCCTTCAAAGACTTCACCTACCCAACCAACCCATAAGAAGGGGACAGTCCCCTTTTTCGAGGGGTTAGTTCGGAAGGCGCGGAACGAACTCGGTTACACTCGGTCGATGGAACGAGCACGCGAACGCGCTGCATCGATTGCGATTCTGACGTCGATCCCGATGGTCGCGCAATTGATCGCGGGGCGCGCTGTTCGCGACGCGTTGTTTCTCACCGAATTCGAGGCGGTGTACTTGCCTCGCGTGATGCTGGCTGCGGCCGCGCTTTCCTTAGGAGCCGCAATGTCGGTCAGCCGCTTGATGCCACGATGGGGTCCTCGCGGCACCGCGCTGGTGCTTGCGATGCTCAATGGCGCGATCTTCGTCTTCGAAGCGGCCCTGACGGACGTCGCGCCAAGAAGCGTTGCCGTGATCACGTACATTCACGTCAGCGTCCTGGGCGCACTGGTGGTGAGCGCGTTCTCGTCCGTGGTGAACGAGAGGTTTGATCCGCTCTACGCAAAAACGGTCGTCGCTCAAGTCGGCACAGGCGCCGCATTGGGTGGCGTGTTGGGAGGAGTCGTGGCGCTCTTTCTTTCAGATGCGTTCGAGCTTGCGACCGTCCTCTATGGTCTCGGCGCTCTCAGTGTGCTGGTCGCGCTCGGGGTCTGGAACGTCGGCAAGTCCACCCAACCTCAAAGAGCATCGGACGACGAATCCAACTTTGGAATCCGAACGATTCGGAAGGATGCGTACCTCCGCAAGGTCGCGCTGACCATCGTGCTTCTCGGCGCCGTCGGTGTCTTGGTGGACTACGCAATGAAAGCGGAGGCGGACGCGCGATTCACGGACTCTGCAAGCCTGCTCTCGTTCTTCGCTGTCTTCTACATGGTGACTTCGCTGCTCACGTTCGTGATGCAAGCAGGGGTTGCAAAGCCACTGCTCGCGAAAATCGGGCTCGGCGGGACGATGGCGATTCTGCCATTCGCCGTTGCCATCAGCGCCGGCTTGGGTGCCGCGTGGACCGGGCTCTGGACGGCCACCCTTGGACGCGGAACGCAGACTGTCATTTCGAGCTCGCTTTTTCGTTCTGGATACGAGCTTCTCTACACACCGGTGCCCCCGCTCAAAAAGCGAGCCACCAAGGCACTCATCGACATCGCTTGCAATCGAATCGGGTACGGGATCGGAAGCATCCTCGTCATGGCGATTGTCGCGGTCACCGCGACGGCGGATGTGGCGACGTCGTGGGTACTGGTGGTCGCAACCATTGTGGCGTTGATATCCGCTTGGATGATCCGCCAACTGCACGATGGCTACGTGAATGAGCTCGCGACGAGCCTGCGGGACGGCTCGATCGTGCTTCACTCGGATGACATCATCGACGCGACGACGCTGCACACGCTCGCCGGGAGCGCGGCGGTGATGAATCGCCATCAACTGTTGGACAGCATCGAAGAGCTCGGACGTGAGCGTGACGCTGACCAAAGCGCCGCGCGTCGCGAGGCGTGGCTTGCCCAGCTCTCCGACCTGCTATCCGAAGAGCCGCGACGTGTGCTGAACGTCCTGCTGGACGATTCGTTGAGCCCACGTCTTGCCGCACATGTAATCGATCGACTTGGAAACGACGTGTACGCGCGCCCGGCGTATCGGGCTTTGGAGCAGATGGGCCCTGACATCACAGGCCAACTGGTCGACGCCATGCTCTCTAGCGACAGCCCCGCCTCCGTCCGTCGCCGAGTTCCTCGCCTGTTGAGAAAGATCGAAGATCCGCGCGCCGTGCGGGGCCTGCTGGAAGGCCTGAAGGACGATGAGTTCGATGTTCGCTATCGTTGCGGGCACGCACTCGCAAATTTACAGCGAGGAAACCGAACGATCGAGCTGCCCGAGCGCACTATCATGGAAGCCGTCGCGCGAGAGGTCGCCGCCGACCAGGAACAATGGCAGCACCGGCGGCTTCGCGAAGAAGTCTCCCCCGACATCCAAGGCGAAATCGACGCGCTTCTCGAGGATCGCGACGACCGCAACCTGCAACACGTGTTCACGCTGCTCAGCCTGGCGCTCGATCGTGACGCGATCGTCCTTTCCCTCCGGGCACTCTCCAGTCAGGACGCCAACTTGCGTGGCACCGCGCTCGAGTATCTGCACAACGTCCTGCCCGAACGAATTCGCGAGCCTCTTTGGCCAAGGCTCACCGAGCGCTCCGAGCAGCCGCGGTCCCGATCGATGAAGAGCTCCCCGGAGGACCTGCTGCAATCGATGCAGTCGCTCATGCTCGATCGCGACCAGCTCGGGAAGTGAGCTGCACCTCGACGGTCAGCATGCCTTCGCCCGCGGGCGGAGGCGTCTTTCGCGAGAGCTCGCCATGCGCCGCCCACCAATCGCGCGCGTCCTCGGAGGACCACGCGGGGACGTCGGCGCACGCGCCCAGCCGTTGTTCGAGCTCGAGCGCGCTCTGCGGCCTCTCGGACGGATCTTTCGCGAGGCAACGCAAGACTAGATGCTCGAGGTCTGGCGCAATCGGCTCGCCGAGCCTCGACGACAAAGGCTCCGGCGTGCTGTGCAGATGATGGCTACACACCTCGACGATGCTCTTGCCTGTGAACACGTGTGTACCTGTCAGCAAGTAGTAGGCCACCGCGCCAAGCGCGTAAAGGTCGGCGCGCGCATCGACGACATCGGGTGCGGTGATCGATTCGGGTGACATGTACTGGGGAGTGCCAGCCAGATTCGCCTCGTTGGTCAACTCCACGCCGCCTTCCTGCCGAACCTCTTTGACGAGACCAAAGTCCAGCACCTTGATGAAATCCCCTCCCCCTCCGTGCGGGTGTAACAGGTGCACCATCATGTTGCCGGGCTTGATGTCGCGGTGAACCAAGCCGACGCCATGCGCTTCCACGAGGGCTGAAGCCGCTTGGCGCATCAAGTGCGCGACCCGGCCCTGATGTTGGGCGCCGGACCTCGCGACGAGATCGGTCAGCGTCAGCCCGTCGATGTACTCCATCGCGTAGTAGAAGAGCCCCTCCGCGGTGTGGCCGTAGTCGAAAATCGTGATGGTGTGCGGATGCGCGAGACTAGCGGTGAGCTGCACTTCCTGCTCGAACCGCCGCAGATTGTCGACGCCCGCCTTATCGGGAGGCAGGAGCTTCACCGCCGTCGGCCGTCGCAGGAATGCGTGGCTCGCTCGATAGACGACGCCCATCCCTCCCTCGCCAAGCTTTTCTTCGAGCCGGTACTGACCGAGTTGTTCGGCATCACGGACCCGGCGACGGAGCCCGTAGATCACCACCGAAGCCCCTACACTGAGGGCGAGCGCGAGAACCCACCAGACTCCAACCTCGATCGTGATGTTGGCGGCGGTGCGCTCAACGCTCAGATTGATGAGCGCTGGATAGATGACGGACCACTTCTGTACGTCCAGGCCGAGAGAGCCGAAGTAGACGAAGCTGAGGAGCACCGCACCGACGATCAACCCGAGCGTCAGAGTCCAACGCCCGGAGCTCGGAACGAAGATCGCCCGCGCGAGAATCACGTTTGAAAGCGCGAGCAGCCCAATGAAATCCGGCCGCCCCTCGAAGGGGATGTACAGGGCCATCACGCTCGTTGCGAGCACGCCCAAGCTGAACGCCAGGAGCTCCGCCACGCGGATGAAACGAGCACTGGGCTCCCCGCGCCTGCACGAGAACCAGGGCAATAAGAAAAACACGGCAGCAGCCAGGTGCCACCAAAAGGAAGGATGCTGAAACCCCTCTGTGTGATCCATCAGGAGCAAGAGGACGACTCGGTAAAGTCATACGGTCTCTTTTTACCACGGACCGAAGATGTTTGACGGGGTGATGCGCGGATCCCCTAGACCGAGCGGGGAACGACCGCACGGCCAGACTCGAGCTCTGCAAGAAGCCAGTCACGAAAGCCGTGCGCGAGAAGCCACTCGATGCGGTCACCTCGCCAAACGATTTTGTCGTCTTCGTAGGGAGATTGGCCCGACACGAACTTCTCGAACGCGCTCTGTTTCACGTAATCGAGATCCTTGCGCACCAGCGCCTGTGAGCGCATCTCGCGATTCCAACGAAGCAGCCTCGGGTGGGTGGATTCCTCGAGCAGAATCCCAAGCGGCTTGAGCGCCGAGACGTGAGGGAACAGCGCGAAGTCTGCGACCGACAGATCGCCGCACACGAAACCTCCGTCACCGAGCGAATCCTCGAGCTGGCTGAGAACGTTGCGTAGGTCCTCGCGCCCCGCCTCGAGCAACCCTTCAGGAGGCTCATCTGGCCGTTCGTGCGTAGGCCAAGTCCAAATGGAGATGTCGTGGATGATCGCGTCGAGAAGGGTGTCTGCAACTCGTTGCCACCGTCGCGCTTTGGCGCGGAGCTCGGGCTCCACGGGAAAGACCGCAGGCGTCGGGAAGCGGTCCTCTAGATAGTAGACGATGTCAGTCGAGTCGGTGACTGTGAAACCCCCATCAACGAGGACAGGCACCTCCGCGCGCGGGTTCACTCCGACTAGCCGATCGTGCTCGTCGAGAGCCAAGGCGTCGATGGATTCAAACTCCAATCCCTTGAAC
>JAFDAJ010000061.1 GCA_019313915.1 Deltaproteobacteria bacterium
CAACCACCTCTACATCGCCAACTTCGATCGCGAACAACACGGCCTCATCCGCATGAGCTACCCACCACTGGACCAGTAGGCACCGCCCATGGCGTCTTGGTTTCCGGGTCAGGCGGCAAGCTGGCAGCTTACCATGGTAGACTTCGCCTTACCGATGGCCACCAAGACAGCACTAATCACCGGCGGCGCCTCCGGCATTGGCCGGGCGCTCGCCGAAGAGCTAGCCGAGCAAGGCGTCGAGGTGGTCCTCGCTGATCGGCAAAGCGAGCTCGCTGAGGAAGTCGCCCATGCGATTCGGCAGGCTGGCGGAAAAGCCACTGCGCGTGAGCTCGACGACGAAACCGTCGCCCGCACAGGCCGCATCGACTACCTCTTCAACAACGCAGGTATCGGCGTGGGCGGCGACATAGCTGGGTACACATTGGCCGACTGGGACGACGTCTTCGACGTCAACTTGCGGGGCGTCGCTTACGGCGTCCAGGCCGTGTACCCGGTGATGCGCGCCCAGCGCTCGGGGCACATCATCAATACGGCATCCATGGCGGGGCTCTTGCCGACCGGCGAAGCAGGCAGCTACGCGGCGAGCAAGCACGCGGTCGTAGGGCTCAGCAAGGTATTGCGCGTCGAGGCCCGGGAACATGGGGTGCGCGTCTCGGCGCTGTGCCCCGGCGTGATTCGCACCCCCATCATGACGGCGGGTAAGTACGGCCGAATGAATCTCGCCCCCGACGCCGACACTGCGCAAGGTCGCACGCAACGCTCCGATCATCATCGTGCCCTCGTGGTGGAGGCTGTTCTGGTTCGTCGAACGGCTTTCGCCCAGGCTGAGCTCGTGGCTGTGGGCGAAGATATATGAGCGCATGCAACGAGAGCTGGCGCCGTACCGGCTGCAGTAGCGATCGTCCCCTAGTCGAACTTGATGCCGCAAAGCGGATCGTCTGGTGCGCACCCTTTGCTCTTGGGCTTCGCGCGATGCTTCGGCCGGTCCTTGGCTCGCTGTTCGCGCTCCTTTTGACGTTGCTCGCGCGCTTGGAGTTTCTGCGCGAATTCGTCTTTCGCTTGCTCCGCGTCATCGGCACGCTTTTGCTCTTCGACGAGCTGCTGCTCCGCGCGCTCCTTTTGTTCGAGCGCAAGCTGTTGCTCCTGTCGGGCACTTTCCGCTTCGAACGCCTTTCGCTCGAGGGCCGGCTTCACACCAAAGGTGTAGCCTGCCGCTGAGCCGACCACTGCGAACACGAGTCCGCCGATCAACATACGGCGCGCGCGGATCTTTGCCTTCTCGCCGGCCGTGATCGCCGCGATCTCTTTCTCGTGCGCGAGCATGCGTTCCTGCTGAGCCGTGCGGGCCTTGCCTTCTTCCTGTAACTGAACGCGAAGCTCAGCATCTCTGGCTTCACGCACGCGACGCTCTTCTTCATCGCGGTGCGCGCGCTCTACGGCCAAACGAGCTTCCTCTTCGGCAAGCAAGCGTGCCTCCTCTTCCTCGCGCCGCTGCTTTGCTGCGGCTTCCGCCCGCCGTCGCGCCTCTTCGGCCGCGCTAAACCGCGCCTCCTCTTCGGCCGCGACGCGTGCCTCTTGAATCGTCTGCAGCTCCAAGAGCTGATCCGCGAGTGAATCGTGGCTGCCTGCTTCCATACGTGGTTCCCGCCTCCTCAAAGATTCTGGCAAATCTGGAGGGCCATGGCTCGTGAGTTTTGCCGTCATTCGAGCAAAGACGTGCGGTACGGAGAAAGGATCTGGCTTGTGAGATTGGGCACAAACCCGGTATGCTTCTCGCCCCCAGCACTCCAGCTCGTCCCCCCAGCAACGAGGTAAACCGACATGACTGAAGAGAATTACGGTCTCGGCACGCGTGCGCTTCACGCCGGCCAAGAACCCGACCCCACGACCAATGCGCGCGCCGTGCCGATCTACGCGACGACATCCTACGTATTTAACGACACAGACCATGCGGCCGCCCTCTTTGGGCTAGCCGAGTTCGGGAACATCTATTCCCGAATCATGAACCCAACCGTCGACGTCCTCGAGAAGCGGCTGGCCGCGATGGACGGTGGTGTCATGGGGCTTGGGTTTGCGTCGGGGCAGGCCGCGGTCAACGCCGCCATTCTCACAATCTGCCACTCCGGCCAGAACTTCGTGTCGGCGACGAGCTTGTACGGCGGAACCTGGACCCTGTTCAACAACACGTTCAAGAACCTCGGCGTCGAGGTGCGGTTCTTCGACCCGAATCACCCCGAGCAGATTCACGACCTCGTCGATGAGAACACCCGCCTCGTCTACATCGAGTCGATCGGAAATCCCAAGAACGACGTGCCGGACTTCAAGGCCATCGCCGAAGCGGCTCATAGCGCACCGCACGGTTCGCTTCCGCTGATTTGTGACGCCACCGTGACGACGCCATGCCTGTTGCGCACCTTCGAGCACGGCATCGACATCAACGTGTACTCGACCACCAAGTTCATCGGCGGTCACGGCGCTCATATCGGCGGATGCATCGTCGATTCCGGTAACTTCCAGTGGACGGACGACCGGGACAAGTGGCCGGAGTTTTGCGGCCCGTCGCCGAACTACCATGGCGCGGTGCTCGCGGACGCGCTTGCTCCGATGGGCAACATCGTATTCTGCGTGCAAGCCCGCACGCACTGGCTTCGCGACACGGGCGCTGCGATGAGCCCGTTCGCAGCGTTCCTGTTCCTGCAGGGGATCGAGACCTTGCACCTCCGCATGCCTCGGCATTGCGAGAACGCGCAAACGGTCGCCGAGCATCTCGAGAAGCACGAAGCCGTCGAGTGGGTGAACTACCCGGGCCTCCCCTCGCACCCCGACAGCGAGCGCGCCAACCATTACTTGCCGGACGGCAAGGGTGCGATCCTCGGATTCGGCATCAAGGGCGGCATGGAAGCGGGCAAGAAGTTCATCAACTCGGTAAAGCTCTGCTCGCATCTCGCGAACATCGGTGACGCCAAGACGCTGGTCATTCACCCAGCCTCGACGACTCACCAGCAGTTGAGCCCAGAGGAGCAGCAGCGGACGGGTGTCGTTCCGGAGTACGTGCGTATTTCGGTCGGCATTGAAGATGTGAAAGACATCATCGCGGACATCGACCAAGCGCTTGCAGCCGCGGTGGGGTAGGCTAACCGACTCTCGTGGTCGTGGACTTCGAAAGTACAGATTCGACGCGGAGTGGGAAACCACTCCGCCACGTGCAGACTGCAGTCTTCCCGACGCCCGTGAAGCTTCGTCACGGTGGCTTGCTTCCGGGCATCGAGGTCGCGTACGAGACGTACGGGACGCTCAACGAGGACCGCACCAACGCGGTGCTCATCTGTCACGCGATTTCCGGCGACTCGCATCTCGCGCAACATGATGAGCACGACGAGCCAGGATGGTGGGATGGCCTCGTCGGGCCGGGCAAGGCCGTCGACACCGACCGCCTCTTCGTGATCTGTTCCAATGTGCTCGGTGGGTGCCGCGGAACGACCGGGCCCGCCACCATCAATCCTGCCACGGGGATTCCATACGGCAGTGACTTCCCGTTGGTAGCCGTCGAGGACATGGTCGACGCGCAGAAGCGACTCATCGACTTGCTCGGCATCGAGCGTCTTCGTGCGGTGATCGGCGGTTCGCTCGGGGGTCATCAAACGCTGTGCTGGGCAACGCGCTATCCCAAACATGTGCAAACGGCGATCCCCATTGCCGGGTCAGCGCGCGTCACCTCGCAGGCGATTGCGTTCGACGTCGTGGGCCGCAATGCGATCCAGACCGACCCGCACTTTCACGGCGGGCAGTACTACGGCACGCGCGAGTTTCCCGACACAGGCCTCGCGCTTGCAAGGATGCTCGGCCACATCACCTATCTGTCCTCCGAGGCGATGACCCGGAAGTTCGATCTCGACCGTCACGCGCCGCGCGACATGGCGACCGACTTCGAGAAACGGTTTTCGGTCGGCTCGTACCTTGCCTATCAGGGCGAGCAATTCGTCGGGCGCTTCGATGCGAACTCTTACGTCAGCGTCACGCTCGCGATGGACAACTTCGACATGGGGGACACCCGCGAGAAGCGGCTCGAGGCGTTCCGGTCAGCCGAGTGCGATTGGCTGGTCATCTCTTTCTCGAGTGACTGGCTCTTTCCGCCAGGCCAATCACGCGAGCTCGTCTCGATCATGACGACGCTCGGGCAACCCGTCTCGTATTGCGAAATCGAAACCGACGGCGGCCACGATAGCTTCCTGTTACCCGACGACATCGAGGCCTTCGGCCCATTGGTTGCAGCGAAGCTTGGGGCGCCCAAGCCGCACCCCCCGCGCAAGAGCGCCGAGGACGATCGAATTTTCGATCTGATTCCCGAGGGCAGCTCGGTGCTCGACCTCGGTTGCGGGGAGGGCGACTTGCTGGGGCGGCTGAAGGAGCGCGGTGCGCCGCTGTTGTGTGGGGTCGAAGTCAGCACGGGGTTGATCGCCGCAACCATGCAGCAGGGCGTCGAGGCCATCGACTGCGACTTGAACGTCGGCTTGCCGGAGTTCGACGACGGCCGCTTCGACTACGTGGTGCTTTCCTCGACTCTTCAAGTCGTGCCCAATGTCGAGCGTTTGCTCGAAGACGCTCTCCGCGTTGGCCACCGCGCCGTAGTCGGTTTCACCAACTTCGCTCACCGAACGCTGCGCGAGATGTTCGGCCTCGAAGGCCGCGCCCCGAAGGCGCCAGGCTCCTATTCCTTCGAGTGGTACAACACCCCGAACCGCCGCTTTCCGTCGATCCGCGACATGCTCGATCTCTGCGAGAAGATGGACGTCACCGTAGAGCGAGCCCGCTACTACGACGACACGCATGGCCGCGTCATCGGCGACGATGAAGACCCCAACCTCGCCGCCGAGACCGCGTTGTTGGTCCTGAGCAAAAACAGCCGCTAGCCGTAGTGATTGGCCGGGGCCTCGAACCGGCTCTCGATTTGGTGTACTCGCGCGACGACGTCCTGGGCCAGGTCGACATCGGTGTCGTCCTCGAAGAGGAATTCCACGGTGTCCGAAATACCGCCAAAGCGTCCTTCGATCGCCTTCGGCAACTGATCGTACGGCACATACACGCAAAACTCGTCGAGCATGTCGTCCGGAATCTCTGCAGCCATCTGCTTCCACTGCCCGGTCTTCGACATGTGAAGGAGCTTCTGCGCCAAGTCGTCCCAGCCGTGCAGGGACATCACCGGCAGGTATGATGGCGTCGACCCGTAGAACGCGAGGCGGTATCGCACCCACTCGCGGTTCTTCATCACGGTCTCTTCGTCGGGTCCGGTCATGATGAAGCCGCCGCCGCACACGTCGAGCTCGCTGCGTGAGCGCCCGGCCGACTTCAGCCCGCGATCGATGGCCGGCCACGCGACTTCATTCAAGTACTTCTTCGTGCAGAAGCCGTGCAACCGAAGCCCGTCCGCGACGCCGGCCGCCGACTCGATCATCTTCGGCCGAACCGCAGCGAGGTACACCGGCACCATCGGCAAGTTCGACTTGGCCGGCGTGAACTCCGGCGTCATCAGCGTGAACTGATAGTGGTCTCCCTGGTAGTCCAAGCGCTCCCCGAGCTCCCAGCAGCGCCAGATCGCGCGTAGCGCTTTGACGTACTCGACCATCCGGCTTCGCGGCGCCTTCCACGGCGTGCTGAATCGTCGCTCGTTGTGCGCTTTGACCTGCGTACCGAGGCCCAAGGCAAACCGACCGCCCGAGTTCACCTGGATCGACCACGCTTGACTCGCGAGCACCATCGGGCTTCGCGGGAACGCGACCGCGATCGCCGTCCGCGCCTGAATTCGCTCAGTTGCGTTCGCCACCATCGCGGCATGAATCAGCGGGTCGCCGGTGATCTCCGGAATGGCGAACCCATCAAACCCGAATGCTTCCGCCTGCCGTCCTGCCGCAGCGAGCTTTGCCCAGTCGGTCTCCCCGTTGAACGTATCGATTCTCATTCCAGCCCAGTACCACGACTTTGCCCTGCAATTGAGGGGACCAACGGTTCCTTTACGCAGCCCCGAGAAAGTGGGATCATCCTATTAATAGAGACAGCCGTGCAGGCGCCACGAAGGGGGTGGATATGCGGTACGTGCTTATGCTTTTGTTGCTGGTCGTAGTCGGTTTGAGCTCTGATTTGGGCACGAGCGAACGCGCCCCAAGCACTGAGTTCCAGCCGGTCATCTTCGCCGCGGCCTTTGGGTCACACTGATTGCTCTCATCCTCGAAGGCCACGGAATCGTTCAAGATTGCGACCTTGGCGCGGTCTGGTGCCGGGTGATCGGCCCCCTCTGGACAACCACGGGCTAACTGCTACCTTGCCGCAATCGCCCATCTAGGGCGCGGTAGCTCACCCTGGGCTGCCGGCACGCTGCCCTGTTCCTACCAGACCGCACCGTGATTCGAAACAACGGTTGAAGGTTCGTAGAAGACAATGGCAAGAAGACGCGAAGCAGGCGTACGGGAGAGTTCCCGGCGTCATGTTCCGCACATAGATAGAGAGAAATCAGAATGAGCAAGAAACTATTCGTAGGTGGCCTGAGCTGGAACACGAACGACAGCGAGCTTCAGCAGGCTTTCGAGGCTTGTGGCGCCGTTGCCGAGGCCAAGGTAATCACCGATCGGGAAACCGGTCGCTCGCGAGGCTTCGGCTTCGTGACGTTCGACGACGACGCGAGCGCAGCCCGTGCGGTCGAGGAGCTCAACGGCTCCACGCTTGACGGTCGCACCATCCGCGTCGATGCGGCCAACGATCGTCCCCGCAACGACCGCGGCGGTTCGGGCGGCGGCGGCGGACGCTGGTAAGTCACGAGTGATCAACGACTTTGAATCCCTCGGGGTCGGCGGAACATTTCGCCGCGCCCTGAGGGACAAGGGCTACACAGAGCCCACTCCCATTCAGTCGCAGGCCATCCCGCAGCTCTTGCGAGGCAAGGACCTGCTCGGTATTGCCCAGACAGGAACCGGCAAGACGGCCGCGTTCGCTTTGCCTTTGCTGCAACGTCTGGACGAGGAAAACTCGCCGCCCAAGCCCCGCCGGCCGCGGGCGCTCGTACTTGCGCCGACGCGTGAGTTGGCGCTGCAGATCCACGAGGAGCTGACGTCCCTCGGGCGATATACCAAAATGCGTCACGCCTTCATCATTGGCGGCGTCAGCCAGAATCCTCAGATCAAGGGTCTAGCCCAGGGTCTCGACGTCCTCGTCGCAACTCCGGGTCGCCTTCTGGACCTGGCGGGTCAACGGCACGTCGATCTCTCGGAAGTCTCGGTGCTCGTGCTCGATGAGGCCGACCGGCTTCTCGACATGGGGTTCATCCGTGACGTGAAACGCATCGTTGCGCTGACGCCGAAGAGTCGTCAGTCGCTTTTGTTCTCCGCCACCATGCCGAAAGAGGTAGCGGCGCTCGCTCGCGAGCTGCTCGAGGACCCGATTCGTGTGGATGTCTCGCCAAAGCAAATGACCGTGAAGGAAATCGACCAGCGGGTCGTCATGGTCGACAATGGCGACAAGCAGCGAATGCTCGAGCATCTGTTGCGTGATGACGAGGTCTCTCGAGCCATCGTCTTCACCCGCACCAAGCACGGTGCCAACAAGGTGGCCCGCAAGCTGGAGAACGCCGGCATTGGCGCCGAAGCCATTCATGGCAACAAGTCACAGAACGCCCGTCAGCGGGCGCTCCGCAATTTCAAGAATGGCGACGCCTGGGTGCTGGTCGCGACCGATATCGCCGCGCGCGGCATCGACATCGACGCCGTCTCCCACGTGTTCAATTACGAGCTGCCCCATGAACCGGAGAGCTACGTCCACCGCATCGGCCGAACGGCTCGCGCGGGAGCGACGGGGGCTGCCTGGTCGCTCGTCGATCCATCGGAACGCAGCCGCCTGCGAGCCGTGGAAAGGCTGATCAAGTCTTCGCCTGCAGAGGTGGCGGTGGACCTGCCGCCGCGGGATCCTGCCGAGCTCAGCCAAGCGAGCCGACGGCCGCCTCAGAGCTCTGGGAGGCCACCGGCCAATCAGAGGCCCGGTGCACGGCGCCGTTCGCGGCGACGGAGACGTCAGCCGGCGGCGTGAACGAAATCGTCCACGCGTTTCCACCAGTCGAATAGCCAGCGCAGCCGGTCGTCTCCCTTCGGAATGTCGGCGGCGCTGATGCGCCAGATGCGAATTTCGACCTTCTTGCCAACGACCGCGCCGCTCAATAAGTCCGTGACCTCGGCCATGCCTTCGAGACCGCGGTGCGCGACGATGAGTACGTCGGCGTCTGGGGCCGTATCGAGGAGGGTGAGTGCGGCGCCGGGCTTCGGAGGCAGGCAATGCTGGAACGACTCGGCCAGGGACACTAGCTCCGGATGGGCCTTGGCAAGTCTCTCGATCGCAATCCGCTTCTTGCGCTCGGTGAAACGGGTGCCCTCCGGATAGAGCAGCACGCCTCGTTCGCCGAGGTTCTCCCCAAGCTTCCGAATGTTCGCCAACTCTTCATCCGTACTTCCGCCACGGTCAATGAAGTAGTAGTGCGAAGCATGGCCGGCCACGTCGAGGCACGGGTCGATCAATAGCTCGCGCTTGAACACGTACCGCAGCTGCAAGCCCGTGGCGTTGGAGATCAAAGCGACGGGGAGGAGCGTGTCGATGATGCTCGCGTGGCGGATGAACACCAAGACAGGTCCGGGGAGAATCTGCTCGTCGCCTTCGATGGATGTTGAGAGGGAAAGAAACAAGCAGAGCCACTCGAACATGGCGTTGCCCCACCAGCACTCGAGGCGGAAGAACAGATCTTCCCGACGCTCAGCGTTGCCCGGGGTGATCAAGTAGATCCCCGCCGCCACGATCAGGCCGACGAGCTCCGTTGCCAGATAGGCCCAGAAGAACATCAGCAATCGCAAGATGACAAACGAGCACCGGCGAAAGATGCCGACCAAGAACATCACCGGGATCCACAGGGGTGCGAGCGAAGTCAGCAGCACCCACAAGAGGACGTACGTGGGGATGGTCATCATCCGCCGCCACATCGGCGACACGGAGCTCGAATGCGAGAACGCGATCGCTTGCACTAGCCAGGAGCGGCGCCGTAGGTCGGTGGGACGTATCGCGCCTCGTTGTGGTCGGACTCCTACCATCCCGGGGAGTATGAATTCATCGGGGAAGCTTGGCGAACGAAACCGAGTGGCTAGGGCGAGGAAGTGATCGACGCGATCAGCTCGTCAAAAACCGCGCCGTGTTCCATTACCGTCGAGCTCGGCCCGAGAAACTTGAAATAGTAGGGGCCGCCCTCGGTGTTGACGATGGCCGCGATCAAACGTTGATCCGCCAGAGCGCCTTGCTGCTGACCCGCAGCGTTCATGCCCCCTGCGTACTGGCCGGCAACCTCGACCTTGGTGACGTCGAAACCCGATACTTTGCTCGATGACTTCTTCGCATCGGAAACCGGGGATCCATCCGCGTTGGAGAACTGTCCGATCCAACGTTCGACGTTGGCGTCCGCCGTACCCGCGCCTTGCGGACCGAAGAAGAAGACGATGAGCTCGGCGGGACCTGCCGACCCGGGCGCCGCCAACTGCGCGCGGCGCATCGACGATTTTGGCTGCTGCACTTGCCACTTGCTGGGCATCTTGAATGCGATGCCGCCCACGTCGATCATTCCCGACGCGTCGGGCTGACCCGACACTGCACCAGCGCCCTGCGGCTTCTGTGTCGAACCCATCCCGGCGTGCGGATCCTGTGCGCCGCCGGGATGCGCGCCACCGGTTTCGGTGGTGCCGACCCGAGCCGGTCCGTTTGAGGGTGCCCCCTCTTTCGGAGTCGGCCCCTTGTTCTGGCAGCCCGCCATGAGCAGGAGGGCAAAAGACATCACGAACACTTGGAACGAGCGAATCGACTTCATCGCCGTATTGGAGCACTTTGCGTCCCGCCCCTCAAGCAGTTCATACTCCGCCCATATGCGACGTGTACGCGGCTTCATAGATTTGGTGTTTGACGTGGTCGAAGAGACCACCAATCTCGTCGAGCGAACGCATGATGCGGTCGTGGAGCGATCGGCTCGGCGATTCGCGCCGATCGAGCCCGCCACGAGCACCGCCAAGGTCATCACAGGCGTCGAAACCGCCATATCCGGGGGCGTATTCGAGTCGATTCGGGTACTCAACGGGTTCAGCCGCTTCACTGTGAACGCCGTCGCCGACGTCGCCGAAGCCGGTCTCGACCAACCAACCGACGCGGAAGAGCTCCAGCTCGCAACGCCAATCAAATCCACCGCGGCGGGAACTGCGAGTTGGTACGTCGACTATCTTCAGGCATCGATCAACGGGTTCTGGGGCGACCATCTGAGCCGCAAGAAGAGCCGTCTCGACCTCGGTATGACGCTTCGTCACCACGGGCGGCACCTGCCGGCTACCCCAGAAGCGTTCGCGGCCGCGTTTCCGAATCCCACGAACAAAGTCTGCGTCTTCGTGCACAGCCTGGCTGCAACCGAGTGGTTGTGGAGCCTGTCCTCCGAGGAGCACTACGGCGACCCCGATGTGACGTTCGGCACGCGGCTCGCGGACGACCTCGGCTTCACGCCGATCTATCTTCGCTACAACACCGGCCGGCACATCTCCGAAAACGGGCGCGCGCTGGCCAAGTTGATTGCCGAGGTGCTCGACGCGTATCCGGTGCCGGTCGAAGAGATCGCACTCGTGGGGCACAGCATGGGTGGCTTGGTTGTACGAAGCGCGGCGCACTACGCGCGTGAGCACGACGAGCCCTGGGTTGCGCATCTTCGTCACGTGGCGTGCATCGGGTCGCCGCATCTCGGGGCGCCGCTCGAAAAGGCCGTCAACGTCCTCACCAATGTCCTGCGCAAGGTGGACGCTGCGGGCGCACACGTCCCGGCCGAGCTGCTCGACAGCCGCAGCGCCGGCATCAAAGACCTGCGCTATGGCTACACCATCGATGAGGAGTGGGCCGGCAGAGATCCAGACGAAGTGTTTGCCGATGCCCGGCGACACGTCCCGCTCGTCGACGGGGTCGGGTACTACTTTCTGGCGGCCACGATCGCTCGTGACCCAGCGCATCCTCTCGGCCAGCTTCTCGGTGACCTGATGGTCCGGCTGCCCAGCGCCTCCGGGGAGGCCCCCGAGCACGCTCGGCGCATCCACTTCTCCGGCGGGGCGGTGTTTCCAGGGATGAATCACATCCACATCGCCAACCACCCCGACGTCTACGAGGCCTTGCGCGACTTGTTGGCGGCCTAGGCGCGTCGATGTAAAGCTGAGGCCCAATGGCGCCTCAGTCACCCTCGGATTCAGCAGCGGATGAAGTCCGCGCCGCGCTCGCTCCGGCGCTCCAACGTTTCGGACCGGACTACTGGCGCGAGCAGGATGCCGCCAAAACGTTTCCGACCGAGTTCTTCGACACGATTGGCGACGCTGGGTACTTCGGCACCTTCATTCCGGAGGAGTACGGCGGCCTCGATGCGGGGGCGCGGGTCGCCGCAGTGCTCGTCGAGGAGATCAACCGTTCGGGCGGCGATGCTGCATCGATCAACGCGCAGATGGCGATCTGCCGAACACTCGTTCTTCACGGCACCGAAGAGCAGAAGCGGAAGTACCTCCCCGGTGTCGCGTCCGGCGGCATTCGGTTCCTCACCGTGGCGGCGACCGAACCCGATAGCGGTGCGAACATGGCCGAGCTTGCGAGCACCGCGCGGCGCGACGGCGACGATTGGGTGATCAACGCCGGGAAGATTCTCATCTCCTTCGCCAAGCACACGCGCCTCATGATCCTCTTGGCGCGCGCGGACGAAGGGACGACGCTCTTCTTGCTCGACCTCGACGAGGTTGGCGACAAAGTTGAGATGCATCCGATCGATCTCGTCGCGCACCGCATGACATCGAGCTTGTTCATCGATGATCTCCGCGTGCCGGACAACACTCGCATCGGACCGGTCGGGGGCGGGCTCGCCTGTTTGATGAAGGGCTTCGTGATTCGACGCGTCCTCGCGGCGTCGGAAGCGATCGGAAATGCTCGCTTCTTGCTCGACCGGAGTATCGAGTACGCCAAGACCCGCAAGACATTCGGCGAGCTCATCGGCGTCAACCAAGGCATTCAGTATCCGCTCGTGCAGGCCTATGCCAAGGTCGAAGCGGCGGACTTGATGCGTTGGGACGTTCTCGACGTCGTCGATCGTGGCGAGGATGCCGTGCCGCGGTCCGCCATGGTGAAGGTGTTGGCTTCGGAGGCAGCGTGGGAGACTTCGCGCGCCGCGCTGACCACTTTTGGAGGCTGGGGCCTCGCCTCGGAGTACCACGTCGAGCGAAAGCTTCGCGAAGGCACCGTCTACGTCTTCAATAACCTCTTAATGAACTTGATCGCCGATCGGGCGCTCGGGCTTCCCAAGAAGTAACCGACCGTAACCGACCGTAACCGCCACATTCAGGCCGGCTGTGCACCAGGCTGATACGCGCACAGCGGATCCTCGCCGAGCGGGTCACCCGTCATCGCGTATGCACGTGCTCGCGAGCCGCCGCACGCGAATTTGAACTCGCACCGGCCGCAGCGGCCTTTGTAGTTCTCCGGGTCCTGAATCTCGTGAAGTGCCTC
Organism: Deltaproteobacteria bacterium; assembly: GCA_019313915.1. Taxonomy (GTDB): domain Bacteria; phylum Myxococcota_A; class Polyangia; order Polyangiales; family Houyiibacteriaceae; genus SG8-38. The sequence continues at coordinate 12,580 of JAFDAJ010000061.1, forward strand.
GGACTCCCGGTAGATCTCGTGCAGTGCCTGGTCCTTGACGTTGCCGAGAAGCGGGTAGGGCAAGAAGCCGGCCGGGTACACCTCGCCCAGATGCGAGACGAAGATCACGCCGTTGCCGTCGCGAATGCCAAATGCCATCTGCCGGGCGCGCGCTTGAATGTCCTTGAGCGGCATGCCCTCGGCGAGCTTTTGCTGAATCCAGTAGCGCCGATAGTGCGGCGCCTCGGTCGTGCCGACCCGGAACGGTGCTTCATCGGAGATCGAGTAGACCCAGGCGAGCAGCTTCTCCACGTCGTCGGCACTCGGCGTGCTGAGCTCGGACCCGCGGCCAACCGGCACCAGCAAGAAGAGGCTCCAGCGGCGAACCGGGGGCGCCGCCGTGTCGCGCAGCAGCTCGTACATCGCTTGCACGTGTGGAAGCGTTTGCGCCGTGATCGTCGTGTTGACTTGAACCGGGATGTTGAACTCGCGTGCCCACTGCAGGGCCTGCATCGAGTAGTCGAAGGTGCCTGGCACATTGCGGAACGCATCGTGAAGCTCGGCGGTCGGCCCATCGAGGCTGACACCCATCGCGGTCACCCCGAGGTCGCGGAATCGGCTGACTGTCTCGCGTTGCAGCAGCGGAGTCGTGCTCGGCGTAATCGACACGTGGATCGGAAGCGACCGGCCGTACTCGATCAGCTCGGCGATATCCGGTCGCTTGAGCGGGTCGCCGCCCGTCAACACCAGCATGCTGCCGAGCTCTTGGACGCTGCGCATGAGTGCCTTGCCCTGCTCGGTCGTCAGCTCGCCCGGGTCGCGATGCGGAATCGCGCTTGCCCGACAGTGCTGGCACGCGAGGTCGCACGAAATGGTCGTCTCCCAATAGACGTTGCGCGGTTGGCGGCGGTAGAGGAACCCTGGGTAGTCGGTTCCTACGGTTTCAAGCTCCATCAGCTCTGCTCTTTCTCACGAACCACTCCGCCGAGACGGTCGGCCCATTTTTCCGGGTAGCCCTCATAGTACCGGGTCCACTGCTTGCCGGTCACTTCGCGATACGCGAGGGCGTAGGCTGCTCGGGAGATAGACGGCAAGCCGACCACCGGCAAGTAGAGCCAGCCGAGCAGCCGCGATTGCTTGGTGTGCCCGAGCTCGTGCGCCCGGTTTCGCACGTCCAGGTCGTGCCAGCGGCTGCTCTCGCGGCTCCAAATCACGATGTTCCCGAGCGAGATGCCTGTCCCTTTGGACTCGACGACCAGGCGGCCGTCCTCGACTTCGATGTTAACGATGCGTCTGCGCGCGGCCTCTGCACCCAGCATGGCCGCGCCGAGCGCAGTTTGCGGCGCCTCCCAAACGAGCGACAAGCCTCGGCGGAGCAAAGACATCGCCTCGAGGTTAGCACCCTGGCGTCATGCCACTACTCGAACAGCGCGAGGTAGTCTCCGTAGCCTTCCTTCGCGAGATCTTCCTTGGCGATGAAACGCAGAGACGCGCTGTTGATGCAGTACCGCATCCCGGTCGGGGCAGGCCCGTCCCCGAAAACATGGCCGAGGTGGCTGTCGCCCTGCTTGCTTCGGACCTCGGTCCGAGTCGCCATGAGCTTGCCGTCGACGTGTTGCGTGACGTTCTCTGCGTCGATCGGCTTGGTGAAGCTCGGCCAGCCGGTGCCGCTCTTGTACTTGTCTGTCGAGCTGAAGAGGGGCTCGCCGCTGACGACGTCAACGTAGATGCCGTCTTTCTTGTTGTCCCAGTACTCGTTGCGGAATGGTGGTTCGGTGCCTTCTTCCTGTGTGACCGCGTACTGCAATGGTGTCAGCTCGTCGCGTAACTTCACGTCGGCGGGCTTGTCGTATTCCTTGCTCTTGTCGGACATCGATTTCTTCCCTGCGGCTTTGGGTTTGTTCGGCGGGTCGAGCGGTCGGTTACCCCACACGGCTTTGAGGAAGCCCTCACGGCCCGACCCGGCGCGGTAGCTCTTGTAGTGGGTGGGGTTCTTTTTGTAGTAGTCCTGGTGGTAACCCTCGGCCGCGTAGAACGGCTCAGCCCATCGAACCTGCGTGACTAGGGGGGCCTTGAAAATACCACCCTTTTCGAGCTCACGTTTCGAGGCTTTGGCCAGCTCATGCTGTTTGCGGTCGTACGCGAAGATCGCGGTCCGATATTGCTTGCCGCGATCGGCGAACTGGCCTCCGTCGTCAGTTGGGTCGATCTGTCGCCAAAACACCTTCAGCAGGTACTCGTAAGAGACGACTGCCGGGTCGTACTTCACTTGAACCGCCTCGACATGGGAGGTTCGCCCCGAGCTGACCTCCTTATACGACGGCCCCGTCTCCTTGCCGCCGGTGTAGCCCGCCGTGACGCTCACCACCCCTTCGATCTTCTCGAACGGAGGCTCCATGCACCAGAAACACCCGCCCGCGAAAGTCGCTTTCTCGAGCCGCGGCGAGTCCGCCCGCGTCGAAGTCACCCCGATAGCCACCAAGATGGCGACCACCAAAATAGGAACCCCCAAAACAATCGTTCGCCAACTCTTCATCACCCAACCACTCTCTAAAGCTCCCCCCATTAACGTCACCCACCCCCGTTTGTTTCAACAAACGAAAAAAAGGGTAGGCGATAGCGTGGGGGCGGTGGGGCGGGGCTATTCTTTTTCGACGAACAGGGTTTGCGTGG